>CAYTQF010000011.1:0-26822 GCA_964440165.1 uncultured Azospirillaceae bacterium
AATGCGGTTGACTCGAAATCAATTGTGCTCTTTACGGGGCACCTAGGGTTCGAATCCCTATCTCTCCGCCAGTTATAAAAAACACCCTTGTGGTGTTTTTTTTGTAACTGATGAGGAAGTTTAGGATTTGAGCCCTAGGATAAAAGGGTTCGGCGCTCGAGCGAAAGGCGGGCGAGAGAACGCCGCTAAGCGGTAGCGCATGAGCGAGGAGAATGAAGCGCAGCGAAATAATCCCTATCTCTCCGCCAGTTACAAAAACCTGCCTGTGTGGTGTTTTTTTTGTTTTAGGATTGCGGAATAACGGTTTTTGACAAGAAATACGTGTAACAGAAAACAGTGTATTGTTTTTACAAAAAAATTGCCTTGTTTTAGTTTGTATTATATCAATGAAATAATATGTTGGTTGAGGTTTGGATTATTTGTTGGGTTTTTAATCCCTAACTAAAGACAGTATTGTAACATTTTTTTAACTATTGTAAAATAAGATATATCCAAAGGGGTAACCCGTGTATCTTAACAACTGGAGAATTAATATGATTAAGATTTTAAGAACAACTGAAGAATCCGGGCGTTCTATGGTGGAAATGTTAGGCGTGCTCGCTATTGTCGGCGTTTTGTCCATTGGTGGTATTACCGGTTATTCCAAAGCTATGGCCAAATATAAAATTAACAAAACATTAGATCAAATTTCTATGTTGATTACGAATATTCGTACAACGTACGGTAACCAGTCTTCTTATGCCGGTTTGTCTGTTGCCAATGCGATTGCTTATGATATTGTCGGTAATGACCTGTCTCAAGGTTCCAGTACTTCTTTGAAAAATGCTTACAACGGAGATGTAGAAATTACGGCA
This sequence comes from uncultured Azospirillaceae bacterium, assembly GCA_964440165.1. Lineage (GTDB taxonomy): Bacteria > Pseudomonadota > Alphaproteobacteria > RF32 > CAG-239 > Scatocola. Next base: position 855 of record CAYTQF010000011.1, read on the forward strand.
TCTTCATCTGCTGCCAAAAATGGTACTTGTACAGATGAGAGTACTTATTGTCCGTATTTTATCATTACTTTTAAAAATGTTGAAAAAGCCGCTTGTGCCGCAATCGCTTCTGCAGATTGGGGCGGATCAATTTCTTCCGGCTTAATTCAGATTTCAATCGGAGATAACGATCATACCTGGGATGGAAATAACTCTACTACGGATTTGCCGATTACATTCGGTACGGCTGCGTCTCAATGCAGTGATGCAGCTGATATGATTTGGATTTATAACTAGTCTGACAATATCTTAATCTGAAGGGCGCTATTCTTCCAAGAATAGCGCCTTTTAGTTATTTAGATGAATGTTTTCGCTCTATTGTTGACAAGCTGTTGAAAATTGGATAGGTATATATTTATAGGAGATAAAAATGAGACAGACCATCGGCCAGGTTGCTAAAAAGCTTGGGGTTTCTACCCATACTTTGCGTTATTATGATAAGGAAGGTTTATTGCCTTTTGTTCATAAAACCTCCTCAGGATTGAGAGTATTTTCTGAAAAAGATTTGGAATGGTTGTCTATTATTGAATGCCTTAAAGGTACCGGATTATCCTTAAAAGAAATTAAGCAATTTATTGACTGGTGTATTGAAGGGGATGCAACAATCAATAAACGGTTAGCTTTGTTTGTTCAGCAAAAATCTAAGATTGAGCAACAGATTTCTTTACTGCATAAGCATATGGAAAAGATTGATTTTAAGATTGCATATTACAAAGATGCCGCGGAATATGGAAACACAGATGTTTTATCTCGTAATAGTTTCTTAGCCAAAGAGCAAGAGCGTATTTTTGGTAATATGACAGACAATAAATAGAGAAGGGTGAGGACTTTTCTATTTATGTGGCCGCCTATTTCTATAGGCGGTTCTCTTTTTTATTGCGGTGTCTTTTTTGATTTTAATTGACCGCAGGCTGCAAGAATATCTTGTCCTCGTGCCGTTCTGACCGGAGCCGCAAAACCAGTGCTTTCCAACTCTTTGGCAAAAGCTCTGACTTTGTTGTTTGAACTTGGTTGATAAGCACATCCCGGCCATGGATTAAAGGGAATTAGATTAAATTTTGCCCCGATTTTGAATTTTTTCATTAAAGCAATTAATTCTCTGGCGTCTTGTAAATTATCATTAAATCCGTCCAGCATCAGATATTCAAAAGTGATGTAACGGCTGGTTACGATTTTTTGATATTCCTGGCATGCCGTTAAAATTTCTTCAATCTTATAACGATCGTTAATCGGCATAATTTGTGAACGTTTTTCATTATTCGGAGCATGCAGGCTGACAGCCAGTTTTACGCCTGTTTCTTTAGCTATCTTGGGAATATTCGGCACAATGCCTGAGGTTGATAATGTAATGCGTCTTTTACTGACGGCCAAACCGTCGCAATCAGTTAGAATATTCAGGGCTTTGATGGTGTTGTCCACATTATGCAATGGTTCACCCATGCCCATAACTACAATATTTGATACTTTACGATTTTCGCCGCTGTTGCTGGGCCATTCTTTATAAATATCCCGTACCAGCATAAATTGTCCGATGATTTCTGCTGCGGTCAAATTACGGGTTATTTTTTGACTGCCGGTGTGGCAGAATTTGCATCCGACTGCACATCCGACTTGAGTTGAAACACAAACGGCACCGCGATCTTCTTCAGGAATAAAAACGGTTTCTATTCTTTGCCCGTCGGCAAATTCAAGCAGCCATTTGTGAGTTTTGTCTTTTGCCAGTTGTTCGGTTACGATTTTTGGACGTGTTATACTGAAGTTTTCTGCAAGTTTATTGCGCAGATCTTTTGACAGGTTTGTCATATCATTAAAATCAGTAACACCCTGACAATAAAGCCATTGCCAAATCTGAGACGCGCGAAAAGGTTTTTCTCCCAAAGCAGCGAGTTCTTGTTTTAACTCGTCTTTGCTTAAACCTATTAATTCTTTTTTTTCAGACATCAGCGTTTACACTTTGCACTAATGGCTTTATAAGCAGCAGAAAAGCCTTTTAGAGAATATGTGTCTTTGGTGTCGGTGCCTTTACTTGATTTACCGGAGACAATCATTCTTTCACCGTTTTTCATTAAGGTAATCATTTTTTTGTCGGCTTCATCGTTAATTGTCCATGCTTTATCGCCGTTGGTAAAGAAGTTTGTGATGGTGTTTTTGCCGATTTTTACGGTAAAAGGTGCTCCGGATTTGAATGTGTAACCGGCATTAAAATTTACTACATCAAAAGACTTATCTGCCGGACGATGTGTTACAACAGCATATATATTTCCGCGTTTATTATATTTGCCTTCATCTTTTTTTGGTGCTGATGCCATATAGCAGATGCTGCCTTTACCGTCCTTGTAATAATAAGCGGTCCAATCTCCGTATTCACCCAAAATTTGGGGGGCGGCGGCTTGTGCTAAAGAATTTAGGCCAAAAATTATTGCTATAATTATACCTGCTGTTTTTTTCATATTTACATCCTCGTTATTTCATTATATATCAAGCTTGTATCAAATTTTTGAAGTCTTGTCCAGCAAAAGGTAAGAATATGTATAAAGATAAATATCTTAATGTTGATGCGCTCATTCAGGATAAAGCCGTTTTGAGGCTTTTTGATGTGGTGGAGCGGCACGGTGGCGTTTTACGTTTTGTCGGAGGTGCGGTTCGTGATGCAATTGTCGGCATTAAGAGTTTTGACCTTGATTTGGCGACGGATTTATCTCCTGATGAGTTGGTTGAGGCTTGTGAAGAAAACAATATAAAGACTATTCCGATTGGGATTAAATACGGAACTGTCGGAGTGATTATTAATAATCAGACTTTGGAAGTTACGTCTTTACGTAAAGATATTAAAACTGACGGACGGCATGCCGTGGTTGAATTTACAACGGATTGGGAGGAAGATGCTTCTCGCCGCGATTTAACGATTAATGCGGTTTATGCCGATGAAAAAGGCAATGTTTTTGATTATTATAACGGTATTTCAGATCTGGAAAACGGCGTTGTGCGTTTTATCGGGAATCCGACACAGCGCATTCAGGAAGATTATTTGCGAATTTTGCGTTTTTTCCGCTTTTATTCTATTTTTGGCCGGCAGAATATTGATACGAAAGCTTTAACCGCCTGCCGTGAAAATCAGGCCGGATTGAAAAAAGTTTCAATTGAGCGCATTCGTGATGAGTTTTTTAAGATTATGTTGACGCCGAATGTTGCCGAAACAGTTAAAATTATGATTGATAATGATATTTTGGGCTATATTCTTCCTCAAGTAAAACATTTTGAAAATTTGAAACGTTTGATTGATTTGGTGTCTGAGGAAAAACTCGAATCTTCTCCTTTACGTCGCTTGTACAGCATGTATCTGCCGGACGAGAATTTGGCCGAGAATTTTGCAAATCGTTTGAAGTTTAGCAAAAAGCAAAAAGAATTGTTTGTTAATTGGGCAAAGCATAATCCGCCGCTTGATGATTTTACGGATGTCGGCGGTTTAACCAAACTTTTGTATTTGTTCGGACGGGAATTTTGTTGGCATAAGTTTATTTTAACCTGTGCCGAAAAATCTCAAAAACCGAAAAACTTTAAGCAGGTTTTGAATAATATTCAGACATTACCTATTCCGGAATTTATGTTGCGCGGTCGGGATGTAATTGATGCCGGAATTGAAGATAACCGGAAAATAGGGGTTATTTTAGACGTGTTGGAACAAATGTGGATCGGCAGTGATTTTTCTATGAGCAGAGAAGAATTGTTGGCGCAGGTTCACGGTGATTTGAAAATTGCCTAATCTTCTTTATAGTTCTTTTTAAAAAATTCTTTACGATGTTTGCGTCCCATATGCCACAAATTGCCGATGCCGTTGATCGGCTGTACTTTGTATTGGGATTCAAAATTAAAATCTCGGCGTAAAAACAGTGATGTGGTTTTGGTGTAGTTATTCATCGGGCAAAAGCCGTAAAAATCAACTTGAATGAGATCTGCCTGTTTCAGGGCATGAACGGCATCAATATATTCTTGGCTGGTGTTAATGCGATCACTGTCGTCTAAAATTATCATGCCGCCCGGAGCCAGCTTATGCAAAGCCGCTTTAGAACATTCTACTCGGCGTTTGCCGTCTACAATGATGACATCATATAAGGTTTTTTCTTCAAAAATTGCATTTTCGTAACCTTCGCCTTCATCTCGCCAACGGATATCAAGATGCTCATGCTTAAATTCATTTTGCCATTTTGCAAACCACTGCGGATTGTCTTCTATAGATGTGACTTTTTTTGCCCTGTTTGCCCAAAATATAGAAGAGCAGCCACATCCGTATTCGAAAATTTCTTTCGCTGAATAGTCGAACTGGTCTAAATATTCGATAGCCGGGTAGGTGTACCAAGGTATCGGATTACCGTTTTTATCAAGACAGACTTTTTCATCAATCGTTCGTTCTATTGCAAATTCGTTTTGCCACATTTCTATAAATTTTTTAAACTTTTCGCTATACATCTTTTGTCCTGAAAATTATCGGCAGTTTGAATGGGATTGTCTGATTGATGTTTGATCTTAATAGCCTCGGCGAGCCAGTTTTGCGGCTGCTGAGGATATTTGCATTATCAGATAACTGACCATTTCTTCCGCCGGCATGTTGGTGGTTTTGCAATCTCGTTCTGTTTTATATAAAAGCTCCATAACGCTGAGCAGGCGTTCTTTCGGCCACATACCTACTTGCATTTTAAAACTGTTTTTTCTGAAAAAAATAATCGGCGGAGACATTTTATTGATGGTGTTGTCTAATGTTTCTCCTTTTTCAAGCAGAGCAACACAGCCGAGAATTTTCATAAAGTGGTACATTAGACTGCGAACAACAGAAACAGCTTCATTACCTTCATTTAAAAGTTTTTGGTAGGCCTGCAGGGCTTTTTCAATTTGTCCGCCGGCTGTAAAGTAACAGATATCGTCTGTGGAAGAGGCTGAATTATCGCTGATAACTTTGCATACATCTTCATTGGTTATATTTTTGCGCGTTCCCATAAAGGTTATCAGCTTTTCAATTTCTCCGATATTACTTTTACGGTCATTAGACAGACGGCTGCATAAAAGCTGCAAAGCTTCGTTGTTTATTGTGTAGCCTCCGTCAACAAACATTTGTTTCGCCGTTGCATAGATCGCTTCATCTCGGTCTTCGTAGCAGGCTATTAAGGCAAAATCATCACGTTCATCTGCCAGTTGTACTAAAGATGATTTTTTGTTTAGACCGGAAGATGACAGGATCAGCAAGGTATCTGATTTTACCGTATCAAGCATAGCTTTCAGCGGTTTTGTAATGTTGTTGTCAACGTCTTTAACTGAAACCACACGCCGTCCGCCCATTAAGGATTGAGCGCCATATTCTCCGGCCAGGTAGCCGTTGTCTCCGCTTATGTTTTCCCAAACAAGAGAAGAGACTTGAAATGCGTCATTTATATCTGAACAGATGGCTTTGGTAAAATTTTTAACATATTCAGCAATAAGACCGTCATTTGTTCCATAAATGACAACACATTTGATAGCCGGATCCGGTTTTTTTAAGAATTTATCTATTTGTACCTGTTTGTATTGCACGGGTTACTCTTTTGTGGCGGTGTTTCTGTCTTTTTGTTCGATGTCTTCATAAGCATTTGCACGCGCGTTAAAGAATGCTCCTAAACGCAGAGCGATATCGTTTGCTATGATTTTAGCGGCGTCTTCCCGTACTTTTTTACGAGAAATTGTTGTTGAATACGGATTATCCAAAATATCATATCCAACATAAGACACAGCGTTGCCTTTTAAAACTTCGTCTCCATTTTCCATCATATGGTAGCCTACACGATAATCTATACGTTTACGCGTAGCCGTAATGTCTCTGCGTAAGGCTTGATCATACTCATTGACTTTTTCCGGTGTAACATAGAGATAATATTTCGGTTTGGTCGGAACACCGTGCGGCGTTAATAAATCCAATAAATTGTTTTTAATTAATTGCCCTAAGCGTTCCCCGTTTACCACGATTTTTATTTGCGACATTTGATCGGCAATATAGTTGTCAAATTCACCGTCAAAATACCATTTGTCTTGTTCACTGGTCTTTTGCACATATAAAGGTTCAAATCCGCAAGCTGCTGTTATCAGTATAAGAGCGGCCGCTGCGATTTTTTTATAAACGTGAATTGACAACATATTAATGATCCTTGTTTGTTAAGCAACCAAATTAATCAAGCGGTTCGGTACGACAATAACTTTTCTTATTTCTTTACCTTCAAGCTGGCGTTTAACGTTCTCCAGTTCTAATGCTTTGGCTTTAACTTCATCTTGAGTTGCATCTTTCGGCAGTTCTATTGTTCCGCGAAGTTTTCCGCAAATTTGAACAGCATATGTTACAACATTGTCTTCTGCCAGTTTTGCATCACCTTGCGGCCAGCTTTCATGGACCAGAAGATTTTCATGTCCGAGCCGAGCCCACATTTCTTCACACAGGTGCGGTGTGAACGGGCACAATAAACGCAACAGTGTTTCATACATTTCGACAGGAATATTTTCCAATGTCGACAGGTAATTAACGTATGTCATCATTGAAGATACCGCGGTATTAAACTTCATCTGATCAATACGTTCGCTGACTTCAATAATTGCTTTATGCATAGCGCGCAAATCGGCCTCAGTCGGTTTAATATCTTTGACTTTTGTAAAGAGGCCATAGACTTTTCCGATAAAACGGTATACGCCCATCAGGCTTTCTTCAGACCACATTGCTACTTGGTCGAACGGTCCGATAAACATTTCATACAGACGGAACGTATCGGCACCGTAGGCTTCCACAATCTCATCAGGATTAATGACATTGCCGCGGGATTTTGACATTTTTTCACCGTTTGAGGCTAAAATCATGCCATGTGATGTCCGGCGGTTATACGGCTCTTTGGTCGGAACGTAACCGCAGTCATGCAGGAATTTGTGCCAAAAACGAGAATACAACAGGTGTAATGTTGTATGTTCCATACCCCCGTTATACCAGTCTACGTTCATCCAGTAATCCAGTGCTTCTTTTGACGCAAATTCTTTGTCGTTATGCGGATCGCAATAACGCAAGAAGTACCAGGAAGAACCGGCCCAGTTCGGCATAACGTCAGTTTCTCTGCGAGCATGACCGCCGCATTTAGGGCAAGTTGTGTTAACCCATTCTTCTGCTTTTGATAACGGAGATTCACCATTATCATTCGGAAGATAATCGGATACTTGAGGCAATGTTAAAGGCAGTTCTGATTCCGGAATCGGTTGCCATCCGCAATGCTCGCAATAAACCATCGGAATCGGCTCTCCCCAATAACGTTGGCGAGAAAATACCCAATCTCTCAGTTTGAAGTTGATTTTGGCTTTTCCGAAACCATTTTTAACAGCAAAGTCAATCGCTTGTTTCATGGCATCTTCTTTATTTAAGCCATCCAGAAAACCGGAATTAATGTGGGTTCCGTCTTCTTCCCAAGCTTTTTCCGAAATGTCGCCGCCGGCTAAAACCTGAATAATAGGCAGGTTGAAAACTTTAGCAAAATCATAGTCTCTTTGATCGTGAGCCGGAACTGCCATAATGGCGCCGGTACCGTATCCCGTCAAAACATAATCGGAAATAAATACAGGAATTTCTTGACCGTTAAACGGATTAACGGCTTTAATGCCTTTTAATTCAACACCTGTTTTTTCAGTGCTTTGAGTTCTTTGCAGATCTGATTTTTTTGCGGTTGATTCAACGTAGGCTTTAATTTCTGCCTGATTGTCAAATTTGGCCATATATTTTTGAACAAACGGATGTTCCGGCGCTAAAACCATATATGTTACGCCGAAAGCTGTGTCCGGACGGGTTGTGAAAACGGTTAATTTGTCGTCGCCGAATTTGAAGTCAAGTTCTGCACCTTCAGAACGTCCGATCCAGTTGACTTGTTGTGCTTTTACGCGATCAATGAAGTCTAAATCATTTAAGTCATCAATTAAGCGGTCTGCATATTTGGTAATTGCGACCATCCATTGTTCTTTGTCTTTACGGACAACCTGCGCGCCGCAGCGTTCGCAACAGCCGTTAACAACTTCTTCATTGGCTAATCCGACTTTGCAGCTCGGGCACCAGTTAATTGCCATTTTATCTTTATAAGCCATTCCTTTTTCAAACAGCTTAATAAACATCCATTGTGTCCATTTGTAATATTCCGGAGAAGACGTATCAATGCATCTGTCCCAATCAAAGCTAAAGCCCAAAGCTTTTAGTTGACGCGTGAAGTTTTGGATATTTGCCTGTGTAGAAATTGCCGGATGAACGCCGGTCTTAATAGCGTAGTTTTCTGCCGGAAGGCCGAATGCGTCAAAGCCCATGGGATACAAAACATTAAAGCCCTGCATTTTCTTTTTGCGAGCGATAACATCCAGAGCCGTATAAGAACGAGGATGTCCGACGTGTAAACCTGCTCCGGACGGGTACGGAAATTCAACAAGGGCATAAAATTTTTCTTTATTTTTATCTATTTCTACTTTGTAAGCTTTTTCGTCATCCCAAATTTTTTGCCATTTTTCTTCAATTGTATGGAAGTTGTAGCGTTCTTCCATAGCCCAATCTTTTTTCCATTCTTCTTTGGACTTTCCGTTAAAATGTGCATTGTTTGTCATTGATTTCTTGTCCTTGTTTTTATCTATTGTCATTTCTGTATAATACTTTTGCCTGTTTTATAATCGTGTTTTCAATTTCAGCTCTGAAACCGTCTCCGGGCATGGACTTAATCCATCCGTTTTTGCTTTTGACTTCTTTGTATACTTCAATATGTAAAGCATCGGCGCGCATTTCGGTTCCCTTAATTTCCGCTGTGATTTTGAAGCGCTCTTTACCGTAAATTTTCCATTCTGTCGTAATTTGACCATCTTGGATATTTTGGTGTTTTATACCCATGAATGTAAGTTTATCTGTTGCGGCTTGCCACAGATATGGATTTACGGCTGCTTTAGGTTTTTGTACCTCTTCAGCAGGAGGCGTCTCTGGCGCCCAAGGATTTAAACTGTTAAAACTGAAATTTTGCCACATAGAACAGCCGGATAGGGTTGCTGCGGCTAGCAAAAGCATACATTTTTTCATTTTCACTTCTCTTTGCTGGCTAAAAAACTAGAACACAGATTATATTATATTTCTTCAAAATACAAGCCACAAATAAATTTCTCACTTGTATTTCACAAAATAAAAGCATACACTCAGGCCGTATTGTAATCGAAATCAGGATTAATAATGAATTCGCCCAGAGAAACCGCCATAGACATCTTATGTCGAACGTTAAAAAAACGGTCTTGTTCCTGTTCTTTTGAGGCAGATGCCGATGAAACTGCGTTTGTGAAGATGCTTGTCTTGACGGTTTTGCGCCGGTATGCTTTTTTGAAACGGGTTTATGGTGCGTTTATGAAAAAAAAGCCGACAGCGGAGGTGAATGTAATTTTATCGGCAGCAACGGCTGAGTTGTTTTTTATGGATACGCCGGATTATGCCGTTATTGATACCTATGTCGGAATTGCAAAAAAAACAGGCGGAAAGTATGTGTCCGGTTTTGTGAATGCCGTTTTACGCAATATTGTGCGTCAAAAAGAAGATTTTATTAAAGATGCGGATAAGAATTTGTTTCCGGAAACATATGTAAAAATATTAAAAAGCGGTTATTCTTCGGAACAAATTCTACGTATGGAAAAAATGCTGCAGCAGGAAGCTCCGTTAAATGTACAGGTTAAGAAAAATGCCGAAAATTGGGCTCAAACACTTGGTGGGCGTGTTATTGCGGATAACAGTATTGTTATTGATAATGCCGGAAAGATTGAGAATCTGACAGGATATCATGACGGAGAATGGTGGGTTCAGGATATTGCCGCTTCTTTGCCGGCGGCGTGCTTTTCCGAACTTTGCGGAAAAAGAGTTTTAGATTTGTGTGCCGCACCGGGTGGAAAAACGGCTCAGTTATTGGCTCAAGGGGCAATCGTTACATCCTTGGATTGTGATATGGCACGATTGGAGATTCTCAAACAAAATATTTCTCGTTTGCAACTGTCTCAACCGGAAATTATTTGCGATGATGTGTTGCATTATTTGGAAAATTTTAAGGGACAACCGTTTGATGCCGTGTTATTGGACGCTCCGTGCTCAGCTACGGGTATATTTCGTCGTCATCCCGAGGTTATTTGGGGAAAGACGATGGCGGATGTTAAAAAGCAGGCAGAATTACAACGCAAAATCCTCAACGCATTATCTCCGATTTTGATTGACGGCGGTGAGCTGGTGTATAGTACTTGTTCTCTGGCACCAATGGAAGGGGAGCAGCTGATTAGATCTTTTGTTTCAGCTTCTTCATCTTTTAAAATTGTGCCGTTATCGAATCCAGCGGAGCCTCAAAGTATTACACCTGAGGGTTTTATGCGTCTGCTGCCTTATTATTATAGTGAGTTTGGTGGTTGTGATGGTTTTTTTGTGGCAAAATTACGGAAAGGAAAATGATTGATGACAGACGAATCTGCTCCGATTTATATTGTCGGCAATAATCCTTTGGCATATTTTCTGGCGGCAAAGTTGACTTTGGCAAATGAAAATGTTTGTTTGATTGCCGGTCGCCATAATGAATTATTTAAGAAACCCGTTATATTGAAAGAAGACTGTCTGCTTCAAAAAAATGCGGTGAGTATTTCTACAGGCTTGAGTATTCGGAAAAACCCCAAGCTTGTTCTTTTGAGTGTAGATGATCGGGAACTCAAAAGTTTTTTAACGTATGTCTCGGCTGTCAATGTCGCAACATGTCCGGTTGTTTCTTTTTGCCGTCAAAACGACGCTGCTTTAATCAGTGATGTAATAAAAGCAGTTCCTGTTAATGCTTATTTTGACGGATTTTTATCTTTTCGAGAACCAAATTTGGTTTTATTGGGTCGTACGCCGTCTGTTACAATAAGCTTATCTGAAACCAGTCCGAATTTTGAACTTGTGCGTAATGTTTTTGCAAAAACAGCTCTGAAAATAAATTTTAATGCGGATGATAATTTGAATTTTTGGAATGATTTTTGTGTCTATGCTGCTTGCTCCTTGTTTTCTGCCGTTCGAAACAAGAATATCAGCAGTATTACTAAAGATAATGTGTTGCGGACAGAAATACTGGGTTTGCTGCATGAAATTATTTCTTTGGCGCCTGCAAATGTTCAACTTAATACGGAAAAATTAATCAGTTCTATTTATGCCGTGCCGACGGAATATGTTTTTCCGATGGCAGAAGCCTTAAAGCACAAAACATCCTGTGATATTAATTTTATTGCAACCGTTATCCGCCAACAAGCTGAATTAAAGAAAATTAATCCGGTTTTAGCGGCTGCCGCTATTAAAGAAATATATCGCCGTTTGCTGACTTTTGTTGAGTAAATATACTTCTTTGTTGAAGAAAGTAAATTAACATATTATAAATAACAGCATATGGTAAATTTTATGGGGCAGAATTAGTTATGGATATTTCTTTTGCTTTTATGGCGCTTATTTTTATCGGTGTGTTTTTTGCCGCATACGGCTGTTTTTGGCTGATTTATCAGAAAGTTGATTCTTTTTCTTTTGTATCGTTTTTTAAATATCCGTTTTGGGTTTTTCTTGCGATCGGGTTTATCGGTTGTTGTGCCGTATTATTATTGAATCAAGAGCAGAATGATGCCGTTTATGAAACTAATTTACTTGATATTTGTTTTGCGTTCGGCGGAAGTGGCTTGATTTGGTTCGTTTGGCAAAAAATTTCTAATCGTTGGCTGCGTGCTTTGTTTGTGTCATTTTTATGCTTAATCGGTCTGTTCTTTGTGCCTTCAACATTTTTATTGTGTGAAGGATATTTACCCTTTTGGGCTGACAGAGTTGTGTTGTTTGCCTTGTGGGTCTTGTTTGTCGGCGGATATAAATATCTTAACGGTTCGGACGGGTTGTTAAATATAGAATCCCTGTCTGTGGTTTGCGGTGTATTTTTACTTTACATTTGCGGTGTTTTGCCTGTTGTTCTCGGTGATGCCGCGTTGGTTTTGATTGCGATCATGCTGGCCTTTCTGTTCTTTAATAATTATCCGTCTCGTTTGTCTTTATCGGATAATGCGGTAACGGCTTATGCCTTTTTATTGGGATGTTTGTATGTTAAGTCAGCACAGGAAGGTGTCGGTTCCTGTCTTTTGATTCTGAATATGTATTATATTTATGAGGTTGTATTAGCCGGTTTGAAAAAGTTAAGTATGAAGCCTCAGTATAAAAAAATGATGGATAATACATTTTATGGGACGCTGTCGGCGATGGGGGCTTCTCCAAAGTTTATTTGTGATTTGGTTGTTCGTATTAATATTTTATTGCTGGTTATGGCCGGATTGCAAATTTATGCGCCAAATCGTTTGTCGCTTAGCGCCGTATCCTTTTTTATGGTTATCTGGTATACAAATCGCAGCACCTCGGAAAAACCGACACCACGGAATGTTATCGGTATCAGTGCTGATTTTGCCAGAGATATTTCTCAAGGTATTAAAGATGCCGCCAATGCAATTAAAAAGGATAAATAATCGCCTATGTCTGTCTTGAGCCTTTTTTCTTTCGGATTTTGGAAACGCGGATTATCCGCGTCGGAGAAAGAAGACTGTTCAATTGATGCTGTTCCTTTTCGGATTGTGGTTGTTGACTTTTTAGATAATGTTGAGAGTTGCAGCGGCGAAAATCTTTATCACTTACTGCAGAATCAGCCGGAATTCAGCGTTAGTTTTTTTGATGAGCCTTTTAATAAAAGTTTTCTGAATTTAGAAAGTCGAACAATCTTTGATATGATCGACAAAGGGCAGAATATTATTGATAAAACGGATGCTGATATTCTGATTTGGGGATGTCGGGAAAATGACCGTATTCGTCTAAATTTTCAAACCGGAAAACAATATGAAAAAGATGATACGGCGTTTGTTTCTCTGCTTGATTCTTTATATCTTCCGGCTCATTTAATTGATAATCCTCAAACTTTTCCTCTTGCTGTAATTTCTTTATTGCGCGGAGCGATTATAAGCGCCATCAGCTCAGAAGATAAACGGGTTCAAATTCGTCGTCGTTATCTTTTGAAAAAAATCATTAAAGAGTTATCAAATGATAATTCAGCTAAACAGCTGTCGGTTCATTTTATGCCTTATATTATGAATTTTCTCGGGATTATCTATCTGAGTTATGCTTTTGATAATAATGACGCTGAAGATTTTAAGATCACCAAAGGTTTGTTTGAAACAGCTTTAAAACATCAGGATTTATTTGATTCTCCCTTACATTTAGGATGTATTTATTATCACTTGGGACAGTTAAATGATGCCGGTCGTCAATATCAGGAAAAACATATTAATCGCTGTTTTAAGGATGCTATTGAAAATTACAGACAAGCTCAGCGCTATCTCGGTAAGTATACGTATCCGTATGATTATGGTTATATTTCTTATAAATTGTCTCATCTGTATTTCAGCTATTGGAAACAAAAGGAAGATATTCAGGCGTTACGGGACGCGGTCTCTCAATTGCGAGAAGTTGAAAAAATTTACAGTTATGCTCAGTTTCCGGCGTTTTGGTCTGTTATTCAGGGAGAATTAGGTAATTTACTCTCTATTTTAGGAAATTTAACGAAGAGTATTGATATTTGTCAGTTGGCGGTCAATTGTTATCATAATCGGCAAAAAGTTATAACAGAACGTCGGGATCCTTTATTGTGGGCCGAAACTCAAGAAAACATCGGTGTGATTTATTTTAAATTAGGGCGGGAATACAGTAACAGAGCTAATCTGGAAGATGCTCTGGAATGTTTTCATGACGCGTTATATGTTTTTGAAAATGCCGGAAAAAAAGACAAGACGGATAATCTTCTTACCGTTATTTCTCGGACAAATTCTGAAATCAACAGGCTTGCTGCCGTCTAGTGCGCTTCGTTCCAGTTGTTGCCGACACCGACTTCTGCGATAAACGGAATATCAAAAGACACAACGTTTTCCATTAAAGTTTTAATTAAGCGGCTGACTGTTTCTACCTCGTGTTCCGGTGCTTCAAAGACAAGTTCGTCATGGACTTGCAACAGCATTTTGGTTTTTAATTCCTGTTTATTAAGGGCTTCGTCTATTTGACGCATGGCGATTTTGATAATATCTGCCGCGCCTCCTTGCATCGGTGCATTGATAGCTGCGCGTTCTGCATTGGCAACAAGGCGTTTGTTTTGGTCGTTAATACCGTGCAAAGAACATTTGCGCCCCATCGGAGTCAGTACATAACCGTTTTTGTGAGCAAAAGCTATGGTTTTATCCATATAATCTTTAATTTCCGGCATCCGACGGAAATAGGCGTCAATATAAGCTTTTGCTTGTTCTGCCGGAACGTTGATTTGTTTTGCCAAGCCATATTGAGAAATGCCGTAAACAATGCCGAAATTGATGGCTTTGGCATGACGGCGTAAATCTGCATCGACTTGATCAAGAGGAACTCCGAAAACTTTTGATGCGGTGGCAGCGTGGATGTCTAAGCCTTCCGTAAAGGCTTGTTTTAAGGCTTGTACATCAGCCGCAGCCGCTAATAGACGTAATTCTACCTGACTGTAGTCGGCAGCGATAATTTTATGTTTTGGGCGAGCTATAAAACATTCTCTTATTTTTTTGCCTTCTTCACTGCGGATGGGAATGTTTTGCAAATTGGGATCGGATGAGGCTAATCTTCCGGTGTTGGTGCCTGTTTGGTTAAACGTTGTATGAATTCGAGAATTTTTATCCAATTGACTGAGCAGAGCGTCTGTATATGTGGATTTTAGTTTGCTGAGAGCGCGCCAATCCAATATTTTTGCGGCCAGCTCATTTCCTTCCGCAGCCAAATCTTCCAGAACATCGGCGCCGGTTTGCCATGCGCCGGTTGCCGTTTTTTTGCCTTTGGCTCCAAACTTTCCGAATAGTATTTCTCCGATTTGTTTGGGTGAGCCTAAGTTAAATTCTTCTCCGGCAAGAGAGAAAGCCTGTTGTTCCAATATCTGCATACGGGAGCTGAAATCTTTACTGAGCTCTTGCAACCTCGGAGCATCTACCATGATTCCTTGGCTTTCCATTTTTAATAATACCGGAATCAGCGGACGATCGATGTCTTCGTAAATTGTGATTTTATTTTCCTGAGCCAAACGTTTTTTTAAAAAGAGGTAAAGGCGCAGAGTTATGTCGGCTTGTTCGGAAGCAAAATTCAGCTGATTTTCAGAATCAAGTTCGTTAAATGTAATTTTGTTGCGCCCGCTGCCCAATAATGTTTCGAGTTTGGGAAGATTATAATCTAAAAATAATGAGGCGAGTTCTGATAAATCATGTCCGTGATTGGAACTGTCTAAAACATACGAGATTATTTCCACGTCTTCTAAAGGAAGAAATACTGCGTCCTGACCTAAAATTTGTGCCATGAAGTGTATATTTTGTTTGGTATTGTGGCTGATTTTTAAAATGTAAGGATTATTAAAAATCGGCAAAAGGATATTTTTTATTTGCTGAGGTGATAGTTTTTTTTCTGTGGGTTGCGTGTTAAACAAATCAGGCAGACGTTCTGTATTTTCGGTTTCACTGATTGGAATATAACAAGCTTTTCCCGGAGCAACAGCTAAAGAAATTCCTATAATTTTATCAAACTGCGGATTGCTGCCGCTGCTAATTGTGCTAAAAGCAAAAGAAGATGTCTGCTCTATTACTGCGCACCATTGTTTGAGTTGCGTTTCCGTGTGAATTAATTCGTAATTTTTTTCTATTTTCTGGCTGGGTGAAATAGAGCAATTTTGTGCGTCGACCCATTTTTCGATACGGGTTCGTAAACTGCTGAAACCATATTTTTCAATAAACGAAATGACTTTATTTTTTTCCGGTGCCTGACAAGGATATGTTTCGATTGTATTTATTAACGGCACATCTTTTTTTAAGGTAACTAACTGCATGGAAATGCGCGCTTGTTCGATATTGTTTAAGAGAGTTTCACGCCGTTTGTTTTGTTTTATTTCTGCGGCGTGTTCCAAAACGTTATCAAGAGAGCCAAATTGGTTGACAAGTTCTGCAGCTGTTTTTAATCCGATGCCCGGTACGCCGGGAATATTATCAATACTGTCGCCGGCCAGAGCCTGTACATCGGTAACCCTTTCCGGGTAAACGCCGAATTTTTCTTTAACATCCTCGGGAGTGTAAAATTTATCTTTCATCGGGTCGTAAAACTCTACATGAGGGCGAATCAGCTGCATTAAATCTTTATCCGCGGAGATGACGGTTACATCATAACCTTTTTGCAGGCTTTGTTCCGTATAAGTTGCTATCAGATCGTCAGCTTCAAATCCTTCAAGGTCAAGATAATTGATGTTTAATGCATCTAAAGCTTCTCTTATGACGGCAAATTGCGGAATCAAATCTTCGGGTGTTTCTTTGCGTGTGCCTTTGTATTCGGGAAAAATATCGTTACGATAATTTTGACGTTTGGCATCAAACAAAACGAGGCAATAGTCGCAATGCAATCTTTGTGTCAGTTTCAGAAACATGTTGGTAAAACCGTATACGGCGTTTACGGGTGTTCCGTCGGGACCGGTCATGGTCGGAAGAGCGTAAAAAGCTCTAAAGATATAGCCGGAGCCGTCGATAAGGCAGATTTTTTTACTCATGTGTGTTTCCTGACAAAGAAGTTTTATTTTTTTGCAATATATCGCAGCTTTTGTTTTTTATAAAGAACTATTATCAATTTGTTTGTTTTAAATTTTCCTTTAATCTTTTATGTTATGAAAAATAAGATAAGGCATAAAAAATAGAGAATCGAATTTGAGGTTGAATAATGGCTAAAAAAGCGAAAACGCCGCAAAAAAAGAAAACACGGAAAAGCAAAAAAAAACGCGTGCAAAAACGCGGCTTTTTTATGAGCAAATTGTTTTGGTATCCGGTGTTGTTGTTGACGTTATTGGTTAGCGGCTATATTGCATATTGTTTTTCAACTTTACCGGATATTGAAGAAGCGGTACAGCGTACACGTCAGCCTTCTACGATTATTACGGCAGAAAACGGTAATGAAATTCAGTCATTCGGCAGTGTTTATTCTGCAATAATTATGCCGGATAATTTGCCTAAATATGTTACGGAAGCCATTGTCGCAACGGAAGATCGGCGATTTTATCAGCATTTTGGGTTTGATTTTATTTCATTTACTCGCGCTATGGTTACCAATTTGATACATCGTCGTTATGTTCAGGGCGGCAGCACGATTACGCAACAGGTGGCAAAAAATTTGTTTTTAACTTCTCAGAAAAATATGAAGCGTAAAGTGCAAGAATTGTTGTTAGCATTTTGGTTGGAGCATAAATTTTCCAAACAACAAATATTGGCATTGTATATGAATCGCGTTTATTTGGGTAACGGAGCTTATGGAATTGAAGCGGCCGCCAATAAATATTTTCAAAAAACGGCAGAAGATTTGAATTTGCATGAAGCGGCAATTTTAGCCGGAATGCTTAAAGCGCCGTCTCGTTATAATCCGATTGCCAGTTTAGAACGTGCAAACGGACGTGCAAAAGTTGTTTTGCAGAATATGGCTGATAATGCTTTAATTTCTCAAAAACAAGTTGCGGCGGCAATGAATATGAAATTGGGTCCCGAAGTCTCGGATAAAGTCAGCGGCGGTAAGTATTTTGCCGATTGGATTTATAATGATGTGAATAATATTTTGGGTGAACGCTCGGAAGATGTTTATGTTCATACAACTCTAAACCAGGATATTCAGGAACAAGTTGAAAAAATATTGGAAGAAACCTTAAAACAAAATCGCGCAAAACATGTAACGCAGGGCGCTGTGGTTGTATTGGATAAAACAGGGGCCGTCTTAGCGATGGCCGGCGGTGCGGATTATCGTAAAAGTCAATTCAATCGTGCCGTAAGTGCTTTGCGGCAGCCCGGTTCCGCCTTTAAGCCCTTTATTTATTTGACGGCGTTGCAAAAAGGTTTTACGGCGGATGATAAGTTGGACGATTTACCTTTGACTATAGGTAATTGGAAACCGGAAAATATTGATAAAAAATATTATGGAAAAGTTACACTCAGTACAGCCTTGGTAAAATCGTTAAATTTGGCCACAGTCAGTTTATCGGAACAATGCGGTCGACGTGATACGATTGCCAATGCTAAAAAGATGGGTATTACAACGCCTTTGACAAATGATCCTTCTTTGGCGCTCGGAACTTCTGAGGTACGTGTTATTGACTTAGCGGCGGCTTATGCTTCTTTGGCCAATGGGGGTTATGCGGTTTGGCCTTACGGAATTTTAGAAATATTCAGCAGAGACGGTTATCAGCGTTATATGCGTGAGGGAGATAATGATAAACGAATCCTCAATAGCGGAGATGTCGCGGAGTTAAATAAAATTTTAGAAAAAGTTATTAATTCAGGAACGGGTAAACGCGCTGCCTTGCCGTTTTATGCGGCCGGTAAAACAGGTACATCTCAGGATTTTCGTGATGCTTGGTTCGCTGGATTTACAGGAAAAGCTGTCTGTGTGGTATGGCTCGGAAATGATGACAATTCTCCGATGAAGGGCGTAACGGGCGGTACACTGCCGGCTGAGATGTGGAAGAAGGTCATGTTGGCTGTGCACAAGAACTTATAAAATAAAAATAGTGCTTTTTTCTTATTGTTTCTTATATATAATAATGACAATTTTAATTTATAAAGAGGAAATAAAATGACACAGAAACCAGTAATGTTGTTGATTTTGGACGGTTGGGGATATCGCCGTCCGTTAACACCGGATAATGCGATCGAAAATGGAAAAACACCGAATTGGCATAGTTTGTTGGATAATTATCCGCACTGTTTGGTGGAAACATCCGGTTTGGCTGTCGGACTTCCTGATGGTCAAATGGGAAACTCTGAAGTCGGACATATGAATTTGGGTGCCGGTCGTGTTGTTATGCAGGATTTACCTCGTATTGATCTGGCAATTAAAGACGGTTCTTTTGCTAAAAATGCGATTTTGTTGGATTTAGTTGATACTTTGAAGAAAAACGGCGGAACTTGTCATGTAATGGGGTTGATGTCTCCCGGTGGTGTTCATTCGCATCAAGATCATATTGTGGCTTTGTGTCAGGCTTTATCTTCTAACGGTATTCCTGTGGCTGTTCACGCTTTTTTAGACGGTCGCGATACGCCGCCGTCTTCAGCTAAAGAGTTTGTGGCTGCGTTTGAGAAATCTGTTCAGGCAATGCCCGGTGTTAAAATTGCAACTATTGCCGGACGCTTTTATGCTATGGACAGAGATAAACGCTGGGATCGTGTGGAAGCTGCTTATAATGCAATGGCATATGCCGAAGGAAAACGTTATGCGACGGCAGATGAGGCTATTGCCGCTTCGTATGCTGCCGGTGTAACGGATGAGTTCGTTGTTCCTTGTGTTATCGGTGATTATCAGGGAATGAGCGACGGAGACGCCGTTTTGATGGCTAACTTCCGTGCGGATCGTGCTCGTGAAATCTTATATGCTTTGGCGGATAATACTTTTGACGGTTTTGTTCGTAAAAAGCCGATTGCTTTGTCTATGTCTGCCGGTATGACAGAATATTCGGTTGATCATAATCGTTTTATGAAAACGTTGTTCGGCCCGGAAGCTTTGAATAATATTTTCGGACAAGTTGTTTCTGAACACGGATTAACGCAATTACGTATTGCCGAGACTGAAAAATATGCTCATGTTACATTTTTCTTTAACGGTGGTGAAGAAAAAGAGTTTAAAGGTGAAGAACGTATTTTGATTTCAAGTCCGAAAGTTGCGACTTATGACCTTAAACCCGAAATGTCTGTTTATGAAGTTACGGAGCAATTGCTTGATGTTATCGAGAATAAAAAGTTTGATGTGATTGTTTGTAATTTTGCTAATGGCGATATGGTCGGACATACAGGTAAAATGGATGCTGTATTAAAAGCTGTTGCCGCCGTTGACGAATGTTTGGGTAAAGTAACCAAAGCCATTAAAGATGTCGGCGGTGTCTTGCTGGTAACGGCTGATCACGGTAATGCCGAAAAAATGGTTGATGAAAAAACCGGTGAACCTTATACTGCTCATACAGTGGGTAAAGTTCAGGCTGTTTTGGTTAACAGTGAATATCCAGTTAAATCTATGCATGACGGAAAATTGGCGGATATAGCTCCGACATTGCTTGAACTTTTAGGTATTGAAAAACCGGTTGAAATGAACGGAAATTCATTAATCGATAAATAGCATGAGACTAAAGGCATTTTACAAATCGGTTATTGTTATGCTGCCAGTTTGGCTGGCAGTAACCGGTTTGTGTTATGCCGAAGTTTCCCGTAAAGATTTGGAGAGGGTTGAACAACAAGCCAAAGTTCAGACTCAGCAGCAGAAAAAGCTTCAAGAACAGGCTGAAAAAATCACTCAGGAACTTAAAAAAGTTAATGGTGAGATGATTAAAGCTGCCGGAATGATTCAAAATAATGAAGAGACAATCTCTCAAATGGAAACCCGTCTAAAAGATTTGGAAGCTGATTTTAAACAAACCCAGCAAAATTTGTTACAAGAGGATGAGCATTTAATCAAGTTGCTTTCTGCTTTGCAGAGTTTGGCTCTGAAACCGACAGAGGCCTTATTTGCTCAACCGTTGGCTCCGGTTGATATTATCCGCAGTGCGATGTTGTTACGCGAGGGGGTTCCTTATTTGGAAGATCGAGCTGATGATATTCGTACGTATTTGGAAGTTTTGGAAACAAAGCGTGAAACAATCAAGCGTCAAGTCGCTCAAATTGTGAAACAAAAGCAGCTTTTAGAACGTGAACATGCTCAAATGAAAGTTTTGGCGCAAAAAAAAGCCCAGTATAAAGCTCAGGTTGCGCAACAATCGGAAGCCGCTAAGAAAAAGGCTGATAAATTAGCAGAACAAGCTCAGGATTTGCGGGATTTGCTCGGTAAATTAGAGCAGGAAAAAGCAAGAAAAGCCGAGGCAGACAGAAAGCGTCGTGCTGAACAGGAATTGGCTCAACGTCGAAATAATGAGCAGGTGCAAAATGCTGACTTGATTAAATTTGATCCTGCGGTTATAAATGAAATAGGACGTAATTTTCTTAAGGCCAAAGGTGCATTATCCCGTCCGGCAAGAGGAAATGTGGTTACGCACTACGGAGAAGAGACAGCTAAGGGTGTCAGCTCCAAAGGTATTACTATAAAAACCAGAAATATGGCGCAGGTTATTTCTCCTTTTGACGGTTCGGTCTTATTTGCAGGACCGTTTCGAGGATATGGAAATCTAATTATTATTGAACATGGACAGGGATATACTTCTTTGTTGGCCGGATTAGAAAGTATTGATTGCGATACCGGACAAATGTTGTTAGCCGGAGAACCTGTCGGGCAAATGCCGTCTCAGGGCGATGCAAAACTTTATATGGAATTAAGAAAAGATAATCATCCGATTAATCCGGAATCGTGGATTGAAAAGTAATTTGAATTGGAATGTATCATGATGAAAAAGACTTCAATTTTGGCAGTGTTAATTTTGTTTTTCTCTTGCATCAGCTTTAATTTGCAAGCGAAAGAGGAAGAGGATGTCGACACATATGAGCTGTTGAACTTGTTTGGCGATGTTATGGAAAAAACCAAAATGTCTTATGTGGAAGAAGTTACGGATAAAAAGCTGATCGAATCCGCAATTAACGGCATGTTGTCTTCTTTGGATCCTCATTCCAGTTATTTAGATGCCAAGAGTTTTCGTTATATGACAGAACAGACCAAAGGTAAATTCGGCGGCTTGGGTATTGAAGTTACGATGGAAGGCGGCGTAGTTAAGGTTATTTCCCCGATTGATGGTAATCCTGCTCAAAAAGCAGGTATTAAGCCGGGCGATTATATTACGGCCATTGACGGTCAACAGGTTATGGGAATGACTTTGGATGAAGCCGTCGGTAAAATGCGCGGTAAACTCGGCACAAAAGTTAAGCTGACAATTCGTCGCCCGAATGAAAAACCTTTTGATGTTAAAATTAAACGTCAGGAAATTAAGATTCAATCGGTTAAGGATGATATCAAAGGCGGTGATGTAATTTATGTTCGTATTTCTTCGTTTAATGAAGATGTTGATAAAATGACGGTTAAAGCGATTAACGCCGCTCAGAAAAAATTAAATAACAAAGCATCAGGTTTAGTTCTGGATTTGCGTAATAATCCCGGTGGTTTGTTGGATCAAGCCATCAATGTTTCTGATTTGTTTTTGGAAAAAGGTGAAATTGTTTCAACCAGATCCCGCAATGAAGAGGATAATGTTAAGTATACGGCTAAAGAAGGTGATGTTTTAAACGGTTTGCCGATTGTTGTTTTGATTAACGATGGTTCTGCCTCAGCATCCGAAATTGTTGCCGGTGCTTTGCAAGATCATAAACGTGCTGTTATTTTGGGCGAAAAATCTTTCGGAAAAGGTTCTGTGCAGACTTTGATCCCTCTATCAAGCTATGGTGCAATGCGTTTGACAACAGCAAGATATTATACGCCTTCCGGTCGTTCTATTCAGGCTAAAGGAATTGAACCGGATGTTGTGGTAAAACCTGCAAAAGTTGAAGTTATTGAAAATGAATATGAACGTAGTGAAGCTGAATTGAAAAATGCTCTGAAAAATGACGGTGTTAATGATGGTAAAAAAGCTGTTGTTTCCGGTAAAGATGAGGATTTAGAAAAAGACTATCAGTTGTCCAGAGCAGTTGATTTGGTTAAGGCTTTGGGTATTTACGTTCAGCCAAAATAAGACGGGGAAAAATATTGTTTTTGAAATATCTGAACAAAATTAAACAACTTGTTGTTATTATTCCGTTGGTTGTTGCTGTTGCCGCAATAACAGGGTTGTATTTTGCGAATAAGCAAAGTGAACCGGAATTTGCTTCCAAAGTTGATAAGATTATGTTTGATACGAAAAACAAATCTCCTAAATATGTTATTTCATTACCTGAAGAAAATGAGATTATTGCAAAAAAAGCAAAAATTGAGCGGGACAAAATTAAAAAGAAAGAACTTTTAGAGCAGAAAAAGCCTAAAACCAATATTGATAAGCTCAATAAACTTGAAATTCCTTTTTTATCCCGTCTTCCGGCCCGAGAGACAACTATTCCGCAACAGGTTGTTTTGCCGGATGAATCTTTTTTGCAAAAGAATGATGAGGGCGTATTGTTGCCGGTAAAAAACGGCAGCTTAAAACCTTGGGAATATTATGGAAAAAAAGTTTCGGTGCTGCCGATGTTTAGCCGAGTTGCGGTTGTTATTCGCAATATGGGAATTAATTCAAGTAATAGTGATCTTATTATAAATCGTATGCCGGAAAATGTGAGCTTATCTTTTTCTCCGTATGCTTCTTCACTGAGTGATAGTATTAAAAAAGCCAGAGAAAATGGGCACGAGACTTATTTTGATATGTTGTTACCGACGGATTATGTTCGGGAGGATGTCGGTCCGAAAGCAATCAGTTGGAAGAATAGTTCTGAAAATAATCAACGTATTTTGGAAAATATCTTGGCAATCAATGCGGTATCCGGTGGCTTTATTGTTCGAGACGGTTTATCTGCGGATAAGCAGTTTGCGCCGTTAATGACAGATATTATGAAAATGCTTGAATCTCGCGGATTAGTTTTAGTCGACAGTACAACCAATGATAATATTGAACAGTTGAATGCAGAGGGACTGGATCGAGTTAAAGCAGATATTGTTATTGATAAAGAAAGTGGTAAAGAAGCTGTATTGGAAATGCTGCAACAAGCAGAACAGCTAGCTTTACAAAACGGTAGCGTGGTTATTGTTATGGATCCGAAACCGATTGCTGTTTTAATGGTTGCTCAATGGTTAAAGAGTTTTTCTCCGCAGTTGACGTATGAGGAGATGAAAACTCAAAATATTACAGGATTTGAGCGTCCTTTTGCATTAGTTCCGCTTTCTAATCTTATTATTGAGTATTAATATGGGTATTTATCGTAAAAATGCGGCAATTGTTGTGTTTCGCTCGGATAAAAAAGTTTTGTTGTGTCAGCGCAAAGACTGTTATGGTAAAAGTTGGCAATTTCCTCAAGGTGGTATTGATAATGGAGAAACACCTTTAGATGCAGCTTTCCGCGAATTAAGGGAAGAAACTTCTGTTGTTTCTGTTTCTTATGTTGATGCATATCCTGAGCCGCTCAGATATGATTTTCCGCCGGAGATTAAAATTAAAAATAAACGAAACGGTATCCATAATGATGGGCAGGAGCAATTTTGGTTCTTAATGCGTTTTGACGGAACGGAAGACGAAATTAATCTGCAAACGGAAGAGCCGGAATTTTGTCGTTATAAATGGGTGGATATTGAGAGTGCTTTAGATTGTGTTGTGGCTTTTAAATATGATGTTTATTGTAAAGTTGTGGCAGATTTTAAGCGTAAACTGGAATTGTATAAATTTTAGATAAAAAAGAACGGTATTTGATTTATACCGTTCTTTTTTGTTTTATTTTACGAAAACTTGAACTTCCGCAACAGATATGCTCGGATTTATTTTTGATAATAAATCAACTTTATCGGCACCGACACCCATTTCTATAATATCTTGAAAGACATTAGCAGCATAGGTTTGAGCAGATGTCGCATTTGCTCCGGACGGACTGACCGCAACAACCTCAAAACGGATATTGGCATTGCTTCTGCGAGCGCTCTCTACAGCTTGGCGCAAGCTGGATTTATAATCAACATTACTGTTGTTAAACTTTGCAACAAACAAAGGTTTTCCTTTTACATTTTGATTGCTTGTATCTTGAGAGAATTTTTGTTCCGGTCTTTGCGGTAAATCATTGCGGTATACTGGAGCAGATGAAAGTGGTGTATTCATAACACCATAACTTCCTTGTTTTATTGCACCATTTAATGTTTGCATATAATTTCTTGCAGTGGAAGTGTATTCCTGCTGGCGTTTAGAATCGCTTTCAACTTCAGAAACCAGACTATTGATCAGGATTGCAGTTTGGCTGGTTTCATTTTCTAAAATTCTTAATTGGCGGTGATCTTCATCAACGGCACCTGATACGCCGTAAGCCGCGCGAATAGAATCCAACAAGTTGTTTACAACAGAAATATCAGAACTTGCAAGGTTGTAAATACCGCTCAAAGTATTGGCTTTTTCACCCATAACTTGTACGTTATTTTGTGCGTTTTGCAGCATAGCATACATAATCGGGTTACCCGGTGTGGTACCTACTTGCAATTTGGCTTCCATAGCGGCGGTTGCTTTGTGGTATTCAATTGCGTTATCAATAACTTCGCGACGGGTTTTTTGCAGTTCGGCATTGTTATTTTTGATAGAGCTTTGCAGCTGATTTAATTCGTTGCGGAAAGAAATCACTTTTTGTCCGACGAATGTTCCTGTGTTGCCGACTTTAGAAACCTCAATAGGTTCAAAGTTTGTAGAACCGAGAATAGGCAGATCTTGATCCGTATATTCGGTTGCCGAATTGTCTCCAAACAGAGATGAAAACGGAGAGTTTGATGTGCCGGAGCAAGCGCTGACCAACAGCAAAGAGCATGAAAATACTGAAAAAACAAATTTTTTCATAAGCGGAATACCTTTTTTGAAATGTTATAACATACTCATATTTGCCACTTTTAAATTCTTTTGTAAAGATTTTTTTGCGCAAAAATAAATATATAATACTAATCTATTTGTCTTTTGGCGCAGAATACGGGAAATAGTTTAAAATTCTTTTAAATTTGTAAAAATTTTGCTTGCAAATAAAATTAAAATAGGTTACTAAGTTATTCGTATTTGAGATATGCACTCGTAGCTCAATTGGATAGAGCATCTGACTACGGATCAGAAGGTTGTGAGTTCGAACCCCGCCGAGTGCGCCATAAAAAACCCCGCAATTGCCGCGGGGCTTTTTTTGTTT
>CAYTQF010000012.1:0-26402 GCA_964440165.1 uncultured Azospirillaceae bacterium
AAAATTTTATTAGGAGCCATAATCAAAGCCGGACGCTGCGTTTGCTCAATAATTTTAGCCATGGTAAAAGTTTT
Source organism: uncultured Azospirillaceae bacterium (assembly GCA_964440165.1). Lineage (GTDB taxonomy): Bacteria > Pseudomonadota > Alphaproteobacteria > RF32 > CAG-239 > Scatocola. The sequence goes on from CAYTQF010000012.1 coordinate 75, forward strand.
ACCGCTGCCGGTAACTCCGAGCAAAACTTGACTGCGCTCGCCGCGATTTATTCCTTCACATAACTCTTTAATCGCCTGCGGCTGATCTCCGGAGGGAATAAAAGGGCTTTCTAAATGTATTTTATTTGTTTCCATTGTTATTAGCTGCGCTGTCTTTCAGAAGAGATTTTGTATACAATTTAGCAAAGTCGCTAAACGTTGCCGCATCGTGTACTGCTTGATTAATATTTTTAATACTTATTGTATTTTTTTCAAGCGTATCTGTCAGTAATCTGAAAATGCTGCTATAAGGTGTTTTTTCAAAATAAGGTCCGAATGTGTTTCGAACACGAACAATAACAGTTTCTTTACCGGCATTTTTCAATGCGGTTGTCCAATCCAGAATATAGCGGATTTGTTCATCACTTAAAGGTTTGCCGTCTTCTGGTTTTTCAATAAGCATACGAATGCTGTCTGCGGCTTCCCCCCAACGCTGATTATTCCAAAAAATTTCTGTTTTAAGTAAAATGGCATTTCTGCTATAATCATCTTCAATTAAAGCCAAAGCCTCATCAATATTATTTAGTTGAGATAATGCTTTTGCCCGAATAATTTTTCTTTGTAATAATAGTGTTTCCGGAATATTGGAAGATTCCGTTTCATCGAGATTTTCAATAGCCAAATCAGGTTCATTTTTGAACAAATGAATCAATGCTAATCGACTACCCATGGCACTTTTTTCTTCATCAGATAATTCAGAAGCTTTTTCAATCATATAACTATGCAAAATCTTATAGGCTCGATCAAGTAAGTCAACGGCAACCAATCTGTCAGCCAGTTTCAGCATAATTGCTGTTTGATGTTCGCTGCGGTTAATAAGATAACCGAAATCATCAAATAATGCTAAAGATTTGATTGGACTGAAATCATTGTCATTGTTGTAATAATAAATTTCTTCCATGATTTCAATCATACGACGTTCTATAACGCTTTTTTGATCAGATGTTAAAGTACTCAAATCACGCAGACTTTTCAAAGCCATATAGTAATTTTCAGTTTTCAAATATAATTTAATTAATTGATTTAAGAGATTAACCTTAAATTTATGTTCACCCCAGGCAAATTTCAAACGTTCAAATTCTTTGATGACGGACTTCAGAGATGTCTTGGTCAAATCACTGGAAAATTCGGCCAGACGAAAACGTCCCAGAGCGGCGTATTTTTCAAATTCGCTGTTAGCGACAATCTTATAAAAAGGCAAAGCTGAACGAATATATCCTTGCAGCCTGATTTTTTCAGCTTCATAATAATTAATTAATGTATCTGTTTCAGCGGTATGAGGCAGTTCTTTCAAGATATTGATAAACGATTGCATCAAAGCATCATCTTTGAGTTGCAACGCATATTGAATACCGGCAAGAGCCATGCGTTTTTTGATTCTGACCGGATAAGTACGCAAAAAGTGCATATTTGCAGCTATATCCATTTTATATTCAGGTTTGGCGTTTTGTTCTCCTAAAGCCAGAAGTCGCCATAATTTAACCTCATTATCAGATGCAAATTCCGGTTTTATCAAATAATCAACCGCTCTATCACTACGTCCGGCAAGCATATTCCCGATACCCAGCATAAGGTTTAATTTTGTATTGGATTGTTGGCTCTCTTCCAGCTTTTCGAGAATACCGAGAGCATTAGTTGCCAGTGAATTAGTAAGATAATAACGTGCGAGCTCAAGCTCAAAACGAGCTTTATCAGCACTCGGTGCTATTTTTATTTGTGTTTGTAAAAACTTTTCACTGTCAGCAAAATTTTTGCGAATAACCGGCATTTTTAAAATATTGCTGATGGAAATATCTCCGAGATCCTGTAAAGCCTCAGCCTGCTGTTTCAGGTAATCACCATCCGGTGTGATGTTTAAAGGATGTTGCGTTGTTTGCAAAATAAATCCGTTGGTGTTACGAGTCAATGCAATATCAAACTCATCACTGTTTACGGCAATACCTTGTGAACTCGGCAAAAAGCGCATGTCAGGGTAGGTATAACCTTCCGGAAAAGCGTATCCGCCTTCAGAACTTGTAATAGCCATGATCATATCGCCGATTTCAGGATCCAGATAACTGAATGCTTCTTCCGTATGGGGTAATTCTACTTGTAAATACGGATGATCCGGATGTGAAAAGTCTGTAGAAATTGCAACATTGTTAATTTTACGATCTGTTTTGCGATTATATAAGTCTACAATCCATAATAATCCTTCTTTTCTGACTTCACTGAAGACTTCATCTTTCGGTTCGACCCTTAAAATTGTTGCCGAAGAATGAGGCAGTTGAATAATATCTTTGACCAAAGGCTGGGCATTGCGAATAAGTTCATCCGTGTTAATTTGTTGAAAATGGTTAAAAACGATCCATAAATATTTTCCGCGTTTAAATACAGCTAATCCCACAGGAGAATTCCATGAAAATCCCAAGCTGGAAATTTGTAGCGGCTTAATTTCCGTATCCGTTTTGATCTCTGTTGAACTGCCGGCCGGATAAAAATCAAGCACAACAGAATTCATATGCTCAAAAGAATTGGCCAGCGGTTGCGGAAACGTAATTTCAAAGCTTTTATTAGACAGTTTTTTTTGTGTTATTTTATCTGCATATGGATAATTTTGCAGATTGACTGTGTTTAGTTTAAAGATTTTATAAAATGTAATGGTTGTTCCGTCTTTTGATGTGCGGATTTGATACGGTGTTTTTCCTTTATTCGTAAAGTCTAAAGAAAAACGGTCTGCTTTATCGTTAGGAATATATTTAAGCGTGGCACTGCTTTGTCCCAATGTGCGTGAAACATCAATGGTTGGAACAATATTTTCCGCATAAGCCGGCACAGCAACGGTTCCGAAGGCAATTCCCCCCAGAACCATCAACAAACCCGGTAATTTCTGCGTATTATTCTGCAACGCGTTTCCTCTTATTTATTAAAGGCTGTTTCCGATCAGTTTATCTGTAACGGCTTTTGCTCTTTCAGCATTCATTTGCGCTAAAATAGCCGATGATGCTGATGGTTTCATTTCTTTCAGCAAAGATGCTGTAACTTCAAAATCAAATGTATCAAAAATACGAGCCGCGTCTTTAGCTTTCATTGTGGCATATACTTTGGCAAGAGATGCAAGTTTCTCCCGTTCTTTTTCATTATATTCATAAATAAGCTTTTTCAGTTTTTGCTCATATTCTTTTAATTGCTTTAATCTTTTATCAATTTCTTGCTCTGCAACCTTTAACTGAACAGCCTTTTTATCAATTTCTCTGCTGCGTAAATCTAAAGCTTCACGGCGTTCAGCCAGTTCTTGTAAAATTGCGATTTCGGACTGAGTAAAATTATCTGCAGGAGATTTGTCCGCCAAAGAACCCGTATTTTCATTAGTTTCATGATCTGCTTTTTCTAAAACTTGCGACAGGCGATCAGCCTCAGGAGATACATTTTCAGCGGCAACGGAATAGTTAAAACCGATAAGAGGAGACTTTTCGTTGGAAAAATTTTCAACCAGATTATTGATCTTTATAGACAATGTCAAAACCGATAAAAAAATAACCAGCGGTAAAACTCGAATATGTTGAAACAAAAATTTAGTCATTTCCCGTTCCTATTTTATTGAACGCAGAGCTTTGAGCAGTTCAAGTTCTGCCAAAGAGCGTTCATCCTCTTTACTTAAAGGCATGGCTGCCTCTGTTGGTGCTTCAGGCGTTTGTGTTTTTAGGGTGCGCCCGTCATGAATAACATTTTCCAGTCTGTCGGCAAGATTATCTGCACGTTCGTTAATGAATGTCAGATCGTCTTTTAATGACTTAGCATTATCAACAACATCTTGTAACCCCTGGGAAGAACTCTCCGTAACATCTTTGATGCGCGGAATAGATTTTTCTGCTCTGTTTGTGGCTTCATTGAGTGATGAAATAAGCTTAGACAAACTGTTTTGATTTTCACGTAATATAGTCAAATTTTTATTTAGCTTATAAGCGTAAATAATCGTTGGGATTAACAATACAATAATCAGTAAATTTATTAACAGTTCAAGGCTATCCATTGCGTTCGGCCTTTCCTTTTACTTTGATAACAATATGGTCGCCTTTTCGCCCCATTGAGCCTGTAAACAATGGAATATCGCCGCAAATAAGTTTAATTTCGTCTTGCGGAGACATATCCAAAGGCAAAAAAGAACCTTCTTTCCAACGAGCAATTTCATTAAGAGAAACTTCTTTTTCTTTTAAGATAACCTGAGTGTCTATTTCTGTATTCCATAGTTTTTCAACCAGATGGTTTTCCCAAATGGCATCGCGACCGTAACGTTCACCCATAAACATTTGCAATAACAAATCGCGTATAGGCTCTAATGTTGCATACGGGATCATCAAATCAATTTTGCCGCCGCGATCTTCCATATCGACACGAAGACGGGCAACGATAACGGCATTTGACAGTCTTGAAATGGTCGCAAAACGAGGATTCGTTTCCATACGATCATAACTGAAGGATACAGACGTAACCGGATCAAAAGCCGTAGACAAATCATTTAAGATGATATTGAGCATTTCTTTGACCAGATTCAGCTCAATCGTTGTATACGGACGACCTTCAATGCGAATAGCCGCAGTTCCTCTTCTTCCGCCGAGTAAAACATCTACAATTGAATAAACCAAAGAAGAATCAACGGAAATCAAACCGTAATTATCCCATTCTTCAGCTTTAAATACGCCTAAAAGTGTCGGAAGTGTTAAACCTTCAATATATTCTCCGAAGCGCATGGATTCTATAGTATCTAAAGAAACATCAACATTGTCTTGCGTAAAATTTCTGAGAGAAGTAGACATCATTCTGATAAGACGATCAAAAACAATATCCAACATCGGCAAACGCTCATACGAAGCCATGGATGAATTTAAAATCGCCTGAAAACCGGTTTTCATGGATTGAGCCGGAGAATTATTTTCTGCTGCATGTCCGAACAAAGCGTCAATTTCTTCCTGATTTAATATTTTGGCATTGTTATCCAAAATCGAAGATTGCTCCAAACCGCCTTTAGCGGCAAGCATATCAGTCCAATCTTTATCGTTTTGCATTGGAGGTGTATTTTCGTCGTTTTTAGAAACTTCGTCAGTCACAATCTAATCCTTTTTTAATCGGCATCCGTTATTTTTATATCCAGACTCTTGATGTTCAAATTTGAAACTTTTTGCGGAGATACCATCAAGTTAATTCTGTATAATAATTCTTCTTTAAGGGCAAATAATCCTTCGGCTCCGGCAACTTCTTCAGGAGAAAGCTCGGATAAATGTCCTAAAATAATATTGTTAATTCTCGGCATCATTCCTTCAATCAAGGGGATATCATCGACAGACGGCAGCTCCAGATTCAGTTTGATTCGAATTGTTTCATAAATACCGGAACTTGTTCTGAGATTTGCTTTAAATTCCGGCAGTGTATAAAACACCGTGATTTTGTTTCCGTCTTCACCTTTCTGAGAAATAATGTCATAATTTTGCTGTCCCTGTTTACTGACATTGGAAAAAAAGAACAATCCTAAGCCGACAATCGCACCAATAACAATTATGATCGGAACCAGATAAACAAGAACTTTCTTCTTCATGCCGGATTCGGGCAAGGAAGCTTCTTCGTTCTCTTCTTCATCATCATCAATCGGTGCCATTGTTCATCCTCATTAAAGTAATTCCTTAATATACTACAGTATTTTTCATAGAATAAAATATTAAAAAGCGACTTATCAAATAAAAAAGTGTATCAATAATAATTAGATTGAGTTTCAAACATAATTCTGTTATGTTTTTTTCAAAATTGAGAGGAAAATATCTGTGTCCGTAACTGCTTTTTTATGGCGCTACGCCCGTAAAATGAAAATTTTTTGTCTGTTGATATTGTCCGGGATTTTTATTGCCACGGTCAGTTCCAGATTCGTCAATTATTTCAGTGCTGCAATTGTTGAGGCTGTTACCACCTTGCCGCAAGGAGACGTCTTATATCGCAAAATAGCGTTTTTTCTTTTGCTGATTTTTGCCTGTTTGTTGGTGCAGACAATAGTTTTTCCTCTGATGCGGTTTTTAGATACGATATATCTGCCGCATTATCTCGGGATTATTTCCAAAGACTTGTTTATAACGGCCCATAAGCATTCAACGTCATTTTTTGCGGAAGAGATGGCCGGTAATATCTCTTCTAAAATTAAAACGATAACCACTAATATTGAAACAATGTATTATCATTTGATGGGAGCTTTCCTGTTCCCTCTGTTTACATTTGTCAGCGGTTTTGTTTTTATTGCTAAAGTCAATGTCGGCTTAGCATTGTGCTTTGTTGCATTTTGTATTCTTTTTTTGAGCGGAATTGTGATAATAAACAAAAAAATTACGCCTTTATCCGTAAAAAAAGCCAAGCTGATGTCAGAGTCGAACGGTATCTTGGTTGACAGTATTACAAATTTTGATTTGGTAAAAAATTGTGCCAATTTTCATTATGAAAAACTATTATATTTTTCTTCATTGCGAACGGCGTTAAAAGCTTTGCGTAAGGAAAGCCGCACTGCCGCATTAATTGAAATGGTAACTCGTTTTCTGAACGATCTCATGTCAATAGTGTTTTATATTTTGATTTTTATATATTGGTATTGGAAAAATTTAAGTGTCGGCGATGTGGTTTTGGTAATGTCTTTAATCTCATCAATGATACACTCCTCCAGAGATATCAGCTTTTTTGCTCGGAACTTTGTTCAGCTCGCCGGCGGTATTCGTGATGGTTTGGATCTTTTATCCAAGCCGGAAGATGTTAAAGATCATCCTGATGCGTCATTTTTAGAGGTTCATAAGGGCGCTGTCGATTTTAGCAACGTAACATACCGTTATAAAAATTCTCAGGATCTATTTGATAATTTTAATTTGAATATAAAACCGGGAGAAAAAGTCGGTTTGGTCGGGCATTCCGGTTCCGGAAAATCAACATTGGTCCGTCTGTTATCACGTTATTATGATATTCAAAATGGTCGGATTATGATTGATGGACAAGATATTCGAGATGTAACTCAATACAGTCTGCGTCGAAATATTGCTCTGATTCCGCAAGAAGCAACATTATTTAATCGAAGTATTTTTGATAATATTCGCTATGGTAATGTTCATGCCGGAAGTAAAGATGTTTATGCTGCGGCCAAAAAAGCGTACATTCATGATTTTATTGAAAAGTTACCTAATCAATATGACAGTAAAGTCGGAGAGAGGGGAATTATGCTTTCCGGAGGTGAACGGCAAAGAATAGCTATTGCCCGCGCTATACTTAAAAATGCACCGATTTTAATTTTGGATGAAGCGACTTCCGCGTTAGATAGTGAAAGTGAATATTACATTCAACAAGCGTTGAAAGAATTAATGAAAAATAAGACGGTTATAGCCATAGCGCATCGTTTATCTACTTTAAAAGAAATGGATAGAATTATTGTAATGGACAACGGGCGTATTATTGAAGAAGGAACGCATAAGCAATTATTGCGCAAAAAAGGAGCATATTATAATTTCTATAATATGCAGTCCTCTGGTTTTTTTGCATAAAGCTTTTTATCTTAAGGTATTCCAACCGCCGGCAGCCGGAGCATTGTTGCTAGGTGTATTGTTATTCCACTTATTAGCCGGTTTGTTTGCCTGGTTGACAAGGGCTTTTTGCTGTTCGTCTTGCGGTACGCCGATCGGCAGCAACTGGTTGAGTAACGCCGGAGAAACAAAGTTTACTTTTGAGCCGTTAAAGGCATTAACAATTGTATCAATCAGCTGCGGAGCCGGTTTCATATTAAAGGTAGATACTTTGCCGCCGTAAAATACGGATTCGGAATAACACGGGGCTGAAAGCAACACATCGGTGTTATCAACGCCGCGAACATATCTTAATAAAATCTTCGGCTGAATAACGCATTGCTCAGAGTTAATAAAATCAATATTCGTATCGGTAGCAAACAATTGCTGCGTCAGCATATTTTTCAAATTGTCATCAATAACACCGCAAAATCCGGTAATAGCCATTCCGTTAATTGTATATCCGGAATAATTTGCCGGTTTTTTTGCGACATGATAACAAAAAAGTCTTTCGGCATTGCTGATATTATCTGCGGCAGCTCGTCCGATTGTAGAAGAAATTGACGGTAAAATTTCAGGCGCCGGTGTGTTTTGTGCCATGGCATTAGCGGCGGCAAATACGGATAAAACGGCGGCTGCAGCATATTTTTTTAATTTCATTTTTAACTCCTTGCGATATCAGAATATCAAAATCATACATCATTAATATTATTTTTGTGTTAACTTTAAAATATCTACAATCGACATAACGGATAAAATTTGTTCAAAAGCCTGATTAATCCGGCGGCGATTGGTCGTGATACTGAATAGAGATGAAGTCTCAAACATATTTTTATTTGTAGAAATTGCCAATAAAAGGCGATTATTAAAAAAACTGAATTGAATTTTATTGCCGCAAAATAATTTGCATACTTGGAGAACACGTTCGATAAATGCCGGTGTTAAGAGATATCGAGCTTCAATTTGATTCGTACCGTATACTTCAAATTTTTTTTCAAACAAGACATCTTCCAGTTTGATATTTTGCAGTTTAGTACCGATACAAGATAGACTATGTAAAAAATTAAAGGCTCCGTAGTCATTAAACACCACGGTTTGTCCTTGAAAACTTTTATTCATATCCAGCAAAATCAGAATACCCTTAAATACGGTATGAGAATTTTTACGTCCGTGATAAACCAATTTTTGTTCTGCAATTGTCATACTTACGTTTTTATAAGTTCCGATAAAATAGTCATCTCCGGAACTATGGTTAAAATTTCCGAATAAGAGACTGTTACGCAAAATTTCAGTATCTATTTTGTGCTCAAAGTAATACTGAAATGTACCGAAAAAACGGATAAATTCTTGCATGATTTTTGTTTTTATTTTTTTTCGGAAGCTCCAAATCGGTGAGCTGGTAATTGCAATCATACCCATAAGAATAAGCAGCGAAATTTTTGCGACATTTTCAGTCTGTTTGCTGTCCATATTATGAAAAAAAATCAGCAGAGTTTGTCCCCATAACCAGACAACAAGAGAGGGTAACAGCAAAAATATAATAAAAAACAGAATGCAAAAACGTATAAAATATTTTCTGCGTTCTTCTTCCATAGCGGCAAATTTGCCCCATAAATTTTGATTGTAAAAGGCTTCAAAATCTTGGCGAAGTTTAAAAATTTCAGGACTTTCCTGCATTATTTAAAATAGTCTCCGGCATTAATTTCCTGTTTTTCTTTTGTCTCGGCAGCAAAAAATGCAGCTTTTTGAATATTCGTCATTGAGGCGATGATATTGCTCGGAAAAATTTCAACAGCATTATACAGGCTGTTGACGGCAGCATTATAAAAGCGTCTTGCTGCCGCAATATGCTCTTCCGTATCAGCCATACTTTGCATAGCCTGAATCATGGTCTGATTAGATTTTAAGTCCGGATAATTTTCTACCGAAATACAGAATTCTTTTAATTTTTGACCAAGCATATTTTCAAGTTCGGCTGATTGTTGAGGATTAGCATTAAAAGATGAAGCCATAGCTTGTGTTCTCAATTGTGTAATTTCTTCCATAAGCTTGGATTCGTGTTTCATAAATGTTGCGGCTGTTTGTAAAAGATTTGGAATTAAGTCATGGCGTTTTTTGAGCTGAACATCGATTCCGGATTCCGCTTCGCGTACTTTATTTCTTTTCATAACCAGAGAGATATATAATAAATATACAAGCCCTGCTGTAATGCAAACCAGTGTCAGCTCCATAGACATGTCATACTCCTTCAACATTAAAATATACCCGCAGTTTAATTGTTTTTTCTTAAATAAAGATTAGCAAATTTTGGTTATGTTTAGAAACAGGGAGATAATATATGCTGAATATTTTGTGGGTCGGTTTTTTTCTTGTAGCGTTTGTTGTTGCTGTTTTTCAGTCTTTTACAGGAAATATTAATATTTGGAATGATTTGGCGGCAGCTCTGTTTAGTTCATCTAAATCTGCTTTTTCTATTTCTTTAAATTTGACAGGTGTACTCTGTTTATGGCTGGGTTTATTAAAAATTGCCGAATGTTCGGGAATAACCTCTTTCCTGTCCAAAATGTTACGTCCTTTATTTCGACGCATTATGCCTGATATTCCGGAAGACAGCCCTGCTTTGGGATCTGTTATTATGAATATGGCTGCTAATATTCTGGGATTGGATAATGCGGCTACTCCGATGGGGTTAAAAGCAATGGAACAATTGCAGGAATATAATCTGCATCCCGATAAAGCCAGTCCGGCACAAATATTATTTATGGTCATCAATACGTCTGCCGTTACATTAATTCCGATAACGATTCTCATGTATCGCAGCGAATTGGGAGCCGCTGTTCCTGCCGCTGTTTTTATTCCGATTTTATTGGCAACGTCAATGTCCACACTTGCCGGATTTTTTAGTGTTGCTTGGGTTTTAAAATTGCCGGTTTTAAATCGGGTTGTCTTATTTTATCTGCTGGCTTTTTGTATGGTAATCGGCGGTACGGCATTTGCTTTTTTAAGTTTGGATGCTGCCTCCAGAGTTCAGATGTCCGCAGCAGTCGGAAACGGCATCTTATTTTCTGTTGTGGTTATATTTTTACTGAGCGGAATTATCCGCCGTCTGAATGTGTATGAAACATTTATTGAAGGCGCAAAAGAGGGTTTTGGTGTAGCCATAAAAATTATTCCTTATTTGGTGGCAATGTTAGTCGGAATTGCCGTGTTTCGAGCCTCCGGTGCTATGGATTATTTAGTTTTGTGTTTTGAAAAAATCTTTACGTTTATTGGCTTTGATTCGGGTTTTATTCCGGCATTGCCAACCGCTTTTCTGAAACCGCTTTCCGGAAGCGGTGCCCGAGCGATGATGATTGAAACGATGCAAACATACGGGGCCGATAGTTTTCCTGCATTTGTATCTTGTATCGTTCAAGGTTCAACCGAAACAACATTTTATGTATTGGCCGTATATTTCGGTGCCGTAAAGATTACAAAAGTCGGTGCTGCGCTTCCTTGTGCTTTAATTGCAGATTTTGTTGGTATCGTCAGTGCAATTATATTGGCATATTACTTTTATTAAAAGTATTTTAATACAGAGAAGCTATAATGATAAAGAATAGATTTTTATAGGTTTAACATGCGTGTATTAATACAAAGAGTAAGCGAAGCAGCCGTTCGTGTCGATGACAAGCTTGTAGGGCAAATCGGCCGGGGTTTTTTGGTGCTAATCGGTATTCAAAAAGGGGATGGTAAAGCCCAAGCGGAATATCTGGCTAGAAAAGTTGCTGATTTACGGATTTTTGAAGATGCGTCAGGAAAAATGAATCTGTCTTTAAAGAATGTAGAAGGCGCAGTTTTGGCTGTTTCTCAGTTTACACTTGCCGGAGATACTTCTCGCGGTAATCGTCCTGGATTTGAAACTGCAGCGCGCCCCGAAGATGCTAAACCTTTATATGAGTATTTTGTAAATGAATTAAGAAAATTTGATCTAAAAGTCGAAACCGGTATTTTTCAAGCGGATATGAAAGTCTCTTTGATTAATGACGGACCGGTAACATTTATGCTGGAAAAATAAGGAATTACACATGAGTGATAATGAAAATACTGAAAAAAAACAGGCAAATATACCATTTGCAGGTTTTAACAATGCACGAAATTTTTTATATAATTTAGACTTTAATAATTCTGATGGAATTTTACATCTGGAACAGCAGCTTTATGAACTCTTAAAAAGTAATCCTGAAAATTCCGAAGGTTTATGTTTGTTACTTCAAGAACAGTTAATGAACAATCGAGGTCAGCGTGCGCGTGCGATTGCCTATAAAATTTGGGAATTGGGAGGCGAGCTTACACCACAGTATGAATATATGTATATCAATAATTTGATCGATATCGGTTTATTAGAAATGGCCGGCAGTGCTCTGGCAACGCCAATTACTGATTTACAGAACAATGTCGAGAAGTATGCTGATTTATTGATAAAATACGCGTTTGCAACCGGAAATATATTATTGTTATCTCGTGTTTTGGCTTATATGCCGGATGCTGCCAAATATGAAAACATACGTAATTTAGTTACAATGTTTGAATATTTAAAAGTTGAAAATCAGCTTCCGGGATTGATGTCTATGTTGTTCTCAAAAGTTGAAGATACTTGTCTCGGATTTGATTATATCATATATACGGATCGAGGTTTTCCTGATTTAGAAGTTGTTTTTTACGTTGATGATACGATTAAAGATTTACGGAACTTTGTTGATACTCTGAATTTGCAGATAAGCTCATATTGTGCTGCACGTAAAATTGAAGATATTAAAAATATCTGCGTTGCTGTTAAGCCGATTGTTCGCCATCCGCGTTTGGTAAAGCCAGCTTTGGAGAAGTAATAGCGGTATTTGAGTTGACCGAATTGTCTGAAATATTACGAAGCAAAGATGTTGATCCTTGTTTAAATAAATCAGTCATCAGCTGTCGAGCCGTAGCTTGCTCATCTTCATCTGTATGGTAGAGTATAAATTTACTTTGATGCTCAGTTGTTGTCGTATTAGCCTGACGATTAAAGACCTGTAAAGCAACAACCATTTGCATCCGTCCGTTGGTGGTGTTTAACGGTTCAAGTTTCGCTTTTAGAATTTGGGGCGTAATGACAAAAGCAGCTTCTTTCTCATTATCAATAACTAAGACATTTTCAGAATGAGACAACAGGTCGCGTAAAATCAAAGAATATTTACGAGAATGTGTGCCGTTATAAAATTCTGTCGGTTTAATAAAGATTGTGTTAACAATAAAAGATTTTTTTATTTCTTCCTGAATGGAAGGCGTATCTTCCTCTTCCGGGTTTTGCTTAAGGGTTGTTTCAATAGCCGTACCGATATTGGACAGTGAGACATAACCGGAGACTTCAACGCAAAGCTCACTGTTGGTCTGTTTAGTCGTTTTGATCATTAAATCTTCAATATAATCGTCCACAATATTATAGACCATTACACTAAAATCATGATCATTAAAACTCGGCTTTATATTAACAATTTCAGACAAGGCGCTGACAGCGACATAACTGGCTTTATCCGTTGCTTTGGCTCGGGTCGAAGCCAGCTGCTCATTGCTTTTAATATTTTCACATGCGGTACCGAATATAGCCAGAGTTTCAGTATCCGCATTGTCATCCTCAGCAATCGCAGGTTTAAAGAGCAACAGAAAAAATAATAAGCTTAACCAAATAATACGCATTACCACCAACTTTGATCCTCAGGCATTTGTTTAATCACGATAGACCAGGCTTGTACAGGAACGGAATTTTTATCATTTAAATTAAGTTTAAATTGAATAGTTGGTTGTTCGCCTGTATTAAGATTATGAATTGAACTTTCTAAAATAAAATCGGCATCATTTTCTGTTTCGGAAATAATATAAGAGTTGGTGCCTTTAATCAATGTACGCATAGCTTTTTGTGCCGTTTCCGGACGATTACCGGAGGCTGTTTCTTCAAGAACGATATCTTTTATATAAATTTTGGGCTGAGGTTGTTTTTTATATATCTCGACAGTATCACTGAGCATTTTGTTTGTAATGCGGGTTGCGGCAACTTCATAAGCTTCCGTCAAATGAAAAACCGGTTCTTTTTCCACAGTAACAGCTGTCGTCTGAGTTTCCTGTTTAGACACAGATGCGGGCGATGAGTAAAAATAAGAGCATGATGTCAACAGCAAGACAAGTGGTAAAATAAAATTATTTTTCATAAGATAACCCCAAAATAATGTATCTCACTTTATAATAAAGTTTTTTTTCTAAAACTCATTATATTTTTTTAGTTATTCACTATTTGCTTTAAGAGGCTTTTTTTTGCCCGAAAGCTGTGTTACACATTATATGTGTATTATGGAGTTTTTAATATGGTTTTAACGGCAAGTGTAGTTTTATTCGGTTTAATGTTTTTATTACCGCCGTTGCAGCGTAATGCGTTTTATATTCTGAACAGTTGTGTGGTGGTGCTGGGTTCTTATTACATAGAGACACACTGGTTTCGCGTAACGGCGTTTGCTCCCAAAACTTTTTTATTGCTGCTTGTTTTTCAGTTCATCAGTATTAACATGACAACATTTCTTGCTTATTGGCGGGATAAACGGGCTGCAGTTCGGGGCGCATGGCGTATTCCCGAACGAGATTTGCATATGCTGGAATTGTTAGGCGGTTGGAGCGGTGCTCTATTGGCGCAAAAAATGCTGCATCATAAAAATAAAAAACGTTCATATCAGACAATTTTTTGGCTGGTGCCGTTATTGCAAATAGGATTTGTTGTATTTGCCTTGCAATATCTGAATCTGCTGCATATATTTTAATAAGAATTCTTTTTGAGTAGGATAGGCAATGGGCGATAATTTACCAGAATTAAGGGATATTCATCTTCCGGACGGTGTATCTTGGTTTCCGCCGGCCTATGGCTGGTTTGTTTTAGTGTTATGCGTTCTGCTTGTCTGGTGTGGATATCGTCTGTTTCGTATGTGGCGCCTTACCAGCCGTAAAGTATATGCCCTGAAGTTGTTATCGGCGCAAACCGGTTTATCTCCGATTATTGCCGGTCGGCAGATATCTGAAATTTTGAGACGAATTTGTGTTTTACGTTATCCTGCGGCTGCGGCTTTGGTCGGAGAACACTGGCTGCAATTTTTATTAAACCATACGAAGGATAAATTATCTGCGTCTGCAGCAGAATTATTGCTGAATGCGCCATATATTCCTGAAAATTCAACCCGATACAGTCGGACGGAATTGAATGAATTGCGAGAATTTGCGCGTCGCTGGATAGGAGAAAACTTATGACAGGTTTTGCATATCCGTATATGTGGTTGTTACTCTTCTTACCGTTTATTGTCAGATCTTTATTGCCTGTTGTTAAAGGGTTGCACGGTGATGCGCTGCGTGTTCCGTTTTTACGGGATTTAAATAACATCAGCCTGAAATCCGGACGTGCTTGGTATAATGTTTCCGGTACGCCGAATTGGAAAAAATGGGGAGTGTGTTACATTATCTACGCGCTTTTGGTTTGTGCTGCCGCTCGTCCGCAATGGTTGGGAGAACCGATCAGAATAAATAATGAAGGTCGGGATATTTTATTGGTTATGGATATCTCTACCTCTATGCTTGAACCTGATTTTAGCTTGAACGGAAGACGTATCAGTCGTTTGCAGGCGGTTAAAATTGCGGCATCTGATTTTATTGATAAACGCAAAGATGATCGTATCGGAATAGTCTTGTTTGGTTCACGAGCTTATTTGCAAGCGCCGTTGACGTTTGACAAGAACTCCGTGAAAGAAATTTTATATGCTATGGATGCCGGAATGGCCGGTAATTCAACAGCTATCGGCGATGCATTGGGATTATCTTTAAAAACACTCAAAGATGACGATAACAAACAAGAAAAAGTAATTATACTGCTGACGGATGGTGAAAACAATGATGGCAGTTTGAGCTTACCGCAGGCAATCAGCTTGGCCGGAGCTGAAAAGGTAAAAGTTTATACCATAGGTGTCGGCGGTGGAGCTGAGGCATTGGTGCAATCTATTTTCGGTTATAAAATGGCGTTGCCTTCCGGAGTGGATGATACGGCGTTACAGCAAATTGCCGATGAAACCCGAGGACGTTATTTCAAGGCATCAGACACCGCAGGATTGGTTAAGATATATAATGAGATTGATAAAATAGAACCTTCATCCAAAGAAGATAATTATATTCAGGAAGTCCGTGATTTTTATTATATTCCGTTGTTTGCCGCAGTCATATTAAGTCTGTTGGTTATGTTTTTACGCCGGAGGAGCCGCTAAATGTCAGAATTTATAAATAACTTTCATTTTTTGCGCCCGTGGTCTCTGTTATTATTTGTCTTTCCGATTGTGTTATATTGGCGTTATTATTTCCATTTGAACACGGTGTCTTCTTGGGAAAAGGTTTGTGATAAAAATCTGCTTGATTTTTTATTGGTAAAAGGCTCATCATTGCAGAGAAAGCTGGTTTTTTATTTAGGAGCTGTCGGTATTATTGCCGGAATATTGGCTTTATCCGGTCCCAGCTGGCATAAAAAAGAGGCGGAAGCCGTCAGCGCGTCTAATCCGGTGATGATTGTTTTAAATATGTCAACCGATATGAAAAATACGGACGTTACGCCTAATCGTCTGACACGCGCTAAATATGCAATATCGGACTTGTTGTCTGAACTTAAAGATATTCAAGCCGGTTTGGTTGTTTATACAGATGAACCGTATCAAATTGTTCCGATAACGGAAGATGTCCGTCTGATAAATAATCTGCTGCCGAATATTGATTTTGATATTATGCCGTCTAATGGTGATCGTTTGGATTTGGCGCTGCGCTTGTCTGCCGAAAAATTGCGCGGAGCAGGTTATCCGGAAGGAAATATCGTTATCTTTAGCTCGGATATCGGACAAGGCATGGATAAAGCATTAAGTACGGCGGCATCAATTGCGGCACAGGGATATCATGCGGATGTTGTGGATGTCAGTGCCGGAAAAAGCGAAAAATTAGAACTGATTGCCCGACAGGGACAGGGTATTTATACAAATGTTAATAATATCGCTGCTTTAGTGCAAAAAATTAATGCCGAAATTTCAGATGAATTGAAAGCCTCCAAAAACAAACTGACGCAATGGGATGATTATGGTTATTGGCTGGTTTTTGTGCCCTTGATTTGTTGCCTGTATTATTTCCGCCGCGGAATTTTGGCAATGCTGATTTTGGGGCTGATGTGCGGAGAGGCTTCTGCCGGATTTTTCCTTAATAACAATCAGGAAGGACAGAGAGCATTTGATGCCGGAGATTTTACCGCTGCGGCAGATAAGTTTGATGAACAAAATTGGAAAGCTTCCAGTTATTATCGTATGGGAGATTACGAGAAAGCTTATCAGGCATTTTCAAAATCACAAGATGTTACGGCGCGCTATAATCAAGGAAATGCGTTGGCTAAAGCCGGAAAAATAGAAGAGGCAATTGCCAAATATGAAGAAGTTTTACAAGAAAATCCGCAACATGAGGATGCCAAATTTAATTTGGAGTATTTGAAACAACAGCAACAACAAAATCAGTCGTCGTCTTCAGATAATGACGAAAACCAAAATGATGAGGATAATACTTCAGAAAGTGAGCAACAAGGAGCGTCTGGTTCTCAAAGTGAACAGCAGCCGGATGAAAATGAACAGCAAGATCAATCATCAGGAGATGAAAATACCGATAACGGAAATTCATCTTCTGAGAATGATAATGGAGATGAAGAGCAAAAAACAGATAACATCAATCAGGGAAAACAACCTCAAGCCTCTGAACCCCAAGAACAGACAGCAGATAATCAGCCGCAACAAGGCAGTGCCTTGCAAAATGAAGAAAGCGATAATACATATAATGAAGAAGTTCAGGCTCGAGAGATGCAATATCGGGAAATTCCTGAAGATGCAGGAGGTCTGCTTCGGGCATTTATAGCTAAAGAATATTCCAAAAACCGTTATGCCGGAGAAAAATAAAATGAAAAAGTTTATCGCAGTAATTTTTGCCTTAGGACTTTTTTACAGCAGCAAAGCTGACGCGCAGAGTTTAACCGCTACCGTTAATCGCAATGAGTTGCCTCAGGGTGAAACATTGCTGTTAACGTTGGAAACAGATGACACAAACAGTAATCAATCGCCGGATTTGAATGTTTTAAATAAAGATTTTACGGTTTATTCGGTTGGTAATGCTTTTCAAAGTACGTATGTTAACGGTACCAGTAAACACAAGCGCCAATGGCAAATTGTGATGATTCCCAAAAATGCAGGTCAGATTGAAATTCCTTCCATTACATTAGGCTCTTTAACATCACAGCCGGTTATGTTGAATGTTTTATCAGCGCAGTTATCGACCGGAAAAAATGCGACATCGTCTCAAACGGATAATTCTCCGCGTTTTGCTGTAGAAGCCGAAGTTGATAACTCTAATCCTTATGTGCAGCAACAAATTAATTATACCTTTACGTTATACGATACCGGCGGGCTTCAAGGTGAAATGCCGCAGTTTATAGATGACGGTTCCGGAGATTGGATAATTAAAAGCTTGGGCGAACCTATTATTAACAGCCGTGTGATTAACGGCCGCCAACTGCGTGAAATTCAATTTAAATATGCGTTGTTTCCTCAAAAAAGCGGAGAACTGAAAACGCCGAATATTGAATTTAACGGTTATTATCTGACGCGCAGCCGTAATGATTTAAGCGATTTTGAAGATGTTTTCAATCAGGGCTTTTTCCGTGTAGGATTTGGAGATATGTTTGCCAGTCGCAATCCGGTTGTGTTGACTCCGGAGCCTGTGAATGTCAATGTTCGACCGGTTCCGACAGCCGCTAATTCGAGATGGTGGCTTCCGGCTTCTCGCGTCGAGTTATCATCGGAATGGCAGCCGGAAAATCCGGTATTTAAATCAGGGGAGGCTGTTAGTCGGGCTGTGTATATTAAAGCGGCCGGTGTAACAGAAACTCAACTTCCGGATATTAATTTTCCTGAAGTTCAAGGGATTAAGCAATATCCGGAAAAAGCTGTTTCGATGAGCTCTCAGCATAAAGATGAAATTATTTCAGTTAAAAAACTGACAAATGTCTATATTCCGCAACAAGCCGGAACTTTTGAACTGCCGGAAATTAGTATTGATTGGTTTAATATTCATACCGGAAAACAAGAAAAAGCAATACTTCCGGCGCAAATAATTAATGTTCAGCCCGGTGCGGTTATTGAAAAAATGCCTGAAATGCAGCCGATGTCTGTTGAAAAAAAAGTTGAGCCTGAAATGGTAAATGTTCCGGTTGAACAAACAAATGCGGCAGCCGCTTATATAGTTCCGGCCGTTGCTGCTTTTATTTTAGGATTAGGTGTCAGCTATCTGATTTTTAATCGAGGTGAACGACAACCGAATGCCAAAGAATATGCGCGCCGGATTGTTTGGGCCGCTAAGGAAAAAGATTTCAAATTGTTGCGAGACAATCTGATTGCGTGGAGCCGTTTGGTATATGATAATCAAGATTTGGCAAATTTGAATGATATCGCGGCATTGTCCGGAGATGATCTTAAAAAGCAACTTTCGCTTTTGAATACCATGCTGTATTCGGGAACAAACAGCGAATTTATTCCTGAAGAATTTTTGGCGGCGTTTTTTGCCGAAAAAAAAGGAAGCAAAAAGAAAGCAAAAAAACAGTCGCCGTTGCCAAGATTGTATAGATAATAAAAAACGCTCCATTGGGAGCGTTTTTTATTATTATCTTCCGAAAACAGCGTCTTTCAAACGTTGCAAAGTTTGTTGTGCTGTCGGACGGGCTTTTGCCGCACCGTTTGCCAACATTTCTTCCACTTCGTTATAATGTGCCATGTAATAATTATATTTTTCGCGACTGTCTTTCACTTCGTTAATCACGGCATCAAGGAGCATATTTTTAATATGTCCGTAACCGAGTTTTCCTTGACGCAAACCATCTCCCATTTCTTTCAGTTGTTCAGGGGTAGCGATGGATTTATAAATTTCATATACTAAAATTTCGTCCGGATTCTTTGGTTCTTCTAACGGGCGTGAATCTGTTTTAATGGAAAAAATAGCTTTTTTTATAGCTTTATCATCTTCAAACAAAGGAATAACATTGCCATAAGATTTACTCATCTTTCGTCCGTCAACACCGGGTACAACGGCAACATGTTCTTCTACATAATATTCGGGTTGTTTGAGCAGTGGCTTATTATAATGGGCGTTAATCGCACCGGCGATATCTCTGGCAATTTCAACATGCTGAATTTGGTCTTTTCCGACCGGAACGATATCCGTATCAAAAGAAAGAATATCCGCAGCCATTAAGGTCGGATACGTATAAAGCCCCATATTAATACCGTCATCATCCGGCTTGTCTGCGGCACGATTTTTATCAACGCAGGCTTTATAGGCATGAGATTTATTCATCAAGCCTTTAGGTGTGTAGGCGTATAAAATTGTAGTGATTTCCGGAATTTCCGGAATATCCGATTGCCGATAAAACACGGATTGGTTCGGATCAAGTCCGGCAGCCAGATAAATGCAAGCAATTTCTTTGATTTTCTGATTTAAAACAGCAGGATCTTTTTCGGCATTAATGGCGTGATAATCAGCAATAAACATAATATGTTTTCCTGCTTTTTTGCCTAATTCCACAGCTGGTTTAATTGCGCCGAGATAGTTGCCCAAATGAGGAGTACCCGTCGGCTTAACACCTGTTAAAATCGTCTTTCCTTGAAACATTTTATATCCTGACTTTTTTTATTATTTAAACTTTTCTCAAATTAAAACAAAACCGGATATAAATCAATAAAAAACTCCGGCCACATAATGTCTTAAAAAGCTTAAGACGCCCAGAAAAAGAAAAAATTTAGTTTTTTTTGCCTTTGACGATATACGAAGCTTCAATAATTCGACTGCGACGAGATTCTTTTAGATCCGTATTGGCCGGAAGATTAAGTTGCGGAGCAATGGCGGTAATAATCTTTCCGGCAGTCGGAACCGTATTCCAACCGGATGTTACAAATCCCCAAGTTTCTTTAAGAGCTTTCGGTTCATCCATCATTAAAAATAAAGCATATTTCGGATCAGAAACCGGAAATGTGGCTAAAAATGATGTCATAACTTTTTTATCAATATAGCGTCCGTTAACCAATTTTTGTGCCGTTCCTGTTTTTCCGGCAACTTCATAACCGGCGATATTGGCGCGCTTGCCGGAACCTTCAACGACAACACCGCGTAATAATTTACGCATTTGTTGAGAGGTGTTGAAAGACAACGTGCGATGAGATGTTGTGTTCTGATTATTTTTAATCAATGTCGGTTCATAATACATGCCGCCATTGACAACGGATGAAAACGCAGAAACCAAATGCAGCGGACTGATAGAAATACCATAACCGTAACCGATTGTAGCCGTCGTTTCTTCACCCCAGCGAGAAGGTACCAGCGGCACGCCTTTTTCGGCAACTTCAATAGAAGAAATTGGTTTGAAAAATCCGAGATTATCCAAAAACTTTTGCTGTTCTTGTTTGCCGACTTTCAGTGCAATTCGAGCTGATCCGATATTTGAGGAATAAATCAAGATTTCAGGCAAATCAAGCCAGCGGTTTTCGCCGCGATAATCCTTAATTGTATTATAGCGGAGTTTCAGAGGTTGAGTTGCATCGAATTTATCGCTTACTTTAACTTTTCCGCTTTCTAAGCCTAAAGCGGCATTAAAAATTTTTAAAACAGATCCCGGTTCATACACACCCTTTGTGGCAAAATTAAATAAAGCTCGTTCCGGAACATTATTCAGACTGTTGGGGTCATAATCGGGTAAAGAAATCATAGAAAGAATTTCACCGTTATTCACATCCATCAAAATTGCGGCGGCACCCTCAGCTTTAAATCTTTCAACGGCGGCGGCCAGTTCTTCCCGAATTGTGTCTTGTAATCCGGCATCAATTGTTAAAGTTAAAGGAATATCGGAATGGGTCAGACGTTCATCCAACTGTTTCTCAACGCCGGAAATGCCTTCGTTATCAATATTGGTGGAACCAATCAGCTGTGCGAACAAATTCTTATGCGGATAAACCCTTTTTTCTCCGTTTTCAAATTCTAACCCCGGCACACCGAGTGCGTTGATTTGATATTGCTGGGATGGTGTTAAATTACGTTTGATGTATACAAAAGAATTTTTGCGTTCAAGCTTGTGTAAAATATCTTCATAACGCAGGTCAGGAATAATATGCGCCAAATTTTGGGATACTTTAGCTTTGTTTTTAATTTTTTTAGGATTGGCATACAAATTCACAGTAGGCAGCGATGTTGCAATAATCGTACCGTTGCGATCCGTAATATCGGCGCGTTTAATGGGATTAACCGTATATTTTAGAATATGTTTGAACTCATCATCCTGCTCATTGGCAACGATATTAAATGAGGTGTGAGGTGTTTTGTTGCCATGCAGAATGCATAAGTCAAATAAGCGAATGGTTAAAATCAGATAGACGCTGAAAAAAGCAGCAGCGGCAAAAGCTACCCGTGCTTTGACCGAATTTAAAGAATCTCTTTCATAAAGACACCGGTTTCTATCGATTCGGATTTCTTCACCCGGTCGATAAAAGTGCATCTTATCTTTATGGAAAAAATACTTTCCCAACATTTGCCTTTCTGCCTCAAATAATAATGCGTTATCGCTGAGCTTTAACCAATTTTTTCAATTCTTTGTTTCGTTCAGCTTGTATGTTAATATTTTTCTGTGCCAATGTTCTGCGGTTCGATTCTCTAACCTCATAATCAAATGGTAACTCAGAATAGTTAATAATTTGTTCAGCTCGTACAGGATTTAAAGAAATATGTTTTGAGGCAAGGTTTCTAAGACGATGAGGAGAGTTGAGATGACTCCACTCAGCCTTGAGTACATGGATAGATTTCACATCTTCTTGAATGGAAGCATTAATTTGGTTCAGCTCTTTTTCAAGATTTTGCACTTGGTTTTTCAAAATAAACATTCCAATTCCGACAAAGGCGGTCAATGTAACAAGAATGCTCAATTTTGCGGTATCTGTGCTGTTCATATGACGATTCCTTTCTGGTTCGTTATAGTTTTATTGCCCAACGAAGTTTTGCCGAGCGAGAACGCGGATTAACCTCCAATTCATTCTGTGAAGGTGTTATCGCTTTTGATATCTCGGCTAAAACGGGAGGAACGGTTGGTGCCGTTTCCGGCATATAACGGGATATATGTGTGTTTTTTCCCGCGTTTTCTTTGAAAAAGTTTTTGACAATACGATCTTCCAATGAGTGGAAAGATACAACAACGATTTTTGCGCCGGATTTAACTCTTTGAACGGCAGCATTTAAGCCGCTTTCGAGTTCATCCAGCTCGCCGTTTACGGCAATACGCAGAGCTTGAAATGTTCTTGTTGCCGGATCAATACTGTTTGGGGTTTTGCGAATAACGCCGTAAATAATGTCGGCGAGTTCCGTCGTTGTTTCAATAGGTTTGTTTTGGCGATAACGAATAATATGTGCAGCAATTTGACGGGATTTGCGTTCTTCACCATATTTATAAATTAAATCAGCCAGTTCTTTTTCCGGTAAGGAGTTAACAATATCGGCAGCCGTTTGACCGCTGCAAGACATCCGCATATCCAAGGGTGCTTCCTTAGCAAAAGAAAATCCGCGTTCTGCTTGATCCAACTGCATGGATGAAACCCCGATATCAAAAACAATACCGTCGACCGGCTGCTCAATCAGTTGAGCCAGCTCACCGAACTGACCTTGTTTGAAAATCAGTCGACTTCCGTAAATACTCTGTAATTCTTGTACGCGAGGCAATACGGTTGGGTCTCTGTCTATGGCAATTACCGTACAGTCGGCAGCCTGTAAAACAGCTTCGGTATAACCGCCGTTACCGAATGTTGCATCAACGTAAATACCGCCTTTTTTAGGCGACAGACTTTCTAAAACCTCTGACAACATAACCGGAAAATGCTTTTTATAAGAGGCTTTCATCAGTTTGCCTCCGGTTTTAATGAAGGGCGGTTTTTAAATACTTCTGCCCGAATACGAGCTTCTTCTTTTTCCCAGTTTTGAGGATTCCAAATCTGAAATTTGCGACCCTTGCCGACAAAAACGGCAGTATCTGTGATTTGAGCGTGTTTTAAGAGTTTTTCCGTAAGTACAATACGACCGGTGCTGTCAAAATTAAATCGTTTGGCATCCCCGAAAATAAGATTGGTTAAATTGTCTTGCTCTTGAGAGAAAAAGTCGAGGGAATTCTCCATATCGGTAGCCAGTTTATTTAACAGGTCTTCCGTGCAGCCTTCAATACATGGCGCATTTAAACTTCTGTAACAAACGATTTCGGTTGATAATTCTTTAACGATTAAGCGGTAATCTGCAGGCAAAGAAACACGGCCTTTGGCGTCGACCTTGTTTGTTATTGTATCCATAAAAAGGAAGTTTTTTCCCATTTTACGCAGTTACCTTTGTTTTGTGTTACACCTTTACTTTATGGTATATCATGGGATTTTGTGGTTATCAATGGGAATTTTTGGAAAAATATGATGTGTTCTTGTTATGTTCTTAGCAGCACTGCACGCGAGTCGGTGAATCTGTTGCTGATAGGGCGTTAGCAAAAAGTTAAAAAAATAAAAAAAATTTGTAAGTAATCTTAATAATTATTGCAATTATTTGGGAATGTATTAGTCTGATGCTCAGGCAGCCGGATAGCTGCGCCGCGGAAAGGAAAATCCGAGGGTGAGGAAAGTCCGGGCATCAAAGGGACAAGGTACCAGATAACGTCTGGCTGGAGGAATCCACGGGAAAGTGCCACAGAAAATTACCGCTCGGTTTTTATACCGAGTAAGGTTGAAAAGGCGAGGTAAGAGCTCACCGCAAAGGCCGTAAGGTTTTTGGCCGGGTAAACCCTGCCTGATGCAAGACCAAGTTAGGGGAGGTTGCGGCTTGTTCGCAGCTTTTACGGAGTGTCTCTAATCCACCCCAGAGGTAGGTCGCGACAAGCCGGACGGCAACGTCCGGATTAGATGAATAGCTATCACCGCTTTGCGGTACAGAACCCGGCTTACAGGCTGCCTGAAACATTGCTATGGAGGATGTATGTTACAACAAACGCTTAAAAATCCGATAAAAATTGACGGAATCGGTCTCCATTCCGGCTGTAATGTTTCTTTAGAAATACAACCGGCAGCGGCAAATTTCGGAATTGTTTTTCAGCGGACGGATATTGAGAGCACGCCACAGATTAAAGCAGATTTTCGAAATGTTGTTGATACAAGAAATTGTACTTGTTTATCTGACGGTCAGGGAAATATAGTCAGTACGGTCGAACATTTAATGGCCGCTTTGCGTATGAGCGGTATTGATAACGCTCTGATCGGGGTAAACAATCAGGAACTTCCGATCATGGACGGCAGCGCTAAAGTATTTTATGATGTTTTGTCTCGTGCGGAAAAAACAGCGCAAACCGCCCCTCGTAAAATTCTCAGGGTTTTGAAGCCGATTTCCTTCACGGATAATAACGGCAATACGGTAAGTTTATCTCCTTCGGAAAAAAAGGCCTTGCATATTTGTTTTGAAATTGATTTTCCGTCTGCGGTGGTCGGACATCAAAAGTTTGAGAACGATATTCTTTCGGATATTTTTGCCGCAGAAATAGCTCCTTGTCGAACATTTTGTGAAAAATATCAAGTGGACTACCTTAAGTCAGTCGGATTAATTAAGGGCGGAAGTTTAGAAAATGCCGTTGTTTTGGATGGTGATAGTATTTTGAATAAAGAGGGTTTTCGCCTGCCTCACGAATGCGTTAATCATAAAGTTTTGGACGCCGTCGGCGATTTATATACGGCCGGATATGTGATTTATGGCAATTATAAAGCTTGCAAAACCGGACATTTTCATAATAATGAATTACTGAAATTATTATTTGCGGATACTTCCAATTATCAGATAGAAGAGGAATAACAATGAAAAAATTTTTAATGCTTTCTGTTTGTGCTATAGGATTACTATGCGGCTGTGCTTCAGAAAAAGTTGAACCTCAAAATGCAGAGGAACTTTATAATCAAGCCTATGAACAGCTTGAAAAAACATCTTATAAAAAATCTGCCGAAACGTTTGAAAAGGTTGAATTGGAATATCCTTATTCTAAATGGGCGGTAAAAGCCAAATTAATGAGCGCCTATGCTTATTATAAAGAAAAAGATTACGATGCCGCCGTTATCAGTCTGGATCGGTTTATCAAATTCCATCCGGGAAATAAAGATGTAGCTTATGCGTATTATCTGAAAGCGCTTTGTTACTATGATCAGATTACTTCGGTTGAGAAGGATCAAAGCAATACCGTACGGGCTATGGATGCTCTTAATAATGTTATTCGCCGTTTTCCGGATACGGATTATGCCAAAGATGCCCGAGCTAAGATTGATCTGACATATGATCATTTGGCCGGAAAAGAAATGGAAGTTGGACGTTATTACCTCAATCAACAAAATTATCTGTCTTCATTAAACAGATTTTCAACGGTTGTAAATAACTATCAAACGACTTCACATATTGAAGAAGCGCTGTATCGCCAAGTAGAAATTTATACAATTATGGGATTACAGCCAGAAGCACAAAAAGCTTATAAAGTTTTGTCTTATAACTATCCTGACAGTCGTTGGACAAAGCAGGCTGCAGATGTTTTAGGACA
>CAYTQF010000013.1:0-26129 GCA_964440165.1 uncultured Azospirillaceae bacterium
CTTTGGTGCTTTAAATTTCGGAAGTATCGACAATACTTCATCATTTAATCAAACTTTTTTGGAACAAATTACTTCCCCATATTCAGATTTAATATAATTCCTAAATAATACCCGGAGTCCCCTTTTGTCTGCTATGGCGTTTTATGACCAAGAGACTTTTGATTTATCCTTTAAGCTGCACGCTGTAGATAATCAGACAGAAGACTCGCTGTTTTTTTGCTCTAAATAAAATTTCTTTTATGTATTGGCTTACTGTCTTTCCTTGCCGTGAAACATCCGATGAAACTCTGTTTTATAAACACAGACATTTCACAATCTGTATCAAGGTAAAACCTGAAGCCGAGATTAAAAGAAGTAATATTTATTGCTTATCTCATCTCTAAAGTGATTTGGATAATAAACATAAAAAAAATAATTACAACAGAACATTAATAGAACATGTAAATTATATTTCTTGACACAATATTTTTATTAGAGTCGCTTAGATTCTTGAAAAAAGGTACAAAAAAACACAAACCCTTAATCCCTCCGTTGATAAGGAAGGATAAGGGTTTGTGTAAAAAATACCTTAAAATTTTAAAGAGATTAGAGGTCTTTAATTTTCTTAGAAAGGCGAGAAACAGTGCGAGAAGCATTGTTCTTTTTTACAACGCCTTTATTTACAGCTTTCATCAATTCGGATTCTGCTGTTTTGAAAGCAATAACGGCAGCATCTTTGTTCTTTTCAGCTACGGCAGCTAAAACTTTTTTTACAAAAGTACGAACGCGGCTTCTGCGAGCGCCGTTAATGATGCTTTTTTTATTGTTTCTTATAATTCTTGTTTTTGCCGATTTATGATTGGCCATCTTTTTTATCCTGTAATTAAATAGTTAAACCGATTTTTACAATTCTGATATGCTTTATAAACTCTACAAACCTCTTAAGTCAACACAAATTTTGCAAACTTTGCCGTTTTTTCGGTTTTTTTCAGGCGATTATGCGGATTTTTGCTTAAAGCTGTCGAGCGTTTTTGCAAAATCATTGGAGTCTGCGATAGTTCTTGCGGATAGATTCTCATACGCGATTCTGTCTTCTTCTCGCAAAAGCTGTCGAACGACGGCTTTGGCGGCCGTAACGACATCCGGATTCTGCATGGCGATTCTTGCTGCGATTTTTTCAGCTTCCGCAAACAAATTATTTAGCGGAATAATTTGACTGATCATCCCGGCGCGTTCAGCTTCGTCGGCATCAATAGCTCTGCCGCTCAAAATCATTTCCATTGCTTTGGCTTTTCCGACGGCATTTGTCAAAAGAGATATACCGCCGAAACAAGGCAACAGATTGATGCTGAGTTCCGGCATTCCGAAACGAGTATTATCTGCCGCTAAAATAATATCGCAGCTTAAAGCCAGTTCGCAGCCGATTCCCAAAACCAAACCGGCAACGGCAGCAATAACCGGTTTTTTTATTTGGCGAATACCGGCCATATCGTACTGCATATTTTTAACAATGGTTTTAATTTCATTTTTTTTGTTGCATAATTCTTTGATATCAATTCCGGCAGAGAAAGATTTTTCATTGCCTCGAAGTACAATAACTTTTATATCCGGATTCTTTTCAAATTCAGACATCTGCAAAAATAATTCATGCAGCATTTTTTCTTTAAAGGAATTAAGCGTCTGCGGAACGTTAAGCGTGATGATTCCGATATTTTTATTGATAGATGACGTGATAAATTCTGTTTTCATGAAAACCCCGCTTACATTTTATTTTTAATTGTTATTCTGATCTTGAGCGGTTTAGATTGTTCTTTATGAATGCTCAAGGATTCGCCGTCTCGGTAAAAAACAGAGGTATTTTCGGTTGTCCCCTGATAAATCCATCCGAGCTGCGGCAGTGTTTTTTGATAAAACTGGTCGATGGTCTTAAAGCCGGCTTTGGCGCTGGTAAGATATACTTCGACAAATCTGGATTCTTCATTGCCGAAAGAAATTCCTTCTCCCGGAATTTGACTGACCCCCTTCATAAGCGGAATATCTTCTAAACCTTCAATAAATGTTGCCGCTAAAAGAGTTGCCGGAAATAATAAAACGGCAGTAAATGTCAAAATATTTTTAAAAAACTTCATAAACAACCTCATTTTTGTTTTTTAGGGCAGAAATAAGTTGAACGCCCGTTTTGAACGATTCTTTGGATTCCTCCGGTTTGTGCCGGATTACATGTGCAATCGGGGCAGCGTTGTCCGGTTTTGTTATACACGCAATGCATATTCTGAAAATAACCGAGACTTCCGTCCGGTTTTTGATAGTCTTTGAGTGTCGAACCTCCGGCTTGAATAGCTTTCTCAAGAGTCTGGCAAATACTGGCAGCCAAGAGATGACATTCTTTCCGGGTCAAAGAAGCAGCTGTTCTGGTTGGCAAAATACCTGCGGAAAACAGGGCTTCCGAAGCATAAATATTACCGATTCCCGCAATGATTTCCTGATTAAGAAGAGCCTGTTTGATTTCCAGAGAACGTCTGTTGAGATGCTGATATAACCATTCACCGTTAAATTTAGGATTAAACGGGTCGATTCCTGAGTTTTTTAACAGGCGGCAATCAGACAAGTTTTCTGTCTCTGTATATGTAAACACGCCAAACCGGCGAGCATCATTATAAACCATCCAGCCTTTGGATGTTTTCAGAACAACATGATCATGTTTTTGCAATTCGGGATAGGTATCTGAAAGTTTGATTTTGCCGCTCATACCGAGATGTATAATTAAGCTGACACCTTTATCGGTATCCATCACAATATATTTGGCAATTCGATAAATATTTTCAAGCGTTGCATTTTGAACTTTATCGGGCAAGTCTTGGGGAATCATAATCCGTAAACGCGGATTATAAACCGTTATATCCGATATAACGGAGCCCTCAATCATATTACGGACAGCATTTTTTATGGTTTCAACTTCGGGTAATTCCGGCATGCCTTAAATTCCTACAGCATAATACTTATCGTTATTATAAATAATAAAAGATTATTTACAACGACTTTATTTAAGAAATGCTGGCGTGTTGAATCTTTTTTATAATTTGTTGAGATAAAGGCGCATTACCGGACATGCTTTTATCTTGCAGGGATTTGAAGTATAAAAGCATAAATAATCTGGTTCTTGATGTCAGCCCTAACGCCGGATCCGGAATCTTATCCAAATCTGCGATAATTTGATTGCGATGCCGTTTCTCTATTCGACAGATATCCTGTAGAGCATTCCACTCGTCAGAACACAATCTCATACTGGTTCTGCGGTTGTTTATCATCAATACTTTATTTTTTAAGGTAATCATTTTGGTTACATCATTTAATAACGGTATTGCTATTCAGTCGGTAATAATATACTAATATACTAATATAGTTTAAATGCAATTAAAAAAAGAAAAAAAGTGAAAGTATATTCAAATAAATGAAAAAAACACCTAGAACCAGAAAATATTATGCTCCGCAAACCGACGATTGTGAGCGACAGTGTGATTGCGAAGGGTGCACTAAAGCCGGTATTTATCGCGCGCCTAAAGACCGCAATTTAAAGGAATATTACTGGTTTTGCCTGGAGCATGTGCAGGAATATAATGCCAAATGGAATTATTATTCCGGTTTGGATGAAGATGAAGAAACCGTAAAGGCTAAAGCTAAGATGCACTTTAACGGTTTTCGCTCCAAAGTCAAATATCAACGAGGTTATAAGTTTAAAGA
This sequence comes from uncultured Azospirillaceae bacterium, assembly GCA_964440165.1. Classification (GTDB taxonomy): domain Bacteria; phylum Pseudomonadota; class Alphaproteobacteria; order RF32; family CAG-239; genus Scatocola. The sequence goes on from CAYTQF010000013.1 coordinate 3,721, forward strand.
TGCGTTCGGCTTTTTTAGTGAGTATGCTGAAGAATTAAGTGAAGCTTCTCCGGAGAATTTTTTTACGGCAGAAGAGCGCCGTTATATTGCGGTTATGGAAATGGATTATAAAGATCTCAATCTTGAGAACTTAAAGAAACAATATAAAAAGCTGGTAAAAAAATATCATCCTGACATAAATCAGGATGATAAAGATGCAGAAGAAAAATTCAAACAGCTGACCAATGCCTATAGTGCTTTATTGGCAAAATTATCTTAATTTTTTCTCCGTACTGCGCTGCATTAACTTTTTCAGAGACATTGTTTTGTCTTTTTTGTTTTGTGATTTTTTCAGCGAAGTATGTCCGGAGACTTTTCGTCCGGTTTTATTAAGCAGAAGCTTGGCAACCTTTTGATCATCAAGCTTTTCATCGGTGATTTTAATAAATTCACTGACATTCATGCCGGCAGCCGCTTCATAGCCTCCGATTTTTTTGAGGCGTTTTAATCCTTTCATCAAACGCAGCAATTTGTCTTTTGATAATGGCTGTTTACCTAAGTTTATGTTGGGCGTAACAGCATTTTCCATAACCATGGTAAAAGTATCTTTTTCCCATGCGTTATTTTGCATGCTTTGATTAACCGCGTCTTTTGACAACGATTTTAATCCGGCTTTTTTTGCCAGCATATTGGCTACGGAAAGAGCTGCTGCTTTACCGGCATTCTGCTGCATTTTAATTTCTTTATCCAGCCGTTTGCGATTCAGCTGTTGCTTTTCGGAAGCATCCAAGCTGTCAAAGAGAGCATTTTCGTTAAATAAAAGCGGTTGGGCAACAGAAGTATATTCTTCTTCCTCGTCTTCTTCTTCATCAAAAACATCTTTTATTTTTTTGCGAAGTTTTTTCAAATTAGAAGACAAAGATAAAGAAGTTGCCGTATTTATGGCGTGGAAATGGTTTTTTTTGGAATTTTCGAACAATGTTGCTTGTCGGGCGTCAATCCTGCGAGACAGGCGCTCTTTTTTTCCGAAGCTTTTCTTCTTCCACTCCAGATTAGAATTCAGCGTATCATCATCCATAATAAAATCTCCAACTGTCAAATATCATAGAATAGACGAGGTGTTTTGTCAATAAAATTTGTCTAGTTGAGAGTCTTGCTCGTAACCATAATAGAGCCGTCAGATAGGAGAGAAGATAAGATTTCCATTGAGATGCCGTCATTTCTGGACAAGCGGAAAGTCTTAGTGTTAGCGCTCATAAGATGGGTTATAATATCTTCTTTCAGCTCATTCCAGTTTTCTACATTGCTGAAAAAATGTCGTTCTTCTTCCAGTAACTCAGAAATACTGGGTTCTTTTTGTAACAAGATCTCTTCCAACTTCCATAGTTTGAGATAAGCCTGATTATAAGATTTTAAACGCCCGTTAGAACCAAAGATAATAACCGCATCAAACAAATTATCTAAAATTTCGTCTTGAACCTGTAATAAAGAATTATAGGCACGACGGGTTGCCAAACGATCGGATACGTCTTCGAAAGCAAATACCAAACCACCCATAGGATGCGGTGAGCGGACTCGGCGGATTGTGTTGCCGTTCGGTTGATGCAGCAGATCTTCTTTCGGCTCGATAATTGCACTGAAAGCATTGAGTTCATCTGTTTTATAAGAACGAAAATCAGGCACTTCCGGCATTAAGCGCTGTTCTCGGATATATTCTAAAAAAGATGTGTATGTCGGTTGGCTGTTCAGCCATGAATATTCCAGTTTCCACAAACTTACGAACGATTTATTGTAAAAAGAAAGGCTTCCATGACTGTCAAACACGGCAAATGCGGTTCCTAATGTACCTAAAATTTCCAAATGCGCATTTTGATGCAGTTTTAAATTACGTTTTAAATCTTCTAATTCCGTAATATCAATAAGAGTTCCGACACTCCATATCTGGTCTAAATAACCCTGCAGATGAAAAGGAGATTCGCAAACCTCAAACGAGCAATGCTGTCCGTTTTTGATCAAATTCACAGCTTGTTTTTTCAGTCGATTAATTTGCTGGGCTTGTCTGGCCAGTTCTTTTGAAATGCTTTCATTATTAATACCGACAATTTCTGTTTGATTTTTGATAACGCTTTGCCGTCCGTCAACTTTTACAAATTCAAGGTATTTTTTATTAACGGTAACGATTTGCAGACTGTTATCGCGCAGCCATGCCGGATAGGGCAGGTTATCAATAATATCTTCCAGTTGCTGTTTTGCTAAAACAATCTCTTTTTTATCTTCTTCAAGTGCGGTTATCTTGTTTATTTCTTCACTGACATCACGAAACCAAATCATGTCGCAATAAATGTTACCGTCGATACCGTTAATGCGTGCGCCGGACAGATTAATTCTTCGACTGGAATTTTTTAAAGCGAAAGCTTCTTCAAACGACACCCCGTCTTCCCGAAGCAGCTCAATATATTTTTGAATTTTTTTGGCATCATCTTTATAAAAGTTTTTTAAAATATCTTCAAAAGATGAAGCCGTACCTTGCGGAAGATTTAAGATGACGGCCAGTCGCCGCGAGCAGCGTTCTTTAATGCCTTTTTGCGGATCATTGACTTTTTCATCCGGATAGATAAAGGCAAAATAACCGTCTTTTGAGGCATACAACGTTTCGGCATAACGCTCCCGATCACGGTTAATAAAGTAATTTCGCTGCGTTAGTTTTAAAATTTTTATTTCGGAATAAGTAAGTAAAGACAGTAAAATAAAGCAAATGAATAAAATTGCGTACCATAATTCCGGTGCCGCATAAAACATATCAATAAGAAGGTCTTTATTCATTTTTTTGCCATAATCCTGTTGTGTCTTGATTAAATTTATAATATAAAAAAGCAATAATCAAATTATAAAAACCGGAGAAGTGAACAAAAATGTATACTTTAGCATTTGATACTACGGCCAACAGCTGTTCTTTGGCTTTGTTTAAGGATGAAGCTTGTATTAGTTGTCGAGTGGAAGAAATGGCATTCGGACAAGCTGAGGCTTTAATACCGGCTATTCAAAAAATGTTAGAGGAACAGCGTATAAGCTTTTCTCAATTGAACACACTCTGTGTTTGCGTCGGACCGGGATCATTTACCGGCGTTCGGTCAGGTATTTCTGCGGCTCGAGCATTCGGATTGGCTTCTCCTGATTTGGATGTCTTGGGCGTATCGGCATTTGAAGGATATATTAACTCTCTTGTCTGGACACCGGAACAAATTGCTCCGGTTAATGCCGTTATTATAGAAACCAAGCGTGCAGACTTTTATTATCAATTATTTGACAGTCATCTCAAAAAAATCAGTGAGCCGACGGCTGCTATGCGCGAAGATATCATTGATGCATTAAGGAATAAAAAAGTTACGCTTATCGGCGATGGTGTTGAACGCTTTTTAAATGCGCCGACGGGTTTAAGCCTGCATGCTGTTGTTCCTTGTAAATATCCGGATGTGAAAGATATTGCACTTCAAGGAATCAAAAAACATAACAATAAAGTGCAAGACTATCCGAAACCGTTGTATTTGCGGGCTCCTGATGTCTGTATTAAATCAGAAAGAACGGGCGGCTGATTCGGCGTAGAGGACGGATGTCAGCATTTTATCATGCTGCATATCATACATTAATTCGATAATCTCAATTTCTTTACGATCAAGCGGACGATGAATTCCGATAGAATCATAAAAGTTTTTGCTTTGGTTATAGAGCTTTGTCGCCTGAATAGTATCACCGCAAGCGTAAAAATATTGAGATAAAAATTTACAAGCATTAGCTTCCTGCTGATAATCAACAGATTTTTCCGTTTGCTTTAAAACATTTTTATATGCCCAAACGGCTTTATCTTCCATTCCCATTTGGCGATAGGCGTCAGCACAGCGATTCCAAGCCTTAACGTTGTCAGGAGACATCTCAACAGCCAATTCAAAGGACGCGGAAGATAAGTAGATATCCGTCATTCCGGCAAATGTGCCAAAGCAGCAGGCGTATTCCGAGGCTTCCCTGAATACGGTATTGCGGTGTGTTTGAGATGTTTTATTAACCGCTTTATTAATGCGTTCATCCATTAATGCTTCCAATAAAGCCATAGCAGGAGCCGGATCTCCTTCAATCAAACTCAGCAAAGCTTCTTCATCTGACGGCAGACTTTTCATGCGGCGCACTTTTTCAAATGTGCCGGACAGGCAAAGATCGATAAATTGCTTTATTGAAGAAACAATCTGCAATACATTTTCTTCAGACAAATCATCTTTGCAGCGAAACATCAATGCCTGAGATATTTTTAACTCATCAATATTTCGTCCGAGCATATTAATGACCATACTGAGTAAATCTCTTAAATTTCGGCGCAGCGGCTGTTTAATTTCTTCTTTTACGACAAACGATTCCGCAATCGGCTCGCTTTCCGGCATATTCCTTTTCCAGTCCAAATCCACTAAAGGCTTTTCTTGAGGAGCTTTTTCCTGCTTTTCGGAAATTCTTTGTGTTTGCCGCGGCATTTCCTGTTCATTTTGTATGATATATTCGTTTGATTCTGTATTTTCTTTTTCTTCACGATAGCTTTGCAGCTCTTGCATTAACTCTTCTTCCAACTCGGTTTCGATGGTTGGTTTGGTCTGAGGATGCTGCGGCGGTAATTCTTTTTTCGGTTTTCTGAAAAACAGAGAAGGTAATGCCCATAAACCTAAAAAGATAACAAGTAAAACAAGACAGGCCAGACAGAGTGATGTAAGCAATACGGCCAGCAAATGTATATTATCCGATTGCTGCAGAAAATTTTCCAGTATTTCAATAAAACGCATCAATTTAGCGTCAAAATCTACGGAAATATAAGTGTTTGCAAGCTGAGTTATCATAACTTTAAAGGCACCATTTACAAATAATAAAATAACGGCTAACATACAGCCAACTGAACAGTATTATAATCGAAGGTTTAAAAAAAACAATAGCAAAGCATATGAAATCTTCTCAAAGTTAAGGAAAACATTCTACAATGGGCTATCTGAGTCAGAAAAAAAAGCAGCAAAATATTCAAAAATTCCTGAATCTGTCGACAATATTTTTAACACTTTTTATGATTATCATATTGTCCGGTATCGGAGGGGCGTTTTATGAAACTGTTGCGAATTGGCAGTTCCAGATATATTTATTTGCTTTGTTTGTTTTAATTTTCAGTATTTTTTCGGGATTTTTAACACATTCGTTATGGTTGTTTGTTATTGTTTTTGTCGGTTATATGCAGCTTGGCGCATCCGGCAATTTGTTTTTTAACATTGAGAGCCATGGAAAACATCGACTGACTATAGTTAACCAACAAAATACAAAAGATCTTTCGGGCTTAGTTCAACAAAGTCTGAAAGCCGATGCTGATGTGATAGCTGTTTCTCATTCTGCGAATACGTTTTTACCTGCTGTTAACGTACAAGGATATCATTATTCAGCACCGTCTTCCGAAGAAAATTTTATGCTGAGCCGTTCTGCGCCGAGACAATCCGGAACAGTCAGATTATCGGCATCTGCAACAGCGGGGTATGCTGAGTTGTTATCCGAAGCGGCACCGTTGGTTTTAATTAATATTGATTTTCAAAATATCCCGCAACAAGAGTTGACCACAGCATATAATAATCTGTCTGAGTTTATAAATATGCAGGATAATCCGATTGTTGTTGTCGGAAATTTTGGTCGTCCGGCGTGGTCGGCAGAACTTTCCGAACTGCTGGAAAAAACGGGGCTTGAGGTTAAAAATCGTATAATTTTAAGCAACGGAGATTCCGCATTAAGTCCTTTTTGTGTGCCGCAACTTTATCTCTTGGCATATAAAGACTTTGGCATAGAGGATATAAGCCTGTTACCGGCAAAAGAAAATCCCAAACGTCCGTTAATGTTCCGTATAACGTTTTAGTTCGGCAATTTGTTGTTCTAACCATTTTGTTAAGGATTTTTCTCCGGAAGCATATTCCAAAGCTGTTTCCATATTTTTTAGAGCTTGGTCTTGCCTTCCGCAGCGCATTTCAATCAATCCGATATTGGCATAGTCGGTTGCAATGGCGTTTTTACGATAACCTCTCTGTTCCAAATCAAGCGATTGTTGAAACAGTCCTTTAGCCCGTCGCAAATCTTTTTTCTGCACAAAAATAGAGCCTAAAAGAGTATAAGCATTAGCCAGATAAAAACAGCCGGCATCTTTTTTTCCCGTTTCTATGATTTCTCTTAGAATTTTTTCTGCATTATCGAGGGCTCCGCTTTTTTCCAAAGCTTCTGCCTGCAGATAAAGACTCTCCAACATTCCGGATGTATTGTTCAGCTTTTTATATAAATTTGCGGCTTGTTTGGCATACCGTAAAACAGAATGGATTTGTTTCTGCTGCCAATGTTTGTGCGCATAAAGCTCCTGATTAAAAGCCAACCCCGGCAGATATTGGCTTTGATGGCATAACTCATTTGCTTTTTTCAAAAGAGACGAGGCTTTGACGCTTTGTCCCGCCATAATGTAAAGCAACCCGAGTTGGTTATATATTTCCGCTGCTTTTATGATCTTTTTTTCGTTAAGGTAATATTCCAAAGCCTGTCTGAAAAAGCCTTCCGCAACATCAAAATGTTCCTGACCGGCGGCTAATTGTCCGCGACAGGCAGTAACCAAAGCGATTCCTTGTTTATCTTTGAGATATTTAAAAATCTCTTCAGCCGTGCGAAACATCATATCGGCGGTATCATCAATAAAACAAACACGATATACTGTTCCTAACTTTACATAAAGGGAGGCTTCTTCAAAAAAAGCCTGACTGCGTTGAAACAACTTTACCGATTGAAGATAGTTTCGAGTGGCTGCTTCAGTATCTCCGAATTGCAGAGCCTCATCCCCTTTATGCTGTAAGAATACGGCGCGAAAATAAGGGTTAAGTTTTTTTTCCTGCAAATTATCCCACAATGGAGAAGAATTATTTTGTATCTTATCTTCAAGATAAGCGATAAATGCCGCAATATTTTGGTTTTTAGGATATTGTTGAGCCAGTTTTTTCAATTGTTTTATCGAGGTTTCCGGTTTGTCGAAAGCATGGAGCATTAAGGCTTCAAAAATTTTTCCGTGTTTTTGTAGATAAGTTTCAACAGGTTTTGTCTTGCCTAGGCTGAGTTGTTCTAACAAAGAACGCTGATTATATTGAAGAAGCCGACGTATGGCGGCTGCAATGCCGAAACTAAAGAAAAAAGCGGTTTTTTTTGTATTGATCTGACGACATGATAATTTATAAAAATGCTCAAAATTCAACCTGAACCAAAAATAAGGCAAGTAAAGGCACAAGCTTACAAGGCAGAAAAAAATTACTATATAAAAAGTATAATTCATAAAATCTTTAACGCTAAATTAGTTATTATAAGAATAATATAACATATAATTTAAGCAAGTATAGGGGTTTTTCGCTATGAGTATTTCAAAATTAAAAAGTTCAGACCTTTATCGGGTGTGCGATCCTAAAAAATTTGAGTTCAGCAGTACGGCAGAGCTTGAAGAAAGGATGTCTGCACTTGGACAGGACAGAGCAATTCGAGCCGTTGAACTTGGTATAAATATTAAGTCAAAAGGCTATAATTTGTTTTGCCTCGGGCCTGAGGGAACCGGAAAAACCAGCTTGGTTAAACGTATTTTACAAAAAGAAGCCAAATTACGTCCGACGCCGGATGATTGGGCATATGTTTATAATTTTGAAGAACCTTATAAACCGATAGCCATCAGTTTTCCTGCAGGAGAAGCTGCTGATTTTGCCAAAGATATTGATAAGCTGATTGACGAATTCAGTACATCGGTACCGTCAATTTTAGACAGTGATGAATACAAAGCAGCTGAAAATATTATTAAAGAGAAATACAAACAGAAAAAAGATGAATATATCCGCTTGTTACAAAAAAAGGCAAAAGGTAAAAGCGTTACTTTGCTGCATATGCAGGTCGGTTTGGTTGTAGCTCCTGTTAAAAACGGAGAGGTTTTGAGCCCGGATGCTTTTGATGAACTCCCTGAGGAAGAGAAAAAATCTTTAATTGAAGATTTGAACGCTATGCAGGAAGAAATCGAGAATACCGCTCAAACAATGCCTTCTTGGGAAGAAAAGCAGCGTCAGGAAGCAAAAGTTTTGCGTGAAAAATTTATCAAAATGACGGTTAAAAAACCAATTGATAGCTTGCGTCAAAAATATAAATCCCATAAAGGTGCCGTAGAATTTTTGAAGAATATTCAAAAACATATTATCGGTAATATTGATGAATTTGTTCCTCTTCAAGAGCAGCAGCCGACCGGCGGAGAAGATGATCCGTTAAGTTCATTGTTGAGCCGTATCAACAAACCGGATGAAGATAAATTCTCCAAATTAAAGGTCAATGTTATTGTCAAAAACGAAAAAGATTCCGGTGCGCCGATAGTCGTTCTGGATCATCCGACACAAAGCAATTTGGTCGGTCGTGTTGAGCGTATTCAACAGTACGGTGCTCTAGTAACGGACTTTACATTGATTAAAGCAGGTGCTTTACATCGGGCAAATGGCGGTTTCTTGTTAATGGACGCCCGTAAGCTTTTGCTGCAGCCGTATTCTTGGGATTCTCTAAAACGTGCTTTATCTTCAAAACGCGTAAAAATAGATTCTCCGGGAGACGAAGGAACATTTACGACGATTTCGCTTGATCCGGAGCCGATTCCTTTGGATGTAAAAGTCATTTTAACCGGTGATGAAGAACTGTTTGAGATGCTGATGGAAAAAGATCCTGATTTTAGTGATTATTTCAAAGTCGAGGCGGATTTCGGCGTTTTGATGGATCGTACTGAAGAAAATGAGCAAGAATATGCCAAACTTATCGGTTCTCTGTCAAAAAAGAAAAAAATACGGTCTTTGAATAAGCAAGCCGTTGCCAGAGTGATTGAATATTCTTCTCGCTTGGCGGATGATTCCGAAAAACTGACGGCACACATTGCGTCTATCGGAGATTTGCTGCGTGAGGCGGATTATTGGGCAAGAATGTCTAATTCTAAACAAATCGGAAAAAACCATATAGAACAAGCAATTGCAGAGCAAGTTTATCGTTCTGATCGTGTTAAACAAGCGATGTTGGAACAAATTGATAAAGGCACGATTTTAATGGATGTTGAAGGAAGTCGTGTCGGACAAATTAACGGTTTGGTGGTTTATAATTTCTCTCGAACATCGTTTGGTAAACCGGCGCGTATTACGGTTCAAACCAGAATGGGTAAGGGCGAATTTATCAATATCGAGCGTGAAATTGAATTAAGCGGACCAATTCATACCAAAGGTGTATTGATTTTGTCATCATTGATCGCCAATCGTTTTGCTAAAGAGTCTCCGTTGTCTTTGGAAGCGTCTATTGTCTTTGAACAATCTTACGGGGGTGTCGATGGGGATAGCGCGTCTTCAACGGAATACTACTGTTTAGTTTCTGCAATCGCCAATATTCCTATTAAGCAAAATATTGCCGTAACCGGATCAATCAATCAATTTGGCGAGATACAGCCGATCGGCGGTGCCAATGAAAAGATTGAAGGTTTCTTTGATGTTTGCAAACATCGCGGTTTAACCGGCGATCAAGGTGTTATTATTCCGCGAACAAATGTCAGCTCTTTAATGCTGCGTGAAGATATTTTGCAGGCTGTAGATGAGGGTAAATTCCATATCTACGCGGTGGATACGGTTGATGACGGTATTGAAATTCTGACGGGAATGAAAGCCGGTAAACCGAACAAAAAAGGCGAATACCCGCGCGGAACAGTTAATTATGAGGTAAAACGCGGTCTTGAGCATTACTATAAACGTTATGTTTATTATGCGAAAGAAACGCACGGCTGCCTCGGTAAATAATACAAAGCATCCTCTGAGATTAATATTTCGGAGGATGTTTTTTTTAGGTTTACTGCCAAGCGTTAACAATATGCGACAAATAAAAGGGCGGAACAATTAAAATCGCGTCAAAACGAATATTATAAGTACGATATGACGGATTTCTTTGTAAAAAAGCTTCGGCGCCGCGACGAATTCTTTGTTGCTGCTGTGGGGTTATGGCAAAAGCTGCTTTTTCGACAGATGAACGTTTTTTTACTTCAATAAAAACCAAATCGTTACCGCGTAGAGCAATAAAATCAATTTCTCCGGCATGAGTGCCTCGTCCGGTAATCTCGTTACGAGCAATAATCCGGTAGCCCTTTCCTCTCATATAGCAGCGTGCTATAAACTCAGCAATTTTTCCGGCGTGGTTATTTTTCATCTTTTATCTTCAAAGCCAAGGCATAAACATCATTTTTGTTTTGTCCGGAAAGCTCAACCACTTCTTTGACGGCGGATTTTAGCGGCATTTTATCAAGCCTTTCTTTTAGTGCCGCGGCTAAATCAAAATTGTTATTAGTTTTTTCTGTCGGAGGAGCAACCATAACAACCATTTCACCTTTAGGTTCTTTTTCCGTAAAACTGTTGATGAGTTCGGCGGCGGTGCCGTTGCGGCATTCTTCATACATTTTCGTCAACTCTCTGGCAACGGCAATCTCTCTATCACCAAAGCAAAGCTTCATGGCTTCCAATGTTTTTAATAAGCGGTTTGCCGTTTCATAAAAAACTAAAGTGGTATCAATATTTTTAAGTTCATTAAATAAATCGATTCGTGCTTTTTCTTTGTTGGGAATAAAGCCTGCAAACATAAAACGATTGGTGGGCAGTCCCGAAAGCTGTAAAGCCGTGATAACCGCACAACAACCGGGAATAACAGAAACATAAATCCCATTCTCCCGACATTTTCGGACGATCTTATACCCGGGATCAGAAATCAGCGGAGATCCGGCATCGCTTACCAATGCAATACTTTTACCTTCGTTCAACCTTTGAAGCAATAAAGGAGACTGCTGTTCTTCATTATAATTTTGATAGGTGATAAATTCTTTATCTGAAGAAATACCGATTAAAGAAAATAATTTTCGGGTTACGCGAGTATCTTCACAAGCGATAATATCGGCATTTTGCAGAACTTCTCTGGCGCGAGAAGATATATCTGTAAGGTTTCCGATAGGGGTTGCCACAATATATAATCCGTTTTTCATTATCAGTACTTTACAATAAGGGTTTTTTAAACTAATTCTATAAAGGTATGATTTTCTATTTTGGGATAAAATGCAAGTGTTAAAAAAGATAAGCTGTTTTTTTGTTGTTTGCTGCCTTTGCGGTTGTACATCTTCTCGTGTGCAGGAAAATAAAGGTTTTAATGATAGTTTTACCGAAATTAGCGAAGAAGAAGTTATTCGCGGCGATTCTTTTCGTGTCGGTGTTTTGCTCCCGTTAAGCGGTGAATTTGCCAAACAGGGGCAAGGCCTTAAAAACGCGACCATGATGGCGTTGGATGACATTAACAGCAATAACCTTATCTTACAATATTATGATACCAAGGGAACACCGGAAGGTGCGCGAATTGCCGTTGAAAATGCGCTCAATCAGGATGCGCGCTTGATTATCGGGCCGATGTTAAGCTCTTCTGTGGAAGCAATTGCCCCGATAGCATCTCGTAAAGGCGTTCCGGTGATTGCTTTTAACTCTGTCTCCGATGTTTTGCAAAATGGCGTTTATACGCTGGGTTTATTGGTTGATGAGCAAGTTGATCGCGTAATGACCTATGCTGCGGGACGAGGTCGTTCTCGCTTTGCATTGCTGGTGCCGGATAATAAAACCGGAATTGCCGTGGCACGGGCTGCAATTAAAGCTGCCGGAAAAAATAATGTTGCTGTTACGGATATTGCTTTTTATAAACCCGGTAATATTGATTTTTCTGAAATTTTAAAACAAATGACCAATTATGCAACGCGTTCCGCTCAATTAAGCCGAATTAAGAACGAATACGCCGCTAAGGCCGCCGATGGCGATGCTCATGCCGCCAAGATGTTGCGCAAATTAAAAACCAATGATTCTTACGGAAATGTAGATTTTGACGCTGTGTTAATTCCGGATTACGGCGCAACATTAAAATCTGCCGTATCAATGTTCGGTTATTATGATGTTTTTTCTCCTGAGGTTAAATTCTTAGGAACATCAATTTGGGACAATACGGCGTTAAATAAAGAAACAACGATGCGTGGCAGTTGGTATCCTTCCATGTCTCGCCAAAATAGTTCTTATTTTGTAAACAAATACTACAATTTATTCGGAGAACGTCCGTCCAGTTTGTATTCTTTCGGATATGACGCGGTGGCTTTGGCTGTAGCTTTATCTCGTAATCAAAGCCGTGATCTGAACAGCGCCATTGTTGATCCGGGCGGATATCTGGGAATTAACGGTGCTTTTCGCTTTTTTAACAACGGCTTCAATCAACACAGCTTAGAAATAAAAGAAGTTCGTGATAGCGGTAATTATATTGTTGATGCTGCGCCTAAACGTTTTGCCGAGACTGATTTTTCCGATAGTACATTGGGAGAGACCGTGATTAAAGTTCGTCCGCGGATATACGGTAAAAATGCCCAAATCGCTGAAACTTTGATATTCGGACGTTCATTAAGTGATGAAGTTTTTGAAACAGAAAGTTTAGAAATCGAAGATTATTAAATGTTGATGTCTTGATTTTTCACTTGAAAAATTAGGCAAATCAGCCAATATATAACCATTGTTAAATAACGGAGGACAGTGGGTCGGCAGTTCGCCAATCCGGTCAGGTTCGGAAGAAAGCAGCCGTAACGAATGTCGCCGGGGTCATGTTGTCCTCCACCTCGGATTTTATTAAGTATGTCAGAAGAAAATAAAGATAATCAATACGTTGTTTTAGCCAGAAAATATCGTCCGCAGAGCTTTGATGATCTGCTGGGACAGGACGCTTTGGTACAAACACTGACAAATGCCATAAAAAACAATAGATTACATCATGCTTATATTTTAACAGGTATCCGAGGCGTGGGAAAAACCACAACAGCCCGTTTGATTGCCAAAGCGCTGAATTGTACGGGATTAGACGGTAATGGCGGCCCGACAATACATCCGTGCGGCGTCTGCGAGAATTGTAAAGCGATTGCGGCGGATCGTCATATTGATGTTTTAGAACTGGATGCCGCGTCGCGTACCGGTGTTGATGATATGCGTGAAATATTAGACGGTGTGCGCTATAAACCGACAAATGCCCGCTATAAAATTTATATCATCGACGAAGTTCATATGTTGTCAAAAAGTGCGTTTAATGCTTTGCTGAAAACATTGGAAGAACCGCCCGCGCACGTTAAGTTTATTTTTGCAACGACCGAAATTCGCAAAGTTCCGATAACTGTGTTGTCTCGTTGTCAGCGGTTTGATCTGCAACGCCTGACAATTGACGATCTGATGAAACTCTTTAATAAAATCGTTGCAGCGGAAAACTTAAAAGCAGATGACGAGGCTTTGCACATGATTGCCAAAGCCGCCGACGGCTCAGCTCGCGACGGTTTGTCTTTGCTTGATCAGGCAATATCTCTGGGCGGCGGAATTGTTAAAGCCGATGTTGTTAAAGAAATGATTGGTTTGGCTGATATTTCCAGAACCTTTGAACTCTTTTCCGATTTGTTAAAAGGCGATACCAAGCAAGTTATCGTCAATTTACAGGATCAATATCGTAACGGAGCTAACCCGTTATCTCTATTAAAAGATTTAATCGCTTTAACGCATTTGCTGGCAAAAACAAAATTGGTGCCAAACTTTATTAATGATGCTTCTGTAAGCGAAGCAGAACGAGAATTTTGCTCTAAAGCAGGAGAAACAGTTTCTATTGCCGTTTTATCAAAAATTTGGCAAATGCTTATCAAAGGATTAAATGAAATTCAGTCCGCACCGGTTCAAATTGACGCCTTAGAAATGATATTAATAAGAGTGGCTTATTCTGCGTCATTACCAACACCGTATGAATTATTAAATGATGTAAAAAAAAACTCTGAATTAGGAGCTCGTCCCGCGGTTTTTAGCCGACCGGCTGTCTCTGCTCCCGCATTGCAGCCGGAAAAAGCAACACCCGTAAAAAGTTCTGCTCTTGATGGATTTAAAAGTTTTGAAGCTATGCTTTCCTATCTGGAACAAAGTCGTCATCCTTTGCTCGTCTATTCATTAAAACATGATGTTGCCGTAACAGAATTTCGCGATGGCTATATTCGTATGACGGCCAGTGATAAAATTACGCCGGATTTTATTTCCGGTTGGAATAAGGCGTTGAAAGAAGCCGTCGGTAAAGCATGGGATATTGCCGTTGTTCCCGGAGCTTTGGGAGAAACAATCGCCGATAAAGAAAATCTGGCTCTGGAAAAAGAACAACATGATGTTATGGAATATCCGCTTGTTCGGGCTATTATGGCAGAATTTCACGGTGCAAAAATCGAAAGCCTGATTCGTAAAGTTCAGGAATCCGATGACGATGAACCATTAAACTTTGACAATAACAATGAATTAATTTTTGATGAGGAAACAGACCAATGATGAATATTCAGGGAATAATGAAACAAGCTCAAGCCATGCAGCGTAAAATGGAAGAAACACAGTCCAAATTGGCTCAACAGGAAGTTGAAGGCAGCAGTGGCGCCGGATTGGTTAAAGTTAATATGAACGGAAAATTTGAAGTTAAAAAAGTTTCCATTGATAAATCTTTGGTTAATCCTGAAGAAGTTGATATTTTGGAAGATTTGGTTTTAGCTGCCTGCAATGATGCGCATGGTAAAGCCGATAAACTTATGGAAGAAGGTATGAAAGAAGTTACCGGCGGATTAAATCTTGGCGGTTTGAAACTTCCGTTCTAAAGGAAAATTCGGTGTCTGGACAAGAAATTGAAAAACTGGTAAAGCTGGTCTCAAAGCTGCCGTCTTTAGGAACCCGTTCTGCTCGTCGAATTACGCTGCAGCTTCTTAAAAAGCGAGATACGCTTTTGTTGCCGTTAATTCAGTCATTAACCGAAGTTGCCGAGAATATTAAGACATGTGAAATTTGTGGTAATTATGATACACAAAGTCCGTGCTCAATTTGTGCGTCTGCCGTACGGGATAATGATGTTATTTGTGTTGTACGTGATGTTGCTGATTTATGGGCAATGGAACGTATTTCTTTTTTTAAGGGAAAATATCATATTCTTGGAGGTATTTTATCAGCTTTGGATGGAATTACCGCGGAGGATTTAAATATTGACAGTTTGATCAATCGTGTCAAAACCGGAGAGGTTAAAGAAGTTATTTTGGCTTTACCGGCTACAATTGACGGTCAAATAACTTCACACTACCTTGTCTCCAGATTAAAAGAATTTGAGGATGTTAAGGTTACCAGTTTGGCACAAGGTATTCCGATGGGCGGAGAGTTGGATTATATGGATGAGGGAACGATCCAGTTAGCGTTAAATTCTCGCAAATCATTATAACCTTCATAAATAAAGCCCCTTTTCAGGGGCTTTATTCTTTTTTTATTCACGTCCTTTCTGCGGTGCTATAAGCGGATTTTTCGGATTCTTTTTAGAGATAGTCCGCATTTGTTTAAGCACATCTGCAGCAGGAACTTTTTCCGGTTTAGCCTCATAAGGTTTCAATGTTTTGTTACCGACATAATAGTCGTTTAAGTCCAAAACATCATAAACACGTTTGCTGCTGGCATCTTGAGCCAAAATATCTTTTTTAAGACGCGGATTTTGAGAGATATCTCTTGTTCCGTCGGCAACAAAAGCATCAGATTGGATAAAGTGCTGCGTATAATCCGTAAAGTGGCTTAATGTAATCACATCGCGATAATTATGAGCCGTTAAGTTACTTTGCATAATACTTTGACGCGCACCGCAAATAGCCGCAGCCATTCCCGGATTATCTTTATGAGCTTCGTAGTCTTTTAAAACTTCGCCCTGCATCATTTCTTTTCCTTGCAAAGTTAATCCGCCGGTGCTTTCCATAACCTTATCCAGCTTTTGCCGTCTTTCGGTTAAAAAGTCATACATATCAATGTCTCGACCGGTCGCCTTGCGCTCCTCGTCAACACGATTATTATATGCAATCCAATGATTATACTTGGGATTATCTCCTTTTTGTTCAGGAACAACCTGAGGATCTACCCCGTATATAATTTTATATTCATCGGCAAGAAGTTTTCCGTATCCCGGTTTTTCATCAGTTTCCTCGTGAGCCGGAGGAATAACTTCTTTTGGTTTTTTGTGAACGGGCGGAAGCGGAGGAGGAGTTACTTCCTGCTCTTTTGTTTTCATTCTGACTTGAGCCAGGTATGCACCGTTTGAACCGATACGTTCTCTCATAACCTGTTGGCCGTTTTCTTGATTGTCAAAGACCATACCCCATGGCAGACCGCCTGTTCTCGGGTCGAATTCCGTTTGTATAAAGCGGGCATAAACATCTTCACTGCCCGGATGTTCATGGTTTTCATAACCGACATCTGCAGCAGCATTATAAGAGTCAACAGGACGAGATCCGTCGCCAAGGGTGTCAAAATCTTTAAGTTTACCCATATCATTATTGCCGCCCTCGACACCGTCATATTGTCCGCCGATATGATCTTCAACGTTGGTTATAACTTGGTAATCGGTTTCTGTCAGTTCTTCTCCCAATAAAACCTTTTGGAACACATCCTGATAAGTTACAAGATTACCGTTGGCATCTGTCGCACCCATGACTTCCCCGATAGGAAGACCCGAGTCTGAAATGGCATCGGGATTAGGAGCCAACATGTTGGCGTTATAGAGTTTATACAGCAGCATTTCGCTGTTTGAATGAAATTCTCCGTCAATATAACTGTTCATTTCCGGATGTTTTTCTGCCAACTTGTCAAGACTGCTTATGGCATTGTCATGAGCAACTTCACTGTGTGCCAACGGATCACTTGAATTTGGATCTTGATAAAGTTCATGAACCAATTGCTTATCCAAATATTCGCTGTAACGAATACCGTCATTGCGATTTGTTGCCCAATCAAGTTCATCCTGGCTGTAATCTCGGGTGGTAAATCCGTCTTCACCTTTGCTGTACAGAAAGGCACCTTCGGCATCAGGAGATACCCCCTGTTCAAATGTATACCCCTGTTCATTAAGTGTTACATTATCCAAAGCCATAAGCTCTTCTTGTTTGGCGGCATCTGTAACCGGAGACTGACTGTAATGACTGTCTGTCGGGTCATATTCTCCGGCCGGAACGGTTTGCTTAAAATAGTCGGCAGTAAAGTCATCTAAACCGGTAGCTTTAACAGTTTCACCCAGTAATAGGCTGGAAGCCACGGCTGTACCGACAGAAGCGGCGCTTGATGTCAGACTTTTTCTAAAGGCTTTCCATCTGCTTTCACCTTTAGCTCTGCTGGCTTTATAAGATTTTATGGCATTTGTACCTGTTGCAACAACGGCAGAGCCTAAACCCAAAACCATGTTTCCACCCGGCAGATAAGCTGCAGTGGCTAACATGGCGGAAGATGTGATTTCGCCGACATGGCTGCCGAGCCATTTCAGAGAACTGAATTTTTGACCGTTTTTCTTAGCGGCTTCTTTTTCTCTTGCATATTTGGTGCCTAAACGCCATGCGGCTTGTCCTGCGACATAAGTACCGTAAACGAAATTTCCGCCCGGAATTAATTGGCTTCCCCAACGCACGGCTTGGTTTAAGGCTTGTCTGGCCATGTTACCGCGGACAGCTTTGCCAAAACTTTTCAGTTGTCCGTATAACGGGCTGAAACGTTCAATACAGGTATCGTCAAATTTTCTGACTTTATTGTACATCATGCCCAGTACCGGTGCTTTTTTGCCGATTTTGGTGCCGAGACGATTTAACCAACCCATGCTGTCATTAGTGTAGTTGGCAAATTGTCCCACCATAGAACGCTGATCAATGGTATAATCTTTTCCGGCTTCAATATCGGCTAATGCCTTATTAACATTGTTTTGAGCCTTGGTTTGTGTAAAATCAGGCTCGCCGGCGTGTAACGACATTTCGTTATTAATCAGTAACGCGCCGATTTGTACGGAATAAGCATTTTGAATTTCATCATTTAAGGCCGCCGCTAAATCTTCTTTTTTTGCATCTTTATGCTTTACGGCAGTTTGTCTGGCTGCCTGCTGACGAACACTGTCATGAAACATTTGCAGTATTTCTTCTCGTTCAGCTTCATCAGCTGTGCCTTTTGCCGGATCTTTGCTGGTAAATTGCAGATGAGAGAAAAATGCGTCAAACTCTTCCGGTGGAAATTTTACGTCATCAGCCTGTTTTAAAACCTGTTCATAAGCTTTGCGAACGGCGTCGGCATCATTTTCAGACAGATTTGTAAAACCGTTGGTATCGTCATAAATTTTAATTTCGGCTTCTAATTTTTCTCTGGAAACAGTGATGTTGTTTTTGACATTATCGTCTTCTGTTTGCGTTTCAATATGGTCAAACATCAGGTTGGCGCCGTTATAAACATCGGCGACATTGCTCTGATCAACGACAATATCTCCTTTGGCGTAATCCTCGGTTTTTTTGATCATTGTTGCCAATACGGTATCATGAGCGCTTTCCAATTGCGCTTTAAGAGACGTATCTTCTGTATTTGCGGCAGCTTCTAATAACCATTTGTCCGTATCTACCAGTCTTTTAGGCGGATAAGTCTCCAAAAGAGCTTCTTTGGCTGTTTTTTCTTCATTGGTAAATTGCAGGCGTTCTTCAGGTGTGAGCGCTGCTTTCAGCTCTTCGGTTGTTCTGGCTTTATCTTCCGGAGACATGTCGGCAAAATTAGCAGGGAGTTTACCCATTTTGTCCAATGTAACGATATCTATGCCTTGTAAAAAGTTTTGTTGTTGCAAAAATCGAGTATTATCACCATTAATCAATTGCTGCCATTCGTCAGAGGTTAAGCCGGGTCTTTTATCTGTTTCCGTCTCAACATTTTCTTGTCTCTGTCCTTCATTGCGGCGTCTGGCGTAATCACGGCCAAAAGCTTCAAGCATACGGCTTTTCTGGAGATTATCCATGTTGTCATATTCAGCTTGTCTTTCGGGATTATCGTTCAGGTATGTTTCAAAAGCAGTTCTTAATTCGCTTTCTGTAATATTATTTTCAGCCATGATCGTATACTCCAAAAGATTAATATACTAAAAGTATGGCATAATAAAATAATTTTGTCCAACACTTTTTGCTTCGTAATGAGCAAAGGGGTGTTCTTTAATATTTTTGTCTAATGTTTTTTTATAAAAATGCTTGCGTTTTTATTTCAAACACCTTAAATAAAAGATAAGTTTGATAATATTTTATTTTTAGTGATTAAATATGACAGAAAAAGACTACTATGATGTTCTTGAAGTGAACAAAACGGCAGATGCTGCCGAAATAAAAAAATCATACCGCCGCTTGGCAATGAAGTTCCATCCGGATCGCAATCCCGGAGATGCGGAAGCCGAATTGCATTTTAAAGAAATTAATGAGGCGTATGAGGTTTTGAAAGACGATCAAAAGCGAGCCGCTTATGATCGTTACGGCAAACAGGCCTTTCAAGGCGGCATGGGTGGTAATCCTTTTAATGGTTTTGAATTTAATTTTGGTGGCGCCGGCGGTTTTTCCGATATTTTTTCAGATATCTTTTCTGAGTTTATGGGTGGTGGTCGCGGCAGCAATAATCAAAACTATGCGCAAAACGGTGCTGATTTGCGTTACAATTTAGAAATCAGTCTTGAAGAAGCATATAACGGTGTTGAAAAAGAAATTACGTTGCCTCATTCAGAAGTTTGTGAAGATTGCCATGGACATGGTACCGCAGATGGCAAAGAAGCACCGATTTGTACAACCTGTCATGGTCATGGAAAAGTTCACACGCAAAAAGGCGGATTTTTTATTGTTGAAACAACATGCCCGACTTGTAAGGGTAAAGGACGTATCGTTAAAGATAATTGCAAGAAATGCCATGGCGAAGGCGCCATCCATAGCGAAAAGTTGTTAAAGATAAAAATACCGGCAGGCATTGAAAACGATACCAGAATGCGCGTTGCCGGAGCGGGAGAGGCCGGACTTCGCGGCGGACGTGATGGCGATTTGTATGTTTTTATTAACATTGATCGACATAATTTATACTCTCGTGAAGGAGCTAATCTTTATATGACTGTTCCTGTTTCCATGGCTTGTGCTGCCTTGGGTGGAAAAATGCAGATTGCCGGCATTGACGGGCAGTCATTGGATATTTCTATTCCGGCCGGAACGCAAACCGGTCAACAGTTGAAAGTTTCAGGTGAGGGAATGCCTATTATTCGTTCCAAAAATCGAGGCGATTTATTTATTCGCTTTATGGTGGAAACACCTGTCAACCTGAATAGCAAACAAAAAGAATTGTTAACCGAATTTCAAAAACTCAGTGAAGACAGTTCATGCCAGCCGGAAGCAAAAGGTTTTATAGATCGTATGAAAGATTTTTTTAAATCAGCGGCTTAATCTCCGCGATAACGATTAAGAGCGGCTCTCCAAGCGCGTCTTGTCTCCATGGATGAGGCTTGATTTTCTTTATATTCGGCTAATTCACGCTTTTTTTGATGAATTCTTTTTTCTCTTTCGAGAATTTTACGAAGTTCATACTCACGAGCGCTGATAGGGGTATTTTCATCAATCGGTTCGGCAAGACCGTAAATAACGGCCATATTGGTGATGTTGGCTTCAATCGTGCGATCTTTATTCTCTCGACGCATTTGCACAAATGTCTGACGAATTTCTTCATCCAAAGTTTTGCGCAGCTCATTTTGACGAGCAAGAAATGAAGAATCACTGACGTCTTCATACTGTAAAAGAACTTTTTCATTGCCTAAATCTGTCAGAATAATATCGCTTACGATTTGCGAGACTTCAGGATTTTTTATTTTGCGTAATTGTAATAAGCAATCGTGATTTAAATCTGAATCTGCAGGATAAATATCAATAAAAACTCTGTTCGGATATAATTGTTGATTTTCACTGCATACAACACGATATTTGTCTAACATTTTATAAATCCCTCTGTTGTTTCACAAAAACAAAATAGACAAAATTTCGCAAATAGTCAATAAAAAAGTAAAACCTCAGCATTTATACTGAGGTTTTATACTTTGAAAAATGTCATTTAGCCTGCTTTCTGGCTTTCAGTGCAATGCGGGCACTTTTCTGAGATTGTCCGCAGGTTCGTTTGCCTCCGCTAAAATTTGCATTGCGAACCGGAAAGGGCTGCTGCATTGCTGTCGGTTGAACGGTTTGAACTTTTGTAGATACACATGTAACCGGTATCTTATGAACGCAGATTACGGGAAAACCAAGCTGATCTCCGATAACGAATTCAACACGAATGTCATTCATCTTCATAATTATAATAACTTAATTTGATAATAATTGTATTTCGCATTCACTATAACTGTTTATATTTTTATTGCAATAAAAAAAAGAACCCGTTTTTGAAGCGGGTCCTTTTTTTGTTTGAAGTTTATTATTTAACTTCTTCAAAATCGGCGTCAACAACCTTTTCATCGCCGTTGGCTTGAGATGCTGTTTCTGCACCTGCAGCTTCGGTACCGGCACCGGCTTCCGGAGCAGCCTGTTTGTACATAGCTTCTCCCAATTTGAGTGAAGCTTGCATCAAGCTTTCGGTTTTTTCTTTGATAACAGCCATATCATCAGCTTCCAATGCAGTTTTCAAAGCATTGATTTCTTTTTCAATAGTTTCTTTTTCTGCCGGACTGATTTTATCGCCGTGTTCTTTCAAAGTTTTTTCGGTAGAGTGAACCAAACCTTCAGCTTGGTTTTTGGCTTCTACCATTTCTTTTTTCTGTTTGTCGGCCTGAGCATTAGCTTCAGCATCTTTAACCATTTTTTCGATATCGGCATCGCTCAAGCCACCGCTGGCCTGAATACGAATAGCTTGTTCTTTGTTTGTGGCTTTATCTTTTGCCGAAACATTAACAATACCGTTCGCGTCAATATCAAAAGTAACTTCAATTTGCGGCATACCGCGCGGAGCCGGCGGAATACCGATCAAATCAAATTGACCCAGCAGTTTGTTGTCTTGAGCCATTTCACGTTCACCTTGGAAGACGCGAATGGTAACCGCAGTCTGTCCGTCTTCGGCTGTAGAGAATACTTGAGATTTACGTGTCGGAATGGTTGTATTACGGTCAATCAAGCGTGTAAATACACCGCCGAGAGTTTCAATACCCAAAGACAATGGAGTAACGTCTAACAGCAATACATCTTTAACATCGCCCATCAAAACACCGCCCTGAATGGCTGCGCCGACAGCAACAACTTCATCCGGGTTTACGCCTTTGTGTGGTTCTTTACCAAAGATTTCTTTTACTTTTTCCTGAACTTTAGGCATACGGGTCTGACCGCCGACCAAAATAACTTCGCTGATGTCTGACGGAGATACACTGGCATCGGCCATTGCTTTTTTGCAGGGTTCTACGGTGCGTTCAATCAAATCTTCAACGATTGA
>CAYTQF010000014.1:0-24799 GCA_964440165.1 uncultured Azospirillaceae bacterium
AAAAGGAGCGAGTTATAATGGCTGAAAAAATCGAATCTTTAAAAGATATTAAGAGCGCTGCAAGTGCTTCTGAAGTTGCAACTCGCAAACCGAATCGCGATAAATTAGGTCGTTCTTATGCTACAGGTAAAAGAAAAGACGCTGTTGCTCGCGTTTGGATTATGCCGGGTAAAGGTAATGTTACGATCAATGATAAATCTATTGATCAGTATTTTGCTCGTCCGGTTTTGAAAATGATTATCAATCAACCGTTTGAAGTTGCTAACCGCGTTAATGAATTTGACGTTGTCTGCACAGTTAAAGGCGGCGGATTGTCCGGTCAGGCCGGTGCTATCAAACACGGTATTTCTAAAGCTCTGAATGAATATGAGCCGGAATTGAGAGCCGTTTTGAAAAAGGCTGGTTTCTTGACACGTGATGATCGTGTTGTTGAACGTAAGAAATTCGGTAAAGCTAAAGCTCGTCGTTCTTACCAGTTCTCAAAACGTTAATTGGTATTGCGAAAATATCAAGTATTTTTGGGTGGGTTGCAAGAAATTGCAACCCATTTTTTATATTTGGGAGATTGCAGAAGTACATTTAGAGAAAAAATACGATTGCCAAAGTCTTTTGCTTTATTGACAAAAAAACTATTTTTCTGTACAATAGTGTTTGACAAATAATTATTAGCACTTATTAATCTTTATAAAAATGAAAATTGAAGAATTAATTCCGCACATTACCGAAGTGGTGCCTTACACCTATGAACATGCCGAAGGAAGCGTTTTTGAAGAGATCATAAATAACTTTCTGAAAGAAGTTCCCTCTTCAACCGCTCCCACTCTGGTTCATATGCTCGGTATACCTGCTGCAGGAAAAAGTACCTTCTATCACAACAATGCAGAGATGTTCAAAGGCTATCTTTTCGTCTCATTTGATGCAATCATGGAAGCATTGCCTCAATATCAGCAAGATGTTGAGCAGTTAGGATCCGTTGAGGCTTTCCGCCGCTGGGAACTTCCTGCTCGAATTGCCGGCTATGAGCTGTTGCGGCGCGCTGTTGCATCAAATAAAAACATCTTTTTAGATCACAGTGCTGCTCCCAAATGCCATCAGGAACTGCTGAAAAATGCCAAAAAGCTCGGCTACAAGACCAAAATGTTTTACATTTATTGTCCTGTTGAAGTTGCAAAAGAACGTGTTCGTCAACGTGAACTCATCACCAAAAGACATACACCGCTTAATCTGATAATAGAAAGAGCTGAACTGATCGAAAAAAACAAAGTTATTTATCAATCGATTGTTGATGAATTTGTCTGCATTCGCTAATCACATAAAACGTCCTCATATGAGGACGTTTTTTTATTAAAGACACCACTCTACCATTCAATAATCCCACAAAAATTTTGTTTAGAACGCCATGTTTGCAGTTCATTAAATGTTGTAATACCATGTTGAATAACAGCTTTATAGTATTCTATTCCGGAAATTTTAATATCATCAGGCGTTTCAAATTTTAATTTCAAAATTGTATGGCGTTGTTCTTCACTCATCGAGCTTTTAATTTTTTCTGCAACTTTTTCAAAATATCCATCAAATACTGAGCCTTGTTTTATTTGTATCATATCAATCTGCCAAAGTTCTTTTTCTTCATCTCGAAACCAAACATGCCACTCAAAACAACATTCTTCCGTTGCGGCAAGATTTGAAAATTCACACTTAATGATATCGGGATTACTGCAAATATCACTTATGACCTGAAAACTCTGCTCTACATCCAATATTGGCGTATAAATATGAAAATCTATATCTCGATGTTTTGCCAACACACCGATTTTGAGAGAACCCACCAGATTTACTGTAGCTCCGATCTGTTCCCAAGTTTCAATAACCTTACTTTTACGAATAACATTCCAAGCTTTTTCCTGCTGCATTTCGGCTTGTTTAAGAATATCCATCACACAAACTCCTTTGTTTTTAATTTACATAAAGCATAACAAAAAGCAAGCCTTGACTTTTTCAATACGGCAGTTTACGTTTTTTTATATAATACGGGAGCCGAAATATGGAATTTAAAATCGCCAAAAGTGAAGGACTGCGGATTTTTGAAGAAATCAACTTGGAGCACACAATTCTTCCACGCAATCACCAAATAACCAAAGATGACATTACACATCTTAAAGCGGCTGGTATTGATACTGTTTCCGGTATTTTCGCCGATGAAAATGACTTAGATTTTGAAACGGCTTTGCAAGTTATTACTGCTAAAATATGCGGCAAAAATCTAGGTTTTCAGATTAATGAATACGGTTTCAGCGAACTGGCAGCTGTGCAAGACGGTTTTTTAGACTGTTCTCCCGAACGTGTAAGCAAATTTAATAAATTTTCGCCTCATTTTATTTTAAATACAATTGCTCCTTATCAAAAAGTAGAAAAAGGAGAAATTGTGGCTCGATTGGAAATTTTAACGCCTGTTATATCCCGTCAATCGGTTGAGGAGCTGGTATATAATCTTTCGGGCAATACATCTCTATTGAACGTGGTTCGTCCGCAAAAACAAAATGCCGTATTATTACAGACGCATTTCTATCATAACGATGATGAAACATTTCATATGGAAAATACCAGACAAGGTCTTGAAAATATCTGCCAACCGTTAGGCGTTAAAATCAGTCAAGATTTCAATGTTTCGCATAACATATCCGATATAGCCGATATATTGTCTGATATTTTACACAGCAAGACGGACATTATTTTTGTTTCCGGCGCTAAACGAAACTTTACGGAAGAAGATACGCTGGCCAGTGCCATACAAAGTATTACCAATGATATTTTATGTCGGCAAATTCCGGTTATCGGCGGTTCCGATTTTATGATCGCAACGGTTAAAAATAAGAAAATTATTGTTTTGCCTTATAATTTTCCCTATTTGGAATCTCCTTTATTGGAAAGTTATATCAAGCTTGCCATATGCAAAGAAAAACTTATGGCGGCGGATTTTCAACATCCGCAAAATGCTGTTCTCCCGGCCTATGTAAAACTCAAGGACATATCTTCTTTAACACAAGAAAATTCGGACAATAATAAAGCGTCTAACATTGCGATTATTGTTTTAGCCGCAGGACAAAGCAAACGCGCCGGAGAAAACAAATTGCTTAGCGATATTCATGACCAACCTCTGATTTTAAAAACAGTGGAAGCGGCTGTTCAATCCAATGCTTGTCCGGTGTTTGTCATTACCGGTTATCAATCTGAAGAAATCAGTGAGATACTTGCTGCTTTAGATATCAATATTATTTATAATCCGGCGTTTCGTATGGGCATAAAAACATCCATTAATCTCGGTCTTCAAGCTGTTCCCGGTTTTTGCGACGGTGCTATTCTGTTGCCGGGAGATATGCCAAATGTTACACCCGATTTGCTTAACAAAATGATTGCTAAGTTCAAAAAGAAATTATCTAAACAATTAATCACGGCCCAGAAAAACGGGATCAAAAGTAATCCGGTCCTATGGAGCAGAGATTTGTTTTCCGTTGCCGATTTGGTTGCTGAAAACGCAGATATTCGTCCGGTATTTTTGGAACATTCCGATTATACTATTCAGGTACCGGCATCCGAACATGAATTACTTGATGTCAATTTTAAAAACGATTTAGACACGCTGAAAAAGTAATATAATTAACGCAATCCTGTATAAATTTTACTATCATCAGGAATATTGCGACCGATACCGTTTTTAAGTTTGTTGCGATAAACAAAGCCCATTTCTCCGTTATCCAACATAATTCTACCCCATTTTTCGTCCGGCGTATACCCTGTCAAACGAACCGTTGTTCCCGAGGGCAGGTTTGCCATAACATCAAAATCATCATCCGGTCCATACATAACTTTAATATCACCGCTGACATGATATAATTTTGACATATCTTCGGTGTCAACAGGAATTGAAACAACTTTTGATACAGCTAAATCATCAACGGTTTTGGCTCCGCTGTTAAAACGCACCTCTTGATAGTAACTGATAGAATTATCACGACTAAACCAGCGGTTAAATTCAGCAGAACTCATAACCTGCGGCGCCTGCAGCAAGAGCAACGCCAATATAAAAATAACCGGCGGCAAGAGCTGTATATATTTAATCGGAGCATAATTCCATAATGGCGCGATATAAGGCTGTTGAGAAACATTGACTGTCTGCAAAAAACGTTTTATCAGGCTTTTACCATAGTCATCAGCATAACGTGATGCCAAAATACCGCTGCTGTATGCTTTATCGGCATCTCCTTCTTGCGCATAGGCAACCATATTATGCGTAAGCAAATTAAAATTATCTGCATCGTTGCCACAAAAACTGTTATAGTTATGCAACAACGCTTTGATATTTTCGACTACTCCGCTTAAACTCCACCATCCCAACAGCCAGTTGTGAACACAAACAGAAGATGCCAATTTTTTGGCCTCACTATAATCACAAATTTCATGCAAATGCTGCTTTGAGTGAGATACAAGTTTTGATGTAACCT
Organism: uncultured Azospirillaceae bacterium; assembly: GCA_964440165.1. GTDB lineage: Bacteria > Pseudomonadota > Alphaproteobacteria > RF32 > CAG-239 > Scatocola. The sequence continues at coordinate 4,503 of CAYTQF010000014.1, forward strand.
TATACAAATCCATAATCTGCAAATCCGTTTCTTTGTATTTGCGACGAGATGTATAAACTTCTAAATTATCCATATCCGGAAATTTGCGCCCGGCATAAGCGTAGGATAATAAATCATATACCAGACGACGATGATCATCTGTTAAAACTTCATACGCAACTGAAATTTTTTGAAATTTATCCAAAGCTTCAGGAGTTTTATTATAATCAGGATGCCACTCTTTTGCTAAACGTCGATATTGTAATTTTATCTCGTTTTCCCCCGCTTGCGGCGAAACGCCAAGCTCTTGGTAATAACATTTTGCATCATAACTGTTCATATAAACAAATCCTGAGATAATCGTTGCATTGTATTTTCATTTTCTTCGATTTTTATGAAATTTTCTTTAATATTAATTCCAATATTGCCGATATAATCAACATTATGCAATGTTGTTTTAAATATTCTCATGATATTTGCATAGATATCATCGCCGATATTTTTTTCGGTACGGACAATTAAATCAAAACGTCTGTCGTTATTAAATGAAAAGCCATCAAACTGAAAACGCCCCAAAACACTAAAATCCGTATCAACAACAAAACGAGTACCACCTTGCGTTTTTTTAACTGCTGTATCCTTGGCGTTTTCTTCATCACCATATTGCTTAACAGCGACCTGAATTTTATCTATCTTATTCTCAGCATATAGGGGGATTTCAACAATCTTCCACATTGGCGTTTCTTTTACGGCTGTTTGCAACAACTGCTGCAACTCCACCAAGATTTCTTTTCCTTTGCCTTCCGGAATATGTTTTAGAATTTCCGGCATATCTTTACCCAGCCATAAAGAAATATCTTGTTTGACTGACGCTTGCATAAACGCAACCATATTCGGAAGCATTTTATCCCCTATTGCCGGAATTTTATTCTGTAGTTCAAGAGCCAGTTCCGGATGAACAAGTGCCAATTTTTCGATCGGAGCCATGATTTTTTGCAATAAAGGACTGGTATCTTGTATTGTTTGAAAACTTTCCAACATCATCGGTTCAATAACTTCAGATACTAAAAAATTAAATTTTAATTCAGGAGGAAAGTTTATATTCTGCTGTGGTAAAATATCTCCTAAAACACTGCTTAATACAGAAAAATTTCCTTTGTCCGTTACGGTTACCGGAAATGATTTTCCAACCAATTCCGGCATAGTATTCTTGAGGGTTTCTGCTATTTGATTGGTTTTTATTCCATTCTCTTGCGGAAAACTTTTGAAGGCGGTTGAAAAAATATCTTGCAAAACTTTAACCGGATTTTCAGTTACAGATTCTTGAACAGTTACGGGTAAAAGTTGTCCTTTTATTTGAAATCCTGATATTTCTTGTTTTACGCTTTCTTGAAAATTCGGCGCAATATTTTTGGAAACATAGGGCTCAATTATTTTTAAAACATCAGCATTTTTAATCTCTGCCGAAATAACAGTTTTGCCGATATCTTTAACTATAATTTCCGGAGATGCGACAGAAGATGCCGTTTCTGCTTTTGCAGGAAAGACAACGTCGGCATTTTCCGTTGAGTTTGGCAACGGGCGAATATTTATATTATTACCGTTTACAGAAACAACTTTAGCCGTCAGAGCAAAATTTTCTGACAACGGAAAATTCATTCTATTGTTCGATACGGCATTGAGCGGCAAAGTTTGTGTTTTTCCTTCTCCTGTCAACAATTCTACAGTTTGAGAAGAAACATCAATATTTAATTGCAAAATTTGGCCCGGTTTCAAACTACTTGTTACTTCAGGCAAAATATTTTGGAGCGTTAATTCCGATTGAGCCGAAGTCGAAATTTGTTGCGGCAAATTATTCAAAATTGAAGAAATTAAATTGTCCATTTTTATTCTTTCGTAATCAATTTTCGAGCAATAGCCAGCACATCCTCAACAGCTTCGGAGGTCGGGTAGCGGCTTATAATCGGCATTTGGCTGCGAATAGCATCGCGAACCCGCGTATCTCTCCGTATAATACCCAGCAATGACGGTTCTATATTCAAAAAATTCCGACAAGCTTTGAGCATTGTCTCATAAGTCCGTTGCCCTTCTCGCAAAGAATTAGCCTGATTTATTACAATATTTAGTTTGGATCTCGGGTATTGCAATGCCATAACATTAATAAAAGCATAGGCTTCTTTTAACGAAGACGGCTCATCCGTACACAAAACGATAATCTTTTCTGCCATACTTGATAAAATTTTAACCGACTTTTCAATCCCTGCTCCCATATCCATAATCACACGATCATAAAGCGGTGCCAATAAAGATAAATCTTCACCCAAAATTTGCAATCTTCCGATCGGCATAGACGCAAGACCTGCTGATCCGGAACGTCCGGCTATAATATCAAAACGAGCTTTTTCACAGGGAGTAATAATCTGATTGAGTGTTTTAGCCTCGGTAATAACCGTTCCTAATCCTTCTTTAACGGATAACCCCAGTTGCATATCCATATTTGCCAACCCTAAATCACCGTCGAATAAAAGAACTTTTTGCTTAAATCCGCTCAGAGCGTGTGCCAACGTAATTGAAAACCAGGTTTTACCTATACCGCCTTTTCCTGAAGCTACCGCTATCATATTTCTACCGCGACGGGAGGTTTCCTTGTAATTGGCCGAAACTGTATTTGTCATTTCAGCCTCCGGACACTAACAAGTGAGATAAACTTTTCGGTGTCATTTCCGTTAAGCCATGCGCAATACTTGAGCTGATGCCGCCACAGCACAATCCTAAATGATTAGCATATGCCGAAGAGATAAAAGAACCGACACGATGCGTCATATCTAAACGGGTCGGCAAAAGAAAATCTGCGCCTATTCTCGAAAAAATTTCTGATATTTCAATAGCTTCTTTTGTGTTTTTTCCGGCATCCATTGTTAACATGCAATTACTCTTTATACTTTCCAGAAAATCAGCCACCAAAGAAACTTCATCCGAATTATACGGATTAATACCCGGCGTATCAACTAATATCAGTTGATACTTATCTTGTTCTTTTTGGATTAATGCAAATAATTCTCGTGCGGTTTTACAAAAATAAAAATCTGTCTTTAAAATTCCGGCAAAAGCCTCAAGTTGTTTATTCGCACCGGCACGCACCGTGTCTGTACTGATAATACAGCATGTTTTTTTTAAAAATCCCGCTTGTGCCGCAACCTTGGCAATAGCTGTAGACTTGCCGCTACCTGTCGTTCCGGTAAATGCTTTAATTTTTTTACCCTCGGTAAGAATATTATTGTACTGAAACGTTTCTTCCAGTACGCGACTAAATACTTGAATCGTATCTTCTTCGGGATATTTCTGACTAACACGACGCGCCTGTGCCAACAATAATGCGGCAATATCATAACTCACATCATGATATTCCAAACATTCTCTTAATTTTTCATCATCAAAACGTGGCTCTGTTATCTTATTTTCAAGAGCCTCAGGAATAGTATCATTTTCTTCGACAGCAGCGGTTATGCAGATATTTCCGTCAATTTCTTCTGTAGATACAATAACAGCATCACTCCCAAAATCCTCTTTAACGAGTAACATGGCTTGGGCGATATCCGGAGCGGTAAATTGTTTGACTTGCATCTACCTTCTCCTACCTCTAAATTTGAGCTATTGTTTTGATTTTTGCTTTTGGATGAATTTCATTTTGAGACATAACGACAGTCATCGGACGAAACCGTTCAATAATGGAACGAACAAACGGGCGAATATTCGGACTGGTCAGCAACACACCGCTCTGACCTTTCATTGCTAAATCATCCAATACGGTTCTGACCTTACTGATAAATGCCTGTAAAGCGGTCGGCGCCATAGCTAATTGGCGTTCATCCCCTTCGCCGACAATGGCTTCCGCAAACGCATGCTCCCATTCCGGAGACAATGTAATTAATTGCATAATTCCCAATTCATTACTGTTTGCATTTGATAATTGTCTCGCTAAACGGGTACGAACATGCTCGGTTATCATCATCAAACTGCGTGTGGAAGCCACAGCTTCAGAAATACCTTCAAGAATCGTCGGTAAATCACGAATTGAAACACGTTCCTGCAACAGGTTTTGCAAAATACGCTGCAATGCTCCAAGGCTGATTTTGGATGGAATAAGTTCCTTAACAAGTTTTTGATGTTCTTTATCCATTTCATCCAATAATTTTTGCGTTTCGGCGTAAGACAGAAGTTCTGGCATATTATCTTTAACCAACTCGGTAATATGTGTTGTAATAACCGTTGCCGGATCAACAACCGTATAGCCTCGGAACATAGCTTCTTCCCGATATGACTGATCAACCCACATAGCACGCAGTCCAAATGTCGGTTCGATCGTACTTTCTCCCGGTAAACTTATCGGTTCTCCGCGCGGATCCATTACCAACAACTGAGACGGGCGGATTTCACCTTTTCCGGCGCGAACTTCTTTAATATAAATATTATATTCATTCGCCTCAAGCTGCATATTATCCTGAATACGGATTGAAGGCATGACGAATCCCAACTCGGCTGCTAACGCGCGACGCAGCGCTTTAATCTGATCCGTAAGCTTTTTATTACTTTCTTCATTAATCAGCGGCAATAAGCCATAACCTATTTCCAAACGGATAAGATCAATATGCAAAACAGCAGATATCGGTTCCTCCGCTTTGGCTGCCGCCGTACCCGCTTTTTGCTCTTGTTCCAGAACTGCCAAGGCTTGTTCTTGCGCAATTTTTTGTTGTTTATTCAAATAAAACGCCGTTGCTCCGGTCAAAACAGCCAACAAGAAAAACGGTATAGCCGGTGTTCCGGGAAGCATTCCCAGAGACATAGCCATAAAAGAGCTCATTCCCAAAGCTTTCGGGTAATTAGCAATCTGAGAAAATAAAACTTTATCCGCAGAATCTGTCATACCGGCTTTAGATACCAGAATACCTGCAGCTACGGAAATGATTAAAGCAGGAACCTGAGAAACCAGACCATCACCGACTGTTAATCTGGTGTAAGTTTCACCGGCAACAGAAAAACTCATATCATTTTGCGCCATACCAATGATAATACCGGCCACAATATTGATAAAAGTAATAATTAAGCCGGCAATGGCATCTCCTCGTACGAATTTGGATGCACCATCCATGGCTCCGTAAAAAGAACTTTCTTTGGATAATTCTTCTCGACGGGCTCGAGCTTGATCTTCATTAATCAAACCGGAAGATAAATCCGCATCAATCGCCATTTGTTTTCCAGGCATAGCATCTAATGCAAAACGCGCGGCGACTTCAGCAATACGACCGGAACCTTTGGTAATAACAACAAAGTTTACCACTACTAAAATTGCAAATACAATAACACCGATTACAAAGTTGTTACCCATAATAAAGCCGCCGAACGCTTCAATAATTTCACCGGCTGCGGCTGGTCCCAGATAACCTCGAGATAAGATCAAACGGGTAGAAGCCAAGTTCAGCGATAGTCTATATAAAGTGGTAATCAGCAAAACTAAAGGGAAAGCACTGAATTCTATCGGTTTTTCGATAAAAATCGCCGTCATTAAAATCAAGCAGGACATTGTAATGGATAAAGCCAAAGAGATATCAAGCAGCCAAGACGGCATTGGCATAATTAAAATAACCAAAATTAAAATAATGCCGAAGGCAAACAAAATATCGCCGCGTTTTGTCGCAGCCAGCAAGAGTTCTTTAAAAGACTTTCCTCCAAATGCCGAGGATATATTGTTATTGTTTCCTGCCATAGACTATTTTATATCCAAACCTTCATCCTGATATTGTTTTAACTTATTGCGCAATGTTCGAATCGATATTCCTAAAATATTTGCAGCAACGGTTCTATTGCCCATCGTATGTTTCAGAGTATCAATAATAAGATTTCGTTCCATATCCGCAAGTTTGTTACCAACAAACTCCGCTCCGCTGATCGGCTCATCAACAGACTTTTCCGGTTCTATTATTGCAGAAATATCATCTAAGATTACGGCATCTGCAGAAATCTCCGTTCCCGTACTCAGCAATACGGCTCTATGAATTGTATTTTCCAGCTCGCGCACATTACCCGGCCAACGATAGTTCAATAATTTTTTTTCAGCATCGGCACTTAAGGGTTTTAGCGGAATATCGTTCAATTCAGAATATTTTTTTGCAAAATGCTTTGCCAAAACAATAATATCTTCCGTTCTTTCACGTAATGGCGGAATTGCCACGTTTACCACATTCAGACGATAATATAAATCCTGACGAAAAGTACCGTTTTTAACGGCTTCATCTAAATTGCGGTTAGAAGTTGCAATAATTCTCGTATCAACTTTTATTGGTGTTTTGCCACCAATACGATCAATCTCTTTTTCTTGAATGGCACGTAATAACTTTGCCTGAATTTTAATATCCATTTCCGATATTTCATCCAACAGTAAAGTGCCATCGCTCGCTTCTTCAAATTTTCCGATACGGCGGGCAACAGCTCCGGTAAAAGCACCCTTTTCATATCCAAATAATTCTGATTCCAGTAAAGCCTCTGGAATAGCAGCACAGTTAACCGCAACAAACTTTTTATTGGCTCGCTTAGAATTATCATGAATAAAACGGGAAAAAATTTCTTTACCTGTTCCGGACTCCCCCGTTAATAAAATATTCGCTGTGGACGGAGCTATTTGTTTGGCCAGTTTTAAAACACTTTCGGTTTTTTTATCTCCATAGATCAGAGCGTGATTTTCTCTGGTTGCTGCGGCCAACACGGCACCTATTAACTCGGCATCGGGAGGCAGCGGAATATATTCTTTGGCGCCGGCTTTAATTGCTTTTACGGCTAAAGAAGAATCATTGGCAACGCCGCAAGCCACAACAGGAACATTAATTCGTTCCTGCTCTAAAGAAGAAATAAATTTATAAACATCCAGCTTAACGTCAATCATAACAAGTTCAACAGACTTACCGTTACGCAAAATATCCAAACCTTGTTCGACAGTGTCTGCAAGAGAAACCTGCCCACCCTGCTGGACGGCTATTTTGCTGGCGGCGCCAATTTGTCCGTCTAATGTTCCTACGATTAACAATTCCATTGTTATGTTCCGCTATTTTGGATTTTTAACAATTTCTGTCATGGTAATACCCAATTTGTCATCCACCACAACAACTTCACCGCGTGCTACCAAATTATTGTTTACATAAATATCAATAGCTTCACCGACTTTTTTATCAAGTTCAATGATTGTACCTTTATTAATTTTCAAAACTTCGCTGACTTTGATTTTTGTTTTTCCCAAAATCGCAGAAACCTTAACCGGAATATCATACACGGCTTCTAAATCACTGACGGAACTGGGAATATCAAAATTATCCAGCCCGCTTTCTTTTTTCAGAATCGGTTCTTCATTACTGCCGGTATTTTCACTTAACTCATCTAACTCTAAATTTTCACTCATTTTTTCTCTCCGTTTTCCTGACCGGTATCGTGGCTTAATAATTCTGAAACTGCGTCTAACCGGCGACTTGGGCTATATTCCACACCACCGTTATCCCATTCTACCCGGCAAGAACTTCTACCTAAACCGGCATCTTTATGAATGGCAATTTTTCCTTCAAAATCATGGCTGTTAGCCAATTTGACGATGCTGTCCTGAATGTATGATATAATATCAGGATTAATATAGAAAGATAATTTTGCATTATGTTTAAAATTGTTGAAATTATCTTTCAAAAACTTATCGACCAGAGCAACGGCCTGTTCTTCCAGTAAAGTAGGTACTAATGTCAACAAAGCCTCACGCATAATATTTACAGTCGTTTGTTCCTGCTTTTGCATTTCCGAATCTTGCGCAGATAACAGTTTTGACAATTGTTCCGAGATATTACCGAGCAAAATATTTGTCTCTGCTTCAATAGACGTTCTGGCTTCATCGCTGCCTTTTGCATACGCCGTCTGTTCTGCAACCGCAACTTTAGAATCCAGTTCGTCTTGCGTATATGTAATAATTACCGGCTCTGTTTTTTGCGGAATAAAAATTTCTTCTGCTTGAGCCGGAAGCTCAGATTCTTCCGGCTCCACAACCACATCAACAGCTTCTTCCGGTATAATTGTTTCTTCTTCAACGACAGCAGAAGTATCTTCGGGAACTGCAGCTTTGGGTTCCCCGACAATAAAATTGTCAAACATAAACTTTTTAACTTCCGCCATCCTTTATCCCTAATAAATAAGCTCGTCGCTTTCTTTACCTTCGCTGATGACAATTTCATTCGCTGTAGCCAAGTCTTTAGCCACACCAACAACATATTGCTGAGCTTCTTCCACTTCACGGACACGAACCGGCCCCATAGCATCCATATCTTCTTTGAGAATTTTTCCGGCACGAGTAGACATATTGCTGAAAAACAGCTCTTTGATTGATTCTGAAGCACCTTTTAACGCAATTGCCAGCTTGTCTTTATCAATATTACGCAACAAAACCTGAATACCTTGGGCATCAATACGCATAAGATCTTCAAACGTAAACATCAAAGACTTAATTCTATCAGCTGATTCTCTATTACGCTCTTCCAAAGCTTCCATAAAACGAGCTTCCGTATTACGATCAAGAGAGTTAAAGATATCGGCAATAAGTTCATGAGAGTCTCTGCGTGTAGATTTTGACAAGTTACTCATAAATTCTTTGCGCAGAGTTTTTTCCAAACCATCCAAAACATCTTTTTGAACAGCATCCATACGCAGCATACGCATTACTATTTCCATTGCAAAATTTTCCGGCAGCAATGCGATAACTTTAGCCGCATGTTCAGCCTTAATTTTAGAAAGAATTACAGCAATGGTTTGCGGATATTCATTTTTTAGATAATTTGCCAGCACATGCTCATTAACATTACCCAGTTTATCCCACATGGTACGACCGGCCGGACCTCGAATTTCTTCCATAATAGAATTAACGCGGTCTTTATCTAACGCTTTAGCCAGTAAACGCTCCGTACTTTCATATGAACCGATCAAAGAGCCTGTACTTGAAGCTTTGCTGATAAATTCATCCATAATCTGTTCAACAATTTCAGAATTAACTTTTCCCAAGCTAGCCATAATCACAGAAAGTTCTTTAATCTCATCGTCATCCATTGCCGAAAATACAGCTGCGGATTTGGCTTCATCCAAAGAAAGCATTAATATAGCCGCTTTCTGCTGACCGGAAAGAAGATTATAATCGTCAATTACATTTTGTTTAATAGCCACGGTTCATAATCCTAATTATTATCGTTTTGGTACAACCAGCCGCGAATGACATTGACAGCCGTCTCCGGACTGTTATCAATCATTTCATTCACTTTTTTGATTGATGAAGCTTTTACGCGCCCATCAACTTTATTAATATTAATCATATCTTCAATAGCAGACGAATCGTCTTCTAAAAAGCTTGACAGCAACATATTTTCATCACGTCCATCCCCTATGAGACGAGCGTCCGAGGTTTGCGGTGCATCAAACGCATTGTTAATCAACGGACGAATAACCAATAAAATAACAAGTATTGCTACAATTGCAACGCCTAAACCTTCTGATAAACGAAGCAGTTCAGCTTTATTTAAGCCCATTATCAGTATTTCTTTAACTTCTTCAACATCTTGTTGAAGATTGACAAACTGCATATTTTCAACTTCAACACTATCACCACGCTCAGCATCAAAACCGACCGCAGATTTTACCAATGCCGTAATCTGGTTCATTTCTTCAGGCGTACGCTTATTATAAACACGTTTACCATCGGCATCCTTGGTGTATATACCATCCACCAACACAGCAACCGTTAACCGTTTAATTTCTCCGTTATTCTTGATTTTATTACGAATAACTTTTGAAACTTCATAATTCAGGACCTCTTCCGTTCTGGAATTTTTATTATAACTGCCATTGTTATTTAAAATTTCATCCGCATTCGGGATATTTTGAGACACGCTTACAGGAGTTTCCCTGCTGTTGTTTGTTCCTTCTTCAATTACAGATGTTTGAGAGCGAACAACCTGTCCGTCCGGATCATAAATCTCTTCATTGGTTACAATCTTATCAAAGTCCATTTCAATATTCACTTGCGCGCGAACATGACCTTCCCCGATAGTGTTTTCCAAAAGGCTTTGCACCTTAGCAGACATTTTCCGTTCCTGCTCAAGACGTATAGCCTCATTATTTGCAACGGCGACGGCTTCTTCCTCGTTACCATCCCGAGTCAATAAATTTCCGGCACTATCTACAATAGCAACATTTTTCACATCCAGCTTCGGCACTGAAGCCGCAATCAATTTTTGAATTGACTGGATACTCGGAGCGCTTAGTTTTCTTCCATCCTTGGTTTTAATAATCACGGAAGCCGTCGGTTGCTGTTCTTCACGAGAAAACATCTCACGCTTAGGCATAACCAAATGGACTCTGGCACTTTGGATATTATCAACAGAACGTATTGTACGTGCCAATTCACCTTCTAAAGCACGCAATAAATTAACATTTTGCACAAAATTGGTTGAACCGAGCGCATCACTGTTGTCAAAAATCTCATAACCTACGTTAGAGCCGCCTGATGACGACGCAATATCCGCCATTTCAATCCGCATACGATTAACATCTGAAACAGGCACCTGAATCTCGGTTCCGTTTGCCGTCAGCCTATATTTTATATTTTTTGCCTCAAGCTCCGTAACAATCTGTTTGGCGTTTTCAAGAGTCAAATCAGAATACAGAATCGCATAATCACCCCCGCCAACGCGAGAAAACAGATATCCAAAGAAACTTATAAGAAACAAAAAAACCGCCGCAAGCGCCAGCAGGCGTCCGGGAGAAAGTTTTTTTATACTTTGCAAAAAATTATTCACGGCTTACCCTATCATTAATTTTTTCTTTACTTTTGTTTTATGATTAACTTAATTTTCCATTTTAGGAAACCTTATTTTAAAATATTCACAATATATTACTCCTTTAGGCCCCATTTCTTAAGAAAGGGGCCTTTTTAGGGAGAAAATAAGCTTAATAATATTTGTGAACTAGATCATACGTGTCAGTTCTTCAAGCATTTCATCTGCCGTAGTAATAATTTTTGTAGAAGCAGAGTATGCTCTTTGGACAATAACCATGTTTGAAAATTCATTCGCCATATCAACGGTAGAATCTTCCAACGAGTATGAGGTAATTTCTCCGGCACCGTTGGTTCCGGCTTGTTTCAAGACGGCCTGACCGGATTCATCAGTTGCAATCCAAACGTTTCCGGTTAAAGAGCTCATACCGTCAGCGTTAGAGAATGTTGCCAACGGCAAAATTGCGATCGGGCGAGTTTCACCGTTATCAAATACGGCTGTTACAACACCGTTTTCATCAACCATGACGCCGGAATAGTTACCGAATTTTGCACCGTCTTGTTTGATGTAATTGGCTGTAAAATCTCCGGCCAGCTGTGTAAAGCCGTCATTGGTCCCTACATCACCCATATTGATACTGATCGGCGTACCGGAAACACCATCCATATTTTGAGCACCATTAGACCAAACAATGTTCATTTCATCAACATTAAAGCTTTTTGGCGTACCATCCGAATTGAACATAACAGCCGGAATTTTTGATCCTTGTTGCATAACATCAGAAATATCCGTAAAGTTTTTGCTCAAAGTAATCGGATTGGCTCCGATATCCGTCCAACCGCTTGTCTTATCACGGCCAAGTCCGCTGACACCGCCGATAGATGAGAAATCGATTGCAATGTCTTCACTGGCGCTGGTCGGTAAAATTTCAAGACTGTTACCACTGGCAACATATACATTACTGTTATCCATTTTTAAGGCTATCAGATCAACTATTTTAGAAGGAACAACTTTTCCTCCCGTAACGGCTGCATCAATACTGATTTCATTATCACTGGCTGCAACACCCTGTACCAATTTATAAGAGACACCGCCTACCACGATAGTTTTTCCGGCATAATCGGCAACAGCACTTGATGTGAAGTTAATCGTTGCACAGTTTTTATTAGCTTCAGTAATTGCCTCAATTGTAAAGATACCTGTTGCAATTCCGGTTGTTTCATTCGGATTTACGGCACTCTGAACACAGGCCAACGTTTGACTTGCATTAATTTCTAAAGCACCGCCGCCGACAGACTGTTCAATAGTCAAAGTATTACCGTTTGCACTAAAACGACCGGAAGACGGCATCGTGTTTTGCATAGCGGTAAGTAAATTATTCACGGCATCACCGGCTGAAGCAACACCATCTCCAACATTTACAGGAATATTTGTTCCGGTATAACCGGCAACGTTATTTGTAAATTCAAAAGTATATGTTTGTCCGGTAGAAGCATCTGAAATACTGATAATTGAACCGGTTGTCGGAATAGAACTGAATTCTAAATGACCGGCAGCGGCAAAGATACTATTGGTGGAAGCATCTTTTAACGCAATACTGGCAGCTCCAGACGGAACACTTGTTGCCATATCCCAACCTGCAGCACTTTCTTTTGTAAATGTCAAGCTCAAGTTACTGGCATTACCTAAACTGTCATAAATTAATGCAGACATTTTTTCTTTTGAACCGATAGATGCTGATGCCGGCAAGTTGGCTCCCATGCTGATTTGTCTGGTTGCCGTTGCAGTACCACCGATCGTACTCAAATTAATCGGACGCAAGTTTGTGCTGTCAATAATATTATCATTAATATATACGGTATTACCGCTGGCATCATAATATGCCTTCATATAATTAATACCGTTAATATTAACGACAGATGCCTGATTTGAACCATCCCAAGGCAACAAAGACCAAGCTTGAGCATAATAACCAGAAGTGTTTCTCAGATACCCGTTATCATCTTTGGTAAAACTTCCGGCACGGGTATAGGCCCATGTATCACCAACATTCGGATTAGCAGCCTGATTAACGACAAAGTAACCGTTACCGCTAATAGCTAAGTCTGTTGAAGATGATGTGGCAGATAATAAACCTTGTGCACTTATTTCCTGCCGAGAAGCAGCTTGCACACCGCCTGAAGCATATGAACTGGAAACAGTCTGTTTTGTAACCAGAGTCTTAAATGCTGAGTTAGTAGCCTTGTAACCTGTTGTACTGACGTTAGCAATATTGTCAGAAATAGCACTCAGAGCACTTGATTGTGCAGCAAGACCGGAAACACCAGCTCTCATTGAACCTAAAATACTCATCTTTTTTCTCCCAAAATATAATTATAATACGCTGAATGCGGCAACGGCACCGGCAATATCCGAAACCGTATCGCTAATATTGTTCAATAGGCTTACAACGGATCCTTCGTTGTTTGTCCCCTTGTCAGAAGATGTTTCTCCGCTTACTGCGTCTACATCATTTTTATCAAGATATCCTTCATTTCTGACTGTCAGGATATCACCTAAATTAGAAGTTACGGAATCACCGAGGCCGATATAAACACCATTACTATCACTGGCAACACCCGTAACTTTTCCAAAAATCGTCGTAATAACATTGGCGGCTGTTTCTCCGGCCGGAGAAGTGGTTGTAACCACAATCTGGTAAGCTCCATCCTCGAGTTTTTGTCCGGCAGAGTTCACACCGTTCCAAGTAAACTCATGTGTTCCCGATGTTCTGGAACCATTTTCCATATAAACAACGCTGCCACTCATATCCTTAACAACAATCGAACAGCTTGAAACATCTTTATCCAAGCTATATGTTGCTTTAGCCGTACCGTCTTGCAAAGGCATAACATCGCCTAAAACCTGAGCAACTTTACCAATATAAGAAACAGCCTGAGCCCCCAAATTGGACTGATTCATTGCCAACAAAGCATCCAACTTGCTATTTGTCTGAATAGCTTGTTCAACACTGGAATACTGTACCAACTGATTGGTAAATTCAGATGTATCCATAGGATCCAAAGGGTCCTGATACTGCAATTGAGTTGTCAACAACTTCAAAAAAGTATTCATATCCGCAGATAATTGTTTTGATGCGGCATTTCCTGACGAAGCTACAGAACTTGAAGAACTGTATCCATTAATAGCACTAACATCTGTCATCGTTCATCTCCCCTTAAACTCTGATATTCACCCCATCGCTGCCAATATAATCATTTGCAGCGTTTTCCATTGCTAAATCCTGTTCAATCACTTCACCGATAAAAGCACGTAAACGCTCACGCTCTGATTCTTTATGCTCAGAATCTCCGCGATAGCTAAAACTCAAACTGTTATCGTCAAGCTGATATCCCGCTTTGCCAAAGGCATCTTCTAAAATGCTCGCATCTTTGCGCAAAACTTCTAAAGTCTGTTCATTAGAAGCAATAATATGAGCCTGCAATTTTCCATCTTTACCGATATGCAATTTGATATCCAGCTTACCTAAAGCTTCCGGCTTTAATTGAATTTCGATTTCATCAATGCCTTTAATCGCAGACTGAGTAATATTTACCTGAATCTTCTCCGCCACTTCACGCGTTAAGCCTTTATAAATATTCTGCAAAGAAGACGTATTGTTTTTTTCAACCGTCATATTGCTTTTCAAAGCATTCATATCAACAGCAGATACCGTTGTCGTTTCCAGCGCTCTTACATTGTCTTCGGCAACAGAAACATTTGTTGAGAGAACAGCTTGCGGCACATCAACAACGGCAGCAACCGGCTCCGGCTGTACGGACAATTCCACATCAGTTGCCTTATTCTCATTTTGTATAGAATGCTCAATTACAGGCTCATCCGTGTTGACAACCTCATTCAAATTACGCACCGGCTCCGGCGCAATGGTATTTTCAACATTATCCTGTTCAACATTCACGGAAATTTCGAGTTTTTTACCTGAAGGTTGCACCATAGCGGCAATTTTTTCCTCTTGTTCTGCCACAACAGGTAAAATTTCTGCATTTGTCTCTATTTCATCAGCAATCACATTATCTGCCGTTATTTCCGCTTTTCGGGACTGAAGGACTTGAGCTTTTTCATCAATTTCAGGTATATCCCGAACATCAACCTCAGCAGTTTTTTCCAACTCGATATCTGAAGGTGCAGTTATTACAGCATCATTTGAAACGGCGACAGACGCTTCTGCGATTACAACATCCGGGGCAGTTTCAACCGAAACCTCAACATCATCAACAAAAGCAACATCCGACACCTGTACAGAAGCCGTGTCCGCCATATTTTCCGCAAAGACAATACCGTTCACAGGATTTACAAGATTAATGCCATCACCGACAATAACTTCAGAAACAATCTCTAAAGAATTATTTTCCACGACATCAGAATCGTTTTGTTCAGACAGCACAACATTTTGCCGTTCCGGAACCACAACTTCTTTTTTATCTTTATATTCCGCACGGGATACGCTATATTTAATATCTTCTTTGACATTACCCGCATCATTTATTGCTGCCCGAGATGCCTTTTTACCGTCAGCTTTTGGCAAAGACGGCACATTATGCTTTTCTTTAGCGATATCCGTTTTCGACTTAGTCAAATCAGAAACCAATTCATCCGCAGAATCACCTTGAGAACCGGTCAAGCAAGCCAACAGCTGAGCAAAAACACTGTTTTTACTTTCCTGCTCTGACTTCGGCTGGCGGCCAATTTGCAGCATATCAATCAGATTATGTCCAAGTTCCTGTATATTCATTCTTTATTCCACATAAAAGTTTCCTAAAGAATACAATGCAAATTCCATGCCAAAAAAAAGCAGCTTCATTCGAAACTGCTTTCTTCAATACCTTCTAAAATATTGATAACTTTTTTAATGCCAATTCTTTTTTAAGGACAAAATACGGCTCAAGCATATAAAGAACTTATACGCCTTTCACAAAAATCACACACCGCCGTTACCGTTTAAGCCGCGAGCAATATTCATATTAATATTAATTAAAACATTCAACCTTTCAGGTTCGGGATCTGCCAGCAGCTCCATCGTCCGTTTAAAAACAAACATCGCCAAATTAATCATATTATTTCGGACTTCCTGCGGTTGAGGACAATCTTGCTCTTTCATCGCGCTGACAATGACAGACCACAACATTCTGTTTTTTTCAAGAGCTTCGGGCAGATTATTCTTTTCTGCCTCCCAATTTTCTTTAATTCTGTTAAGATTAGACGCGGTACAGATAAATGCGCGGCTTTCCAGTTCACTCTCTTTCATTGACGCTTTATCTGTTTGTGCGTAATGCTGTATCTGATTCATTTTGTATTCCAAATAAATATTACGTATAAAATATTTATTAACATAATTTGGTTAATTTAAAGTTATAGAGACAACAGAGGTATAAAAATTATGAAAAAAATTTTTAAAACTGCATTCATTTTCTTTATCTGTTTGGGATTGACTTTTCCAGCGGCAGCTCTTGTGCAAAATCGCAAAGAAAATTTAGATGTGCCGCACTCTTTACATACAACATCTTTTACTGATTATGCCCCTTTCGGCTATGCCATTCCTTTCCGTAATTATATTGTTACCATTTACAGTCCTTTAATTGATCAATTTGCCAAAGATCGCAATATCAGTATCGTTTATACAATGGAGGGCACCTATAAAAAAAGAGTGTTTGATGTTATCAGCGGTAAAATTCCACTATTGCTCGGTGCTTATTACGACACCAAACTCTACGAAGGCTTAACATTATTATATCCATCACTCATCAGTAATCCGTTGGTTCTGGTTACAATGTCCGGAAAAACTTTGAACATTAAAACAAAAGAAGATTTGAAATCCTTAAAGGGAGGAATGGACAGTAAAGAATATTTGGCGGATTATGTAAAAAAAGATTTAGAGCAATATAATATTTCCACTTTTGAAAATTCGGAAAAACTTTATGAACAATTAGCCGTAGGTAACATAGATTATGTCATTACCAGTCGTTATTACGGAACTATTGAGCTGGCAAAACTCGGTCTGTATGATCATGTTAAAATCTCTAAAAATGCATTATGGGACATGCCTATGTTTATTGCCGTATCTCAAACATCCCCATACGGAAAAAATCTGGCAAAGCTTTTGCAAAAATACAACAGCAAACCCGGTAATCGAGAAATGCTGCAGGAATACGTTAATAATGAAGTTCAGAAAGCCATTGAAAAAAATCGCGGCGTTGTCCCTCCTGCATATATAAAATAATTGTAAGCAGTTTGCATCTGTGTGTTGACCCTGCCGGAATATCCTGTTACATTAAGTACAATATTTTACAGCAGCAAGGTTTACCATGGTTCTATTGATTCAACATTCCGTTTCTCCCGCTTCTCGCAAGATCAGAGTTATGATGAGTGAGAAAAAAATGCTCTTTGTCTTAAGAGAAGAAGAACCTTGGAATTTATCAAATGAATGTTATAAACTCAATCCGGCCGGAGAGTTGCCGATTTTCCTTTTTGACGGCAATGTATTATCCGGAAATAATGCTATTTGCGAATTTTTGGAAGAAACCTCAAAAGATTATAAGCTGCTGCCCCAAGATATTAAACAACGTGCTGAAGCCAGACGTCTGACTGAGTGGTTTGATGTTAAATTTAATCGTGAAGTTTATCGGAATATTGTTTATGAAAAGATTCATAAACGTTTTGCCTATGGTGCCGCTCCTGATTCAAAAATTTTGAAAACAGGTTTTAACAATCTGGCTTTTCATTTGGAATATATTGATTGGTTGGCTGAACAACATAATTATCTTGCATGCGACACATTCTCAATTGCTGATATTTCCGCTGCTGCAAATTTATCTATTCTTGATTATCTCGGTGATGTGGATTGGGATTCTTATAAAAATGCCAAATTATGGTATTCAAAAATTAAATCCCGCCCCAGTTTTAA
The DNA here is from genome assembly GCA_964440165.1 of uncultured Azospirillaceae bacterium. Taxonomy (GTDB): domain Bacteria; phylum Pseudomonadota; class Alphaproteobacteria; order RF32; family CAG-239; genus Scatocola. The sequence goes on from CAYTQF010000014.1 coordinate 22,287, forward strand.
GGATATTTTAAAAGACAATATCAAAGGTATTTTACCGGCTCGAAATTATACAAATCTGGATTTTTAACGATGAAAAAACTTCTGTTTGCCTTTTCTTTATTTTTTATTCCGTGCGGATGCAGTTGGTTTTATACGGACTCAGCTCAAGGACAGATTATTTATCACTGGGAAAGAAATAAAACAGGAATCGAAAAATTTTCACGAGATCATTCCGAATGTATGCGTTTAGCCGAAAGCTTACATATTCCTGATTTTCGGACATGGTTTTTCTCAGAAGAAGCCAAATTGAATTTAAGAGCAAATTGGCATGCCGAACGGGGTATTTGGGCCAGTTATGTCGCTTATCCCGGCGCACAACCCGTTATGGTTCGTTCAATGCGTGATAACGCCGAATCAAGCCCACGAAAATATCGTTTATGTATGGAAAAGCGCGGCTATACGCATAGAACAGAAAATATCCCCGTAATTACAAATATTTATGTCTACAAACCGGAAAGAAGATTCCAAGGTGTTCCGTTTAATGACGGTAACTTTTAATTAATCTTAAACTCATTTTGCCCACCACCGCCAATTGCTTTGTAGAACATAATCAGGTTTTGATACATGGTACCGTTACTATCGGCCAGATTCTTTTGCGCTTCAAGCAAATTTTGTTCTGCCGTCAAAATATCGCTAAACTCCATCAAACCATTACGATAGCGCTCCATGCTATAATGCATAATTTTTTTCTGATTCAAAACCGATCGTAAATAAGCTTCATTTTTCTTCTGCTCTTGACGCATGGCTTCCACGGAATTTCGAACATCACTTACTGCAGACAACAAAGCGATTTTATATTGTTGCACATTAACTTCTTTCAATTCTTCCTGCTGATGAATATTGTTCATTAAGCGCCCCCAATGGAATAAAGGCAGCGTTATAGACGGAGAATAATTATAAGCATACGTTCTTGGATTTATTAAATGCGAAATATTTGCCCCCTGATAACCTATAAATCCTTGAATCGAAACATTTGGATATAAGCCGGCTACAGCTGCACCGACTTCAGCATTTTGAGCTATCAACTGCTGTTCTGAAATACGGACATCCGGTCTATTCCGAATAATACTGATAGGCAGATCATACAATCCATCCAAATTGTATTTAAAACGACGACGAATCAAATTTTGGGGAACCGGCTGCAAATCATCTTGCAGCGTATCCGGTAAAATACCTAATAATGTGCTCAAACTATTGATGTAAGCTTCTTCCTGCTGTTTTAGAATCGGGATATAAGATTGTGTTGACGCGACGGCATATTGTGCTTGATTTAAGGCGATGTCATCTGTTAAACCGTTATCGTATTTTTGTTTGACAATATCGGCTATTTCTTGTTGCATCTTAAGATTATCGTCAGCGATACGCTCTTGTTCCTGCACGGTACGCAAAGCAACATAATTATTAGCAATTTCAGACACCCAAACCAGACGAACGTTATCTAACTCAGCTCCAGCAGACTGAAATAAAGCCGCGGCGGCCTCTTCCGAACGCCGTCCTGCGCCCCAGATATCTAATTCCCAGACGGCATCCAATCCTGTTTGAAAATAATCTTGATCAATATTAAAACCAATATCGCGACTGCCTTTACTGTAGTTGTATCCTCCGTTGGCATTCAGCATCGGTAAATTTTGGACTTGTGCAGATTTCAGATTATAACGAGCCGCACGCAATCGATGTGTGGCAATTTGCACATTAGGTGCGGAAGATATTCCTAATGCTATCAGTTTATCCAAAGTTTTATCATTAAATTGTTTGTACCAAAACTCTGAAACTTGTGTATCGGATGTTCCGGCAAAACCACTGTTTACAGATAAAGCTTTATCTGTAAACAATTCAGGTCTTTCATAGTCCGGTCCAACGGTACAAGCAGCCAACATTCCTGACAAGACAACCAAAGAAACTTTACTTAACTTCATGATTTTCTCCTTCGGCTGAATTTTTACGTGTTGCCCATTCCGTAATGCTTTCAAACACAGCAAACAATGCCGGAATAAAAATAATACCAACCGTAGTTGCAACAATCATTCCGTAAAATACAGATGTACCAATCGCAATTTGAGATGATGCTCCTGCCCCTTTTGCTAAAATCATAGGTAAAACACCAAGAATAAATGTTAATGCGGTCATCAAAACAGCTCTGAAACGCTCCGATGCTCCGTTTTTAGAAGCTTCAAGAATACTCTGCCCCTGTTCTCTATACATTTTAGTGAACTCGACAATTAAAATGGCATTTTTGGCGGCCAGACCAATCAGCATAATTAAACCCAGCTGTGCATAGATACTCAGGGAATGCCCCATTAAATGCAAGCCGAGCTGCGCTCCTAAAATTGCGAATATTGTCGAAAACATCACGGCAAAGGCCAACATCCAACTTTCATATAAAGCAACCAAGAATAAATAGCAAAACACCATTGCCAAGCCGATTAACAAAATTGCAAGACCTGAGGATTCTACTTCTTGAAGGCTTAATCCCG
>CAYTQF010000015.1:0-23864 GCA_964440165.1 uncultured Azospirillaceae bacterium
CAAGAACATTAATCAAGTTCTGAGTAAAGTCTTCACGGGTCTGAACGATAGAGTAATTGTTACCTAATTCAGAAGACATTGTACGCAGTTTGTTGATGGCATCGGTTGCGGCAGATACAGCTTTTTCAATAGCAGTTTTCCCTGTTTCACCACCCCAACCTTCAGCTTCTTCCAAAGCTAAACCTTCAGTTGTTGCTTTTTGACCTTTAATGACTAATTTTGAATCACGAGCCTCATTAAATGTAACGGTTAAGTCATCGCCGTTAATCAAGTTAATTCCTTTATAGCTGGAATCTTTGGCTAATGCGTCAATCTGGCCTCTGATAGCGTTGTATTGAGCCATATATTCAGTCTTTTCTTCTTCGGAAGTAGCATCCAAAGCAGAGGTTGCAACAGCCTTAGCTTGTTCAACGAAAGAGGTAATGGCAGCAATACCTTCATCAGCAGCTTTAATTGTAGAAATAGCTTGACCCATACTATCGAGCAAAGAACTCAAGTCGCTGGCTCTGTTTGTTAAAGATTTAGCTGTATAGTAAGAGCTCGGATTATCAATAGCAGAGTTAACTTTTTTACCCGTGGACAAACGTTCCTGAGTGGTGTCCATCAATTTTTGAGTATTCTGCAAAGATAAAAGGTTAGAACGCATACTTGCGGTTAATGAAATACTAGACATGGCTTTTCTCCTAAATTCTATGGATTTAATGTACCATCATTCTGCGGTACATTTCTAACACTACCATATTTCATATGTCAAAACAAGACAAATGCCTTATAACTTTGGATATAAGACAATATTATATTTTAAAATTTTATTTAATTACAATACGTTAAGTGTTTCACCAAAAACTTCGGCTTCTCTTTTTACTAAAATATCAGCCTGTTTAATCGCGGCATAAAAATCACCTTGCAGAATCGCCTCATTAATAGGATTTATGTAGGGTTTAAGGCTTGGAGCAGCCTGTTGCAGATCCCGAACATACTCAATGTAAATTTGATTGAGTTTTGACGAGTCTTTTGCTAAATACATTTGTTGAACAATAAAATAAATACGTTTGCTTGGCGTATTGGCTTCATTCTCACGCAGAATAAATTTCTCTCTCAAAATGGGAACATTTCCTTCGATATAAAAACGGGTGCGCTCATTGTCGTTTGTAATCAGCGCTTCGCCAATGATAATGCTTTCATGTGGTTTTAACTCGATTTTCAAAGGCATAATATCTCTCCCTAATACTTAAAATTACCATTATTATATATAAAACTTTTATTTTTTTTTGCAAATCTTTATTTTCTCTTGTATATATATACTAAACAAAGTTCAGTAGGGGATGATAATGGTATATCTGCCAAAAAAATTTACAGTAAAAGAAAAGCGCGCTTATATTAAGGCTTTGTCCTATATTTTAAGCCTCAATCTGCCGCCTAACACGGAAAAAATAGAACATTTGCGTTTGCAGATACAAGAAATCGGAAGCTCCGAAAAAGATTGTGAAAGCTTAGATCATCCCTGTACGATTGAAGCTTTGGTAAAAACATTACATGCTGTTGAGGATATGCGTGTCCGCCGCTATATTATTAGAGAAATGATAATGTTGGCTGTTGCTGATCATGAAATCAGTGATATTGAGATAAAAAATATCTACCAAATTGCCGATGCGATCGGAATTAGCGGAGAAAAGGTCGGAGATTTCTTTATCTGGGCCGCCAAAGGAATTGAGTGGAAAATAGAAGGTATCCAGCTGGTAGAAGAAGATTTATAATGAATAATGTAGAACCGCCGATTATGACCCTGAAAAGGGTAAAGCTGGCTTTTGGCACTAATCAATTGTTTTCAAATGTCGAGTTTAGTATCAACCGTGGAGATAAAATTTCTTTGGTCGGTAGAAACGGTTGCGGTAAGTCAACATTATTGAAAGTGATTTCCGGTATATTGGAACCGGATGACGGAGAAATTTTTATTCAACCGAACATCAAAATTGCCTATATGCCGCAAGATCCCGATTTTTCCGATTATAAAACACTGAGAGAGGTTGTCTTATCAGGACTTTCTCCGAGTGATACCAATCAAGAATATAAAGCTGATATTTTAATTAATGAGTTTGCCATTCGTGAACATCAGGCTCCGGAAACTTCCTCCGGCGGTGAGCGAAAAAAAGCGGCTTTGGCAAAAGCTTTAATTGATGAACCTGATATCCTTTTGTTGGATGAACCGACCAACCATTTGGATATGCCAACCATTGAAAAACTGGAAAATATTATCCGTGATTTTAAGGGCGCAGTTATTCTTATTAGTCATGACAGAATGTTTTTGAATAATACTTCACAAAGTATTTTCTGGTTGGATAGAGGGATTCTGCGTAGTCATAATCGAGGTTTTAAATATTTTGAAGAATGGCAGGAGCAGGTTATTAATCAAGAAATTATTGAGCAAAAAAATCTTGATAAAAAGCTTGAAGCCGAAACAGAATGGCTGCACAAAGGTGTTACGGCTCGCCGTCGTCGCAATATGGGACGTTTGCGTCGGTTACAGCAATTAAGACAGGAGCGTCGGGCTCAAATTAAACAGATCGGTTCCGTAAATCTTGAGGTGGAAAGCGGCGATTTTCGTTCTAAATTGGTTATTGAAGCTAAAAATATCAATAAAATTTTTAGCGATAGAACCATTGTTAAAGAATTTTCAACCCGCGTTATCAAAGGTAATAAAATAGGCATTGTTGGTCCTAATGGTGCCGGAAAAACAACATTAATTAAATTACTGACCAAACGTTTAGAACCGGACAGCGGTTTTGTTCGTATCGGAAAAAATCTTGAAGAAGCCTATTTTGATCAAAATCGTTTAACGCTGGATCCCAAAAAAACATTGTGGCAGACATTGTGTGATAAAGGTGATCATATCTTTGTCCGCGGCAAATATCGGCATGTCGTAGCTTATCTTAAAGATTTCTTATTCAAACCGGATCAAGCGCATTGTCCGGTAGCGGCTCTTTCCGGCGGTGAGAAAAACAGATTAATGTTGGCAGTGGCTTTAGCAAAAAAATCCAATTTTTTGGTGTTGGATGAGCCGACAAACGATTTGGATATGGATACACTTGATCTGCTGCAAGAAGTTTTGGATGAGTATGAGGGAACGATTTTGATTGTCAGCCATGATCGAGACTTCTTAGACAGGGTTGTCAGTTCTGTTATTTATATGCCGGGAGACGGCAGCGTTACTGAACACGCCGGAAGTTACAGCGATTTGTTGGCTAAATTACAAGAAAAACAAATGCAGGGTCAGCCGGTAAAGAAACAATCTCAGATTAAGGTCAAAGAAGTTAAAACCCCTCAAATAAAAAAAGCTGCACGCTTGAGTTATAATCAACAGCGTTTGTTGGAGGTTCTGCCTGTTGAAATTGCCGAATTGGAAAAACAAAAAACAGAAACTGAAACCATGCTTACAGATAGCAACTTATATACGGATAATCCGGAACGTTTTCATCAATTAACAACAGATTTGCAAAAAGTCATTTCAGCAATTGAAGAAAAAGAAAATCAATGGCTTGAAATTCAAATGCTTAAAGAAGAATTGGATACAATTTAATTGAAACTGTGTTTATTCTAAAATCTGCCGCAATACAGATGCGTTATTCATCGTTTCAAAAACTTCAAATTCTTCATAGCGAGCTTTTTTCCATGCCGTATCTTTGAAAAAACGCAAATCACTGGCTTTCTTTTTAAGATCGGCAGCTTGAGACAACAGTTGAGTATCTTCATTGGCTGAAGCCATTTCTTTCAAGTATGCGGCTTGTTGTTCAAACATTTCAGCCTGCATGATATCTTCCTCCATTTGAGTAACAAGAGGTAATAAAGCTGTGATTCTATCACGAACGTGGATAAAGCGTTCAATACGCCATCCTCTCAGTAGAAACCATTCTTTTTGGTCTTTTGTCAGATGTGCGGCAAAATCGGACTGTTTAATACTGGGGGAAGTGTATTCATTAGAAAAATCTTGGATTAAATTAATAAAAGAAGGAAATTCATCATCAACCATTTCAACGGAAGTAATGATTGGAATTTGTTTTTCCAGTTGAGTTACGGATGATTCTCCCCAAAAACGAATTATAACCGCCAAAATCACTATGGCGATAACATAACTTTTTTTGATTTCAATATTTTTAAGTTTTTTCAAATTGAACATTACCATCTCATATTAGAAATTACATAATCCGGACTGGCATCAAAGTTAGCCGCCAACTCTCTGGTTTTGGTTACATCTGAGATATAACCTTCTCCCAAAAAGTTAACATGCACACCTTTAGAAACTAAAACACTGTCAACACCCAGAAGCTGAGCGCCTTTAATATCTGTCGGCAAACTATCTCCGATAACCAAAGTTTTTTCTTTTTGAATATTGGGTAAGCCGTCAATGGCATAAGCAAAGAGTTTCGCATCGGGTTTGCCGTTTGTAATAATTTTACCGCCCAAAACAGCATATTGCTCGGCTACGGCTCCCGGAGCTAAACATATATCGCCGTCAATGTAAGAAGATGTGTCATTACCGACGCAAACCATCGGAATATTAAGACTGGCGGCGTGTTCCAACAAAGGAATATATTTATCTATAGTATCATCTTTGGAACTGATTTCATCAATATATATAAAGTCGGCTTTAGCGATAGAATCAACTTCTTGGTAAAACTTCAATCCGTAAAACACGCCGTTCGAAGATTTACCGCCGATACGAAAATATTTATTTCCGGCAGAAGCTAAATCACCACTTTTTGCCTTTAGCTGATAATGCATAATTTCACCGGCCGTAACAATTGCTTCAAAAGCAGCCATCGGTACTTTATTTTCGTGCAAAAAGCGAATGACAGTCTCACTTCTTTGTGATGTGTTAGACAGCAAAACCACGCGTTTGTTTTGTTTTTTCAGATTAATAAGGGCATTAATAACATCCGGTTTTATGATTTTCCCGTCAGTTACCACACCGCGATAGCCTAAAATAACCGTATCATATTTATCAATAATTTTTGAAATGTTTACGATCGGTTTTATCATTTTAATCATAACAGAAATTCCATTGTCAGATATTTATACTTGGCTGAACTTTATTATATTTTTTCCATAAATACAATACGCTCGGCAAGTTAATAACATAAAAAAACACCCGATGTCGCTTCGGGTGTTTTAAATGACTTTTTTCTTTTATTTGTTTGTCGCTACAGGAGCATCCTGAACCGGTTTAAACAGTTTATGTTTAATCTGATGGCCGACTTTAATATTGTGTTTTTTTATCTCTCCGGCATTGAGTTCAACAACAGCAGCGGCAGGGAATGGGGCGACAATGTATTCTTCGGAATACGGCTGTGCATTTTCTTTCATCCAATAAATAAAACCTTCATGAGATACAAACAACATATCCAGAGGCAGCTTTGTATCTTTCATCCACATAGCTGTAACTTTGTTTGGAACATTTGACAGGTCAAAAATCATACCGCTGTCCGCAGCCAGAGTTTCTCTATCCATCAAACCTTTTTCCAGTTCAGCAAGAGTGGCAGCCGTTTCAACATTGTAAACAACACTGTTGTCATCAGTATTAATTGTCAGTTTTGATAATTTTGGTGCTTTTTCACATGCTGTCAGGCACAATACAACAGCAAGAAGGCTGAATAATTTTTTCATCATGTCATAATCCTATAAGTTGATGCGGTCTAGTTTTCTCGGAGTCCATTGTGAAACCACAACAGGACCATTTTGAGAGACCAAAACCTTACGTCGAGAAGTATTTAAACCATCTCGCAAATCCATTTTTGCATAAATATGTAAATTGTCAATCAAAGAATTCCAAGTAAGCACAGTCGTTTTGCCTTCCTGATAATGTTGGGCGTATAAGGGTGTCTTAACGACCAGCTCTCGGCATTCCTGAATGGAAAGTTTGCCATATTTTTTCCATATATTTTTCAAAAAATCACCGGCTTCTCGGGAGAGCTTTATCGGCGGCATGAAAGGGCGCCCTTGTTCAAAAATCCGTCGTAATCCGGGTTCAAAAAATCCGTCTTTATCACACATAAAAACGCAAGGTATCAACATTTGTTTTTGGTAATTTGCCGCAAATTCAATTTGAGCCAAAAATAAGAGATGCTGCAATTTTTCCGTTTCCAGATAAATGTCGTCTGTTTCTGATAATTGCAGAAGATAATAGGCGGCGTCGATAGATGAGTTTGTTGCGGAATAATTCATAAAATATGCCCTTTCGTGGCTGTTTGACAGCTTAACTATAAAATAAAAGTTTTATAAAAACAATCAAAAATAAAATATGAAAATTTTATTGCCTAAAAACTATTTTGCTCTTGTGTTCTCTGCTTTAATAATATATCTATATATGAGTCGACAAAGATTATTTTAAAGGTGCGGAAGATGTTTAGCAAAATTATAAATACCACGGCAATTATTTCTGTATTATCTCTTATGGTCTCCGGATGTTATTCTTCTCGAGCTGCGTTTCCTGAAATTGCAGAGCAAAAAAACACTCTGGTTTCAGATGAAGAGAATATGGCGTATGATGATACCGCATCTTCTAAAGCCAAGATTGAGAAGAAAGTAAAAGCAGTTGCAGCACCGGACGCGCCTGTAAAAAAAGATTTAAGTAAGCCGGAAGCATCTGTTTCTGATGATGATATTACGAATATGCGTATTGAACCGCGTAAAACCACACCTGTAACAATTGAAGATATGGACTTGATCGGTATGGATGCCGAAGATGATGATTTGTTTTCTTCTCCGGTTGCTGCTCAACAGGTAATTAAGCCGATCAGCGAGAAAAAGGTTTTGCTTCCGGTTAAAAAGGAACAAACAGTTCTCAATGCATCTCAACCTTTTGTACCAAGCATAACTTATTTAGCTGAAACCGTATATTTTAATAATGGCAGTTCTGCTGTCGATAGCGCATATAACGCTAAATTACGTCGAGTTGTCAGAGAAGCAAAAAAGAATAACGCATATATTGTTGTCCAAGGTTTTGCTTCCAGCAGAACTCGCAATACGGATATTATAACCCATAAAATGACTAATCTTAAAGTATCTGCAGCACGAGCAGAAAGAGTAGCTGCTGTGTTGAGAAAATACGGTCAGCCGAAAAATAAAATCATTATAGAAGGTTTGTCCGACAGTCGCCCCGCATATTTGGAAGTTATGCCTGAAGGCGAGCGTTTGAACCGCCGTGCTGAGGTTTATATCAGTTACTAGGAATATTTTGCGTGAGTGTAACTGTGGATAACGAAAAATCATTAAGCGGCTGTTTATGGAAGGCCTCTTATCGTGATGAGCGGAAATCTGAGTTAATAGCCCAGCAATATTCTTTGCCGTTTCTAATTGCGCAAATTTTAACGGCGCGCGGTGTGAATGTTAATGATGTTCCAAATTTCATTGAGCCTAAACTGCAAAATTTAATGCCGGATCCATCTGTTTTGAAGGATATGGATAAAGCAGCCGTCAAAATTGCCGAAGCAATAATGTCCGGTAAGAAAATAGGAATTATTGGGGATTATGACGTAGATGGGGCGACTTCTTCTTCTGTATTGCGTCTTTTTCTTGAAAGTGTCGGTATTAATCCGGAAGTTCATATTCCCGATAGAGATGAAGGTTACGGTCCGAGTGTCTTGGCTTTTGACGGCTTTGCCGCACAAGGTATTGATTTTGTAATTACGGTCGATTGCGGAACAGCGGCTTTTGATGTTTTTGATTATGCTAAACAACAAGGTTTTACCGTTATTACGCTGGATCATCATGAAGCAGAGGTTCGTTTGCCGTCGGCATATGCTTTAGTAAATCCGAAACGTCTGGATGAGGAAAACGATTATCCGTATCTGCAGCATATGGCCGCGGTTGGTGTGGTGTTTACAACTATTGTCGCGGTAAATAGAGAGCTCAGAAAACAGGGTTTCTTTAAAACAAGACAGGAGCCGCCGCTTATGCAGTGGCTCGATTTAGTGGCTTTAGGTACAATTTGTGATGTTGTTCCTTTGGCTGGGTTGAACAGAGCTTTTGTTCGACAAGGTCTAAAAATTATGGCGCATCGGCAAAATATAGGATTGAAAGCGCTGATAGACAAGGCCGGAATTGCCGAAGCTCCGAGTGCTTTTCATTTAGGTTATGTTTTGGGACCGCGTATTAATGCGTCCGGTCGTGTCGGTGATGCGTCTCTCGGTAACCGATTGTTATGTTGTCGAAATGAGAAGGAAGCAGAATCTCTGGCGACAAAGTTGGATGAATTTAATACACAACGTAAAGAAATTGAAAATTATGTATTTTTGCAAGCAATAGAAATGCTTGAAAGTCATTCATCGGAATATCCGATTGCTTTTGTATACGGACATGATTGGCATCAGGGTGTAATCGGTATTGTTGCCGGAAAATTAAAAGAAAGATATAATCTGCCATCCTTTGTCATGTCTGTTGAAGCAGACGAAGTGAAGGGATCTGCGCGTTCAATTCCTCAAGTTGACTTAGGAGCACTTATTATTGCCGCCAAAGAGCAGGGAATTATCACTAAAGGCGGCGGACATGCCATGGCTGCAGGATTTTCTTTAGAAGAAAGCCGTTTAGATGATTTTCGCCGTTTTGTTGGAGAATATGTTAAAAACAAGCTTGGAAACGAGGCAATTGTTCCCGTTTTGGAATATGACGGAATACTTGATGTGAACGGTGCCGATGTTCAATTAGCTGAAAAACTCGCTCTGCTTGAACCGTATGGATCCGGTAACAGTGAACCGAAATTGGTTATAAAGAATGTTCGTTTTAAAAAAGCATCCATTGTCGGTAGCGGACATGTTCGATGTTTTTTAAGTTCGGATAACGGCGGCAGTCTTAAAGCGATGGCTTTTAAAGTGGCGGATAACGAACTGGGGCAGGCTATGCTGAACAGTTGTAACGATATATTTGATGTTTTAGGTGTTTTGCGCCGCGATAATTGGATGGGGCGTAATTCTGTACAATTTATTATTGATGATGCAAAGAGGAAAGCATGAAAAAGACAAATAAAAAGAAATCGTTAGCAAAAGCTGAAAAAGAAAAAGCTGTATTTATGCGTTTGGGGTCTAAAATAAAAGCCTACTTTTTTACGGGTATTTTAGTTACAGCACCGGTGGCTATTACTTTTTATCTGGCCTATAAGCTGATTTTTTGGATGGATCATTTAGTTAATCGCATCCTTCCGCCGGAATTTCGTCCGGATACATATCTTCCTGTTTCTATTCCGGGACTGGGTGTGATCGTATTGGTTTTGCTGATGATTTTTATCGGAATGTTTGCCGCTGGTTTTGTCGGAAGATTATTCTTGCGTCTGGGTGAATGGATTATGTTTAAACTCCCTTTTATCTCCAGCGTCTATTCTTTGATAAAACAAGTTTTTACAACTTTTCTTTCAAATAAAAATCAAGCATTTAATCAGGTTGTTATGCTTGAGTATCCGCGCAAAGGGTTATGGATTCTCGGTTTTGTCAGCACTGATACACAAGGCGAACTTCAAAAAAAACTACCGGAACCGATGCTGAATGTTTTTATTCCGACCACGCCGAACCCGACTTCCGGTTTTTTGATTTTTGTACCGAAATCTGAAGTTATAGTGATGAATATGACTGTGGAAGAGGGGATTAAATTTGTTATCTCCGGAGGTATTGTTTCTCCGGAAAATGGTCTCAATAAGCCTGAAGAATAAATTTTTTCTTATACAAAAAATCCCCGATAAGTCGGGGATTTTTTTAACGATTATTATTTAAAATTCTCTGTTTATCACGATTCCAATCACGCTCTTTGATCGTTTCCCTTTTATCGTAAAGTTTTTTACCTCGTCCCAGCCCGATTTCAAGCTTGGCTCGACCTCTTTCATTAAAAAATAACCTTAACGCCACAAGTGTTGATCCTCTTCGTGATAAGTCGCTGATAATTTTGACGATTTCTTTTTTATTTAAAAGAAGTTTTCTATCTCTTTTTTCAATATGAGATTCATAGCCTTTATTGGCATATTCGGCAATAAACATGTTAGACATATATAATTCGCCGTTTTTCTCAATGCCGTAAGCATCTGTAATATTGGCATGTCCCAAACGCAACGATTTAACCTCGGTTCCGCTGAGTTGTAATCCTGCAATATATTTTTCTTCTATCTGATAATCAAAATTAGCTCGCCGATTAAGCGCGACAACTCCGTGAGAGATGAAATCAGAACGGCTGGTTTTTTTTGCCATAGTTTTTGCTATGCCTTATGTTTGGATTTGCCTGATTTATCAACCAACATCAAATCCTGAGCGCCTTGTTCTGCCGGAATTGGAGCGCCGGAACGCATACAATGTCCGTCAATATAAGCGCCGGGCTCAATAGCAATAGAATTATGAGAGGCATCCCCGATTAATTTTGCGTTTTTAGAGATAAACAAAGTGTCAACCATAGCTTTGCCGCTTAAAGCACCATACAATTGCATATTTTTTGCGATAACACAACCTTTAACAGCACCTTTGAGGCCGATAATTAATTCAGAACAACGAATATCGCCTTCAACCTGTCCGTCGATATGAACAATTCCATCACTGATAATATCACCTTTTACGATAGTGTTTTCACTGATAATTGTCGGAACCGGTGCGGCTTTGTTCGAACTATTGCGGTTTACTTTACGTGCAAATTTTAAAAGTAATAGACGTTTAAAATTTTTCATATCTTTATTCTCCCTAAGAAGCTTTGGCTTTTATAAACGGCAGCGGGTTAACACTTACCCCTCTGTATAATACTTCATAATGTAAATGAGGACCTGTAGAACGTCCGGTAGAACCGACTTCACCTATCACGTCATCATACTTTAAAACTTGACCTTTTTTTACATAAATCTTGTTCAGATGTGCATATTTAGTTGAAAAGCCGTTGCCGTGATCCACAACAACCAAATTACCGTATCCGTTGGAATACTCAGCTTTCACAACTTTACCTTCAGCTTTGACTTTGATTTTGTTTCCTGTGCGGCTGGCTAAATCGACACCTTTATGAGAGGCTTTGCTACCTTTAAACGGATCATTACGGGTTCCGTATTGGGATGTTACCCAATAACTCCATACCGGTTGTCCTAAAGGTAAGTGTTTCAAAACTTCTTTATAATATTCGTAATTTTCAACATTTTGATAAATCTGAGAAACTTTATCATCAATATTTTTATCATTAAATAGAGATGATTCGGGAATAAACAAACCGCCTTTACTGTCTTTTTTATTAGCCAGAGGATTAAAATATAATCCGTGTTTTTTTAATGGCGCATTAATGGAATTAAAAGTGCTGCGTAATTTCTCTACTTCTTTTGAAGATATAGCACGTAATTTTTCAAAAACTTCAAGTTCTGCCTGTTTAACATCCGAAAGGACGTTTTCCATTTTATCAACTTGTTTTTTTAAGGCATCTCTTTCTGAGACGACAATATCTCTTTGCAATAAAACATCACTGATTTCTGTTTTTTTGTTTAATTCATCCTGTGCTGTCCAATTTTGTAAATCGACAATTTGTTTGATTTTATCTTCAAAAACAGAAGCTTTTTTCTTGTAGAGTTCAATATCTTTACTATTGCCTTGAGAAGAATCTAAAATGGAATTAACATTTTTATGAATGGCTAAAAAGTCTGTAATTAAGTTCAAATAAGCATCTCGAGCCAAAACCAATTGCTGATCTTTTCGATGGATAATGGAATCAGAGCGGGAATAGAAATGGTATGAATACAAACTCCATGTCGTAATTAAGCAAACTAAAACCAGCATAATAATCTGAACTTTAGGCGAAATTTGCCAGACTCGAGCACGACCGTTCGAACGAAAAATAATCTCTTTAGGAGAAAAGAGAGATTTTTGTTCGGTATAGCAAGGGTGGCTGTCTAATTTATGTTCTAAATCGTTCAATATCATATAAAATATTTCGCTGGTAAAGCCGGCGAAACTCTGGTTGTTAACATAAAATCAAACATACCATATACTATTTTTTTCAAAAATACAGCACTTTTTATCAAGTTATCCAAGATTTGGGTATAGTTTTTAGTTTTAGCCGTTATTTTCATCCAGAATGATAAATTCGTCATCTTTAACCATATTAAGGATAACTTTGGCGCGTTCATCCAATAAATCTAAATCCAAAGAATCAGAAGACAGTAAGTGTACTTTGTTTTCCAATTTAAGGCGCTCTGTATGGTATTGATCAGCAATTTTATGAGCATAAGCGATCTCGCGATTCAAATACATATACCGTGTTAAACCGCGATCACCGTTAATAGTATAAAAACTAAAATAGAAAAACAGCAGAACAATAATCATTTGCCAAATAAGATTTTTAAATTTTGCCTGCAAATTTAAAAATAATTCCATTTTTATTTATACCTAAAAAAATAATTAAATCGAATAAAATAATTGCACCATATTAAAGTTAAGATTTAGTTACGCCGAATGAGATATTTATTGAGAAATACAGTTATTTCCTTTCCATTTCCAGCCGCTGATTTTATTGTTGTGAATCCAAAAAGATGTTTGGCAGGTATATTCCGGCAATTGATTAAAATTTTGTGCAAACGGGGTAAAATCATAATCGCCGTCAAAAGGGGCGTAAATAGAAGCATCGCCTTGTAAAGAATATTCTTGGTACAGATAAAAATCGTCAGGAACATAAGTATTGTTTACAGATGTAAATGTTACAATTTCATCACCGTTATCTAAAATTCTCTTAGCACTCGGTGTTCCGAATTCTTGTGTCAGAACAGCCGGATTCTTGCCTAAAAGGCCGGAGAGCTTTTTATCATATTTTTCGCTGGTTGCACAGCCGAACAAAAAGATAACCAATAAAATAGCGAATGTAATTTTTTGCATCATTTGTTTTCTCCTTCATCTATAATGTAATTTCCGATATTGGATTTTCAATTCTGCATAACAAGCTTTTATTTTGACAAATAGTATAGGTTTATGCTAAAAAAACAAAAAAATATGGAGCTTTTTATGAAAACGTATGATGCCTTTATTCCTATCGGAGAAACATGTATCGCAACGTATAATTTGAGACATCAAAAATTACAGTATGAGTCTCTGCCGTTTGATTGGATTTGGATTCGCGATATAAAAATCGTAGAGTGTTTTTTAAAGACGCATTTTACAAATTTTCTGCGTAAAGATGCTCTGGTTTATAAAGGTCCTGATAATCAAAAAACGGATATTTATGTTAATACTTTAAATGATGTTGAATTTTGGCATGATTTTCCCATAAATGTTCCTTTAGACGATTGTTATGATGAGATTTATAACAAGTATCAACGACGGATTAGCCGTTTATATGATCAAATTGAAAAATCTCAGCGGATTTTATTTTTTAGGGTTATAAAAATAAAAACAGATACTGAGGTAAAACCTGGTACAACACGCATGTTTAGCCGTGAAATTTCAGGAGAAGATAAGGTAGCCCGTGAATTTTCTGAACTGCAAAAGTTGTATCCAAACAAAAAAATAGACTTGTTATTGTTATATGTTTGGAATACGCCGCATGATACGGTTGAACGCAGTATCGATAAAAATATCCGTGTATTTGAAATTTATTGCAATGACGATTTGGGTTGGAGCGGTGATGTAGAATTAATCGGAACGAAAGTGTTGGGCGATTATAAACTTAGTTTAAAGCAATTAATTCTCTATAAATGCAAAACCAAAATATTTAAATTCAAAAAATTTACAGTAAAAATTGGTGCGATGTTCGGTTCTTCTTATTGCAAAGGTATTCGTCAAAAACAAAAAGATATTATGAGACGAGACTAGTTTTATAAACTTTTTTCATTAAAGTTGAAAACGGATAATTAACCATAGATTGCGGTGGAATAAATAAGCCGTTTTCCTGTACAATATCTGTATGCACAATATAAACATCTAACGTCAGTCTGATATGTGTAAAAACATGAGTTACGGATTTTCCGGAATTTACAGCATTGGAAAAAAGAGAAGTGTCATCTTCCGTCCATGGAAACTCGTAGAGACCGGAGAGCAACCCTTTTTCTTTACGTTGACGGATAAATATGTGTTTTTGAGAATTATATATCAGATAAACCCGACCATGTTTTTCTTGCTTAGCAATCTTGTTGCGTAGAGGTAGATTTTCCATATCTTTGAATTTTTGAGAAAGACAGCTTTTTTGCCATGGACATATAAGACATTGCGGATTTTTTGGTGTGCAGACAGTGGCACCTAAATCCATGATTGCGGACGCATAATCTGCAGGATGATGTTTATCTGTCAGGGCTTCAGCTTTTTCTCGAATAATATCTGCCAGTTCGTTAATTGGTTGAGTTAAATGGTACATTCGGCAAATAATACGGGTAACATTACCGTCAACAACCGTTTCCGGTAAATTAAAGGCTAAAGCCAAAAAACTGGCTGCGGTATAACTGCCGATACCCTTGAGTTTTAAAATTTCATTTCTGGTTTGAGGAAAATGTCCGGATAAATTTTCAACAATCATTTTTGCTGATGCGTGAAGAGAGCGGGCGCGTGAATAATAACCCAGTCCCTGCCATAATTGATATACATCTTCAATCGGAGCTGCCGCTAAATCCTGTATTGTCGGAAAACGCGCCATAAATTTGTGAAAATAAGGAATCACGGTTTTAACGGTTGTCTGCTGCAGCATAACTTCTGAAACCAAGATGATATAAGGATTAGGGTGAGCACCGCCTTTGACGCGCCAAGGCAGTTCACGTCCTTCTTTAGCATACCATGTTAAAAGTTGTTGAGACAGATTAGGCATATTATCTCCATCGTGATTGACAGGTGAATAATAAGAATGTTATCAAAAAACATCAATAGATATTTTGGGGAAAATTTATGATACAAAAAAACGCTCTCAAAGGAGCGTTTTTATGGTGCCGGTTAGTAGACTCGAACTACCGACCCACGCATTACGAATGCGCTGAGGACAAAAAAATTGATTGGTATCAATTTTTTTCCCGGAAGGAGAAGACTTCTTGATCGGCCAGGGAAAGAAAAAGACCGCAGCCGATTATAGAAGTCGAATGACCGCAGCGAGTTAGCGAACGCAGAGAGTTTACGAGCCAGAGCTAGCAACGCAAAATCCCCAAAGGAGAACCTTCGGGGATTTTTATGCAAATGGTGCCGGTTAGTAGACTCGAACTACCGACCCACGCATTACGAATGCGTTGCTCTACCAACTGAGCTAAACCGGCAATGCGAAAACTATTAGCATACTTTTATTTTTTTGCAAGACCTAACTTTTAGATTTCGCCTTTTTTTTAGCATAGAATTGATTTTCTTGCGCTACTTTTTCACCGGAGTGAACTACAATCTGCGGGAACGGAATTTCAATTCCTTCTTCAATAAAGCGTTTATTAATCATAAAACGCAAATCGCTCGGAACAATCCAACCATTCCAAATATCAGAGGTGTAGCAGCGCAATTCAAATTCCAAACTGCTGGATGAAAAATCTTTAAATAAGACGTATGGTGCCGGAGTTTTCATGACATGTTTATGAGATTTTGCACATTCTAACAAAATTTCCCGAACTTTGTCTACATCGGAACCATAAGCAACACCGATCGTTACAGACTGTCTTGCCCAATTATTGCCATGCGTCAGGTTTGTTACAGAATTAGAAATTAATGTTGCGTTTGGAATAATTACGCTTGATTTATTAAAGGTTTCAATTTCTGTAGAACGGATATTGATTTGTTGAATCTTACCTTCCTGTCCGTTGATAACGACCCAGTCGCCGACTTTGAACGGACGTTCGAATAAGATAATGATACCGGAAACAAAGTTATTAATGATATTCTGTAAACCAAAACCGATACCGACAGATAACGCACTGGCGATGATGGCAAGATTGGTAAGATTACCGCCCATCATAACAATGGCAATAATAACCGCTAAAACAAAGCTGACAAATCCCATGCCGGCAGAAAGTGAATGTTTGATGCCGTCATCAATAGCCATTTTACCTAAAACTTGATTAATAAATTTAGTTCTCAGAGCTTTGAACAATGTCAAAGAGGCAAAGAACGATATAATGCCGAGAATTATGGATAATAATGAAATGTTTACACCGCCGACATTAAATCCTGTAACCAGTTTCTTCATGCTTTGCAACAGCAAATCTGTTGAAACGCCCCAAATTGTCAATAGCAGGAAAATACCTAAGACAATGAAGATCGGATCTAAAAAGATATTGCTCCAAAATGCTATTGATACACGAACTTTGCGCCGTAATTTAAATGTTCTGAACCAAAATTTGAAGAATAACATTTGGTGTAAAAACTCAGAAACAAGTTTACGCAGCAAAAACAAAGCGGCGACGATTAGAGCTGAGAAAATTAATCGGTTGAAGATAAAAGCGCTGAGACGGGTATATCCGAATAGGGAGATAGCCCAAATAACCGCAACACCGAAAATAATCGAAAAACTGATTTTTACGGCTCTATTTAAGATTTCAGAATTGTTTTCTTCCTCTGTTTCTTCCTCATCTCTTGTTTCTGGTAAATCATCTAAAAGCAAGGCTTTGGTCAACAGGATTATAAACAGACCTTTAAGTGTTGTGGCGATGAGGCTCAAAAAGGCAATAAGGTCTACCGAGTAATTGGCCGAAACAGCGATATGCTCCATCAACGAACATAATCCGACGGTGATGATTGCCATATATAAAGTGTTGGTAATATGTTTGGCTTTTTCTGTTTCCATGTTGACCAGACGCCATTTGGGATTATATGGCGCAAAGACAACGCGGGTAAATGCTTTAAGCAGGAAAATAACCAAAGAATAAAGTAAAAGCAGATTTAATACAATTCCGAAAAAACTTCCGGAAACAATTTTTGTACTGTACAGCCAAATCATAAAACCGGCAATAATAGAAGCAGGAATTACGCCATAAGCCAAAGCTACCAAAAATGCGGCAAAAACTTTTTTTCCAAATCTCGGGCTTTTAAGTTCATGATTGTAGCCAAAGTGTTTCATGATGAACAAACGGAGGTTAATGCCCAGCCAGAGAAACAAAACAAACAACAATGTTCCCGGAATAAATTTAGACTGTACTTCAATCCGTTGCGTTGAATTCAAATTTTTATACCAACTGATAGGAGACTGAATTATGTCCAGAGAGAAATTAATTAACAGTGTTGTATCATGAAAAAAATGTTGCGGTAAAATAATTGCTTTTTGCGGACTGAGCAGGTTGCCGAGCAATTCCTGATTGCGTGTGTTCAGAATTAATGTATCCAATTCATCAATTTTTGCCAATAAAACGTCGGTTTCGGCTATAATACCTTTTTGCATAGAGGCTTCATCATTGAACTCTTTGCGCTTTCTGGCAATCGAATCAACTTCTGTACTTTCATCTGCCGGAGCAGCCCCGAGAGCTTCAATCCTCTTTTGTACAAACTGAAGTTCCTGCTCATTTTGTTTACGTGCCGTGGTAAGTTTAGTACGGATATCGCTGAGTTTTTTTACGCTTGAACTTAAGATGTCGGCTGTATAATTTCCGGTTTTTAAATCATTTTCAAGAGAATTTAGGGTTCTTGAAAGACTGGTATAGTTAATTTGTTCTTCGGACTTTATACTTTCGACAACTTTTGTTATGGCATCAATCTCTACCTCTTTGGCTGATGCCGAAAAAGAGGTTAACAACATTAAAACAAAAGCGGCGGCACTTACCATTTTTTTCATAGTCTGCAATCCATTTAGTCAATTAGTGTTTTTTTATTTCCAGAAT
The DNA here is from genome assembly GCA_964440165.1 of uncultured Azospirillaceae bacterium. Classification (GTDB taxonomy): domain Bacteria; phylum Pseudomonadota; class Alphaproteobacteria; order RF32; family CAG-239; genus Scatocola. Next base: position 17,750 of record CAYTQF010000015.1, read on the forward strand.
TAACTTCATAACTTCAAAAGCATTTTTGGCGACACCGGCTCGAAGATTATCGGCAACGCACCAAAAACTGAAACCGTTTTCAACAGAAACATCTTGGCGTAATCGGCTGACATAAATATCATTTTCGCCCTGAACATCCGACAGACAAACATATCCGCCATCCGTATTTTTATCAAACACAACAACACCGCGAGTGTTTTTCATCAGCTTACGAACATCATCAACGTCAACGTCTTTAGCGCATTCTACATTCACAAACTGAGCTGCGCCGATAAAAGCGGGGATAATCGCACAATTTGCATGAACCTTAATATCGCCGCCCATAATTTTTTTCGTTTCGGCATTCATTGCCCATTCTTCAGAGGTTTCTTCGCCGATAAATTCGCCGACTTGAGGAATAACGCTGAAAGCAATTTGTTTTTTGAAAACTTTTTGATCATCGACAATCGGATCATTCATATAAATACGGCGGATTTGAGAAAAAAGCTCGTCCATAGCTTCTTTACCGTAAATGGATGTCGATGTGTATGTAGAGGTAACAATGCGCTTAATACCATATGTTTTTTCAATTTCCAGCAAGGGCGTCAGCATTTGAATAACCGCAGCGGAGGGGATACAAATTAATCCTTTATTTGCTGTCATAATCTTATCATTATTATATCCGGCAATAATCATGGGAGCATCTTCATCGGCAAAAAAAGCTGTGCTGCAATCAATAACTTTTACACCTTTTGCCAAAGCTTTCGGAACAAAGTTTTTAGAAACAGCTTCGGATGCTGCAAAAATGGCAATATCAACTTTACTAAAATCAAAGTCATCAAGATTAAAAACATCCAAGTCGGCTTCTTCTCCGTAAGAAACCATATTTCCTAATGGAGATTTAGGTTCTAAAGCAATAACGTCTTCCGGTTTATAGGCATTTTCTTCCAAAAAACTCAAAATTTCGCGTCCGATGGTTTCTTGGACGCCGATAACGGCAATTTTACTCATTTTACATTGTCCTTAATATGTTAATTTGCCCCAATAATACCGCGAATTGGTTTAAAATATGATAATATTTTGCAGGAATAGAAAAATTATTTAATTATTTTCCAATAATTTTACGGCTTTTTGACCAAGCTTGAGTAAAATTTCATTCAATGTGCTGAAATTATAATTATATAACAGTTCAAGTTTTTGCAAATCATATACTGAGGCGTTTGTTTGTATTAAAGTTGCGATAATATTCAAGCGTTTATCTATCCCTTGCTTACCGCAGCCTTCCGCACCGAGAATTTTACCTTTACGATTAAAATACAATGTTAGAGAAAGCGGTTCTCTGTTAGAACTTATTAATTCTGCGGAATAACCTGTTGCCGTAACTTCAAAGAAATCCATGCCGGAAGCTTTTAATGTTAGGCGATTGGCGCCGAAAGTTCCGATTTCATGATTAAAAGCCTGACAAAGCAGATACGGTGTATAAAAATCAAGTTTTTCTTTGCGGTTTAAAATGTTTTCAGCAGCAATATGTGCTTGTTCTAAGGCAATGTTAGGCTGGGTGGGGCGCAGTTTTATTTCGGTAATATTGTCGCTGAGTTCCGTATTGTCTCCGGCAGCATAAATATTTTTATCTGAAGTCTGCATATAAGAATTAACGAGTAATCCGCCTGTATCGCCGATATCAAGTTTTGATAAGATTGACAGTTTCAGGTTTGGAGTGTTTTGTCGGGCAATCAGAGCTATATCATAAGGTATTTCCGTTCCGTTGTCTAAAATAATCTTGGTTTCTTCAAAAGATTGGATTAAATTTTCAGAGTATAAAGATATGCGATTGGTCGCCAGTTCTTTAATGAGCGGTTTGACGGTTTCTCTCTGCAACATTGGTAAAAGCGGTACTTTTTCCGTAATCAGACTGATATGTCCGCAGCTGTCTGCAAAACTGTCAGCAATTTCCAAAGCCAGATGAGAAGCGCCGATAATCACCATATTTTGTGTCTGAAATTTTTGGATATAGTCTTTAATGCGTACGGCTGATCTTAAGTCTTTGACGGTAAAAACCTGATCGGAAAGAACACCGGCAATATCCGGTCGCAATTGTTCCGAACCGGTCGTAATCAATAATTTATCATAAGAATAGCTGAGTTTATTGGAAGTATAAACGATTTTCTGCGCTGAATTAATTGTTTCAACCTCAGCATCTGTTAAGACTTTAATGGCAAAAAGCTGTTCCAGCTGCTCCGGTGTATTAATCATTAAAGTTGTCGGATCTTTGATCGTGTCGTTTAAAAAATCCGGAATACCGCAAGAGGCAATATTAAGATGAGGAGATTTTTCAATTATCAAAATATCAGCTTCAGCATCCATAGAACGTAATGTCAGAGCCGCTCTTACACCGGTTGTACCGCCGCCGATGACAATAATTTTCATTGGTTTTCTCCTTTTATCTGAACAGATGAGTGTCGTTATGAAAAAAGATGTATGCAGAAGCCGTGTTTTTTTCAAGATGGAATTTTATTATTGATGCTATAAAAGGCTTGACTCTTAACGATTCATAAAGTATAAAAAGCACAAATTATATGATTTTTTTCATATTAAAACGGATTAATTTAACAACACGCCAAGGCGTGCCGCCAGTCAGCGAGGGTTCGCACACTGGCGTGCAATAGTTTATAGACAACGGGTTTTAGAATGTTTGATAGTCTGACGGATAAGCTGGGCGCTGCTTTTTCAAAGATTACTTCTCGCGGAGTATTGACTGAAAAAGATATTGATGCCGCCATGCGTGAAATTCGTGTAGCTTTGCTTGAAGCGGATGTTTCTTTGCCTGTTGTTAAAAACTTTATCGCACAGGTAAAAGAACAGGCCCTCGGTGAAAAGGTTGTAAAATCTGTTCAGCCGGGGCAGATGGTTGTTAAAATTGTTCATGATGAATTAGTAAAATTATTAGGTTCTGAAACCGGTGCCGAGTTGAATTTTAAAACCGTTCCTCCTGCTGTCATATTGATGGTCGGTTTGCAGGGTTCGGGTAAAACGACAACATCGGCCAAATTAGCCGCCAGATTGAAAAAAAATAAAAAAGTTATGCTGGCGTCTTTGGATATTTATCGTCCGGCAGCGCAGGAGCAATTAGCTCAGTTGGCTCAACAAGTTGGCGTTTATTCTTTACCGATTGTCAAGAATGAAAAACCGGAAGCCATAACCAAACGTGCTTTATCAGACGCTAAAAAAGGCGGCTTTGATGTCGTGATTTTGGATACGGCGGGACGTTTGCAGATTGATGATGCCTTGATGCAAGAAGTTATCGCTGTTAAAAAAATTGCCGAACCGTCTGAAACATTATTGGTTGCAGATGCGATGATAGGGCAAGAAGCTTGCAATGTGGCCGGAGAATTTAATGCAAAAGTCGGATTGACCGGTATTGTTTTGACCCGTATGGATGGTTCTTCTCGTGCCGGTGCGGCATTATCCATGAAAATGGTTGCTGATGTTCCTGTCAAATTTATGGGTACCGGCGAAAAGACGGACGAATTTGAAGAGTTTCATCCGGAGCGCATTGCCGGTCGTATTTTAGGACAAGGCGATGTCGTCAGTTTGGTTGAAAAAGCGGTTGAAAATGTTGACCGCGAAGAAGCCGAGAAGATGGCTCGTAAGATGATGAAAGGCAAATTTGATTTGGAGGATATGCTGTCTCAACTGCGCCAGATTCAAAAAATAGGCAGTATGGGATCTTTGCTGGGAATGATTCCGGGACTTTCCAAAATCAAAAGTCAGATTGAAGACGCTTCAATCGGGGACAAACTAATAAAAAAACAGGAAGCTATTATTCTTTCTATGACTATAGCAGAAAGAAAACATCCTGAAATAATTAAGGCATCCCGCAAAAAAAGAATTGCGGCAGGTGCCGGAGTAGAAGTTCAAGAAGTCAATCGTCTGCTCAAATCATATGAACAGATGTCGGCTTTAATGAAAAGAATGGGCAATATGGGCGGACTTTCAGGTTTAATGAAAAACCATATGCCTTTGCTTAAACAAGGAAATCCGTTGGGCGGTATGTTCGGCGGATCAGGAAACAGATTTCCGTTTTAGCCATAAGGCGGAAATTTAATTAATAAAAGGAGAATATAAATGGCAGTACGTATCAGACTTTCTCGTGGCGGTTCAAAAAAACGCCCGTTTTACAAAATCGTAGCAGCAGATCAAAGAGCTCCGCGCGATGGTAGATTTATTGAAAAACTCGGAACTTTCAATCCGTTGTTGCCTCAAGATCACGCTGAAAGAGTTGTTTTGGATGTTGAAAAAGTAAAAGCTTGGTTGGCCAAAGGTGCTCAACCGACGGAAAGATTGCAGAAAATCTTTTCTGCACAAGGTTTGTGTGCAGCTCCTTCTCTGCGTGAACAGCCGAAAAAATCAGCTCCGAAAGCTAAAGCTGTTGAGAGAATGAAAGAAAAAGAAGAAAAAGCTGCTGCTGCAGCTGCCGAAGCCGCTGAAGCTGCTTCTGCCGAATAATTATTAATTGCGAGTGCTTATAATTATCAGAAAGCTTTAAGCAATGGAAAACGGGAATAAAATTTGTTTAGGCGCGATTGTCGGCGTGCATGGTATTAAAGGGGAAGTTAAAGTTAAAAGCTTTACTGAACCTGATACGAATATTGATCACTACGGCATTGTCCGCGACAAAAATGATTCTCGTAGTTTTGAGCTTAAAGTGGTTGGCCGCAGTAAGGAATTGCTTCGGGTAAAAATAAAAGGAATAAATGATCGGACAACGGCAGAAACGTTAATCGGGACTTCGTTTTATATTACACGGGATGTTTTGCCTGAGTTAAAAGACGAAGATGAATTTTATGAAGCCGATTTAATTGGTTTGGAAGTTCGTCAAGGTGATATGATTGTCGGATCTGTTGCCGGATTATATAATTTCGGAGCCGGAGAGATTTTGGAAATTAAACTGAAATCCAACGGCAAGCTGGAAATGATTCCTTTTACCAAAGCGTATGTTCCTGAAGTGAATGTGGCCGACGGATATGTTGTTGTAACATCTGTTTTAATGGAATATGCACCGGATGATACCCCGGAGCAGCCCTAGCCATGAACATAAAGATTTATACCATATTTCCTGAGATTTTTCCCGGTTTTTTAGGGTATTCCCTGACCGGAAAAGCTCTACAGGACGGCAAATGGTCGTTGGAGTGTGTCAATATTCGAGATTATGCTTTTGACAAGCATGGATCAGTTGATGATACCCCGTTTGGCGGCGGAGCCGGAATGGTCATGCGTCCGGATGTTTTGGGGCATGCGCTGGAAAAAAATCATCAGGGCGGGCGTTTGATATACATGAGCCCGCGCGGAAAAACATTAACGCAAAAGCTTGTTCACGAACTGGCTGCCGAAGAAAATATTTCTGTGATATGCGGCCGTTTTGAAGGTGTGGATGAACGAATACTTGAAGCCTATAATGTTGAGGAGATCAGTATCGGCGATTACATCTTGACCGGAGGTGAACAGGCGACGCAGATAATGCTTGATGCGGTTATCAGACTTTTGCCCGGTGTTTTGGGTAATGCAGATTCTACGACAGATGAAAGCTTTGAAAATATTTTGTTGGAACATCCCCAATACACCCGCCCGGTAACCTGGGAAGGTAGAACTGTTCCCGATATTCTGCTCAGTGGACATCATCAAAATATTGCCGCGTGGCGGCACGAGCAAGCGCTTGCCATAACAAAAGAAAGAAGACCTGATCTTTTGCAAAAATATCTTGATTCGCAAAAAAATTAGGTGTATAGGTTATAAAAATTTAAAAAAAGGGTTAAACTAATGAACATTATTGAAAATATTGAAAAAGAGCAGATGGAAAAGCTCACAGCCGGTAAAAACATTCCGCAGTTCAAAGCCGGTGATACTTTGAAAGTACACACAAAGGTAAAAGAAGGTGATAGAGAACGTATTCAGGTTTATGAAGGCGTTTGCATCGCTCGTAAAAATGACGGTTTGAATTCTTCTTTCACGGTTAGAAAAATTTCTTTCGGTGAAGGTGTTGAGCGTGTATTCCCATTGTATTCTCCGAACGTAGCTAAAATCGAAGTATCTCGTATCGTTAAAGTTCGCCGTGCGAAATTGTACTTCTTGCGTGCTT
>CAYTQF010000016.1:0-21232 GCA_964440165.1 uncultured Azospirillaceae bacterium
GCTACAAACTATTTCTTATATGTGTTTATCAATACAGCGATGGTTCTCGGCTTAATTCCGGTGGTTGGTGTGCCTTTACCTTTGATTTCGTACGGTGGAACGGTTATGCTTTCTATTATGGCTTCTTTCGGAATCATTTTATCTGTAAATATTAATCGGAATATTCAAATCGGCAAAGATTAACTAGTATCTAATGCAAAACTAGGGCAGATTTTGCGGATATTTTGCTCAGTCATGTACTTCAATGTACACTTCTTTCGCAAAATTCCTTAAATCTTACTATTTTTACATTATCTACTGTTAATATCTTATATCTTAATTAAGTTTTGCATTATCAGAGTTATTTGTTTATTCTTTTTTTCTGTTCAATGGATGCAGACGCTGAACTTTGGCAATTAATTCGTCAGATATAATGTGTGTATAGATTTCGGTTGTTGTGATATTTTCGTGTCCCAGCATTTTTTGAACAGAGCGTAAATCCGCGTCATTGCGTAAAAGGCTGGTTGCAAAGGAGTGTCTTAAAACATGCGGAGAGACGCGTTCAGGATAAATTCCTGCTTTTGCAGCGATATTTTTAAGATGTTTAAAGAAGAAATCACGAGTGATATGTCCTTCTTTGGCTGTTAATGACGGAAACAGCCACGGACTTGTTTTGCCGTTTATAAAACAATGACGAAAATCCAGATATTCTTTGATTTCAGAAATAGCTTCTTCTGATATGGGGACAATACGTTCCTTAGAACCTTTACCTTTTATCAGAATTTGTTTTTTTTTATAATTTATGCTGTTCAAAGGTAAAGAGACCATTTCTGAAACACGCAGCCCGCAATGATACATTAAAACCAGCATGACGGCAATCCGGCGATGTTTGATGTCTTTAGCTGATTTTGCCTGATTTATCAGTTGATATATTTCGTCATTAGTTAAAAATTTAGGCAGGGGTTTTTCTTGTTTTGGTGTTGTTAAATGCAGTGCCGGATTTTCTTTGATAATATTTTCAGAATACAAAAACTTAAAAAATTCTTTGAGGGCCGATAGTCTTCTTGCTTGTGTTTTGGGAGCAAACCCTTGTTTTCCCAAATCTCGAATAAAGCCGGAGATATCTTCTTTGGAAGCTTTTTCAATTTGATTTGTGCCCAGCCAGTCGGCAAAAATTTCGATATCTTGCCTATAGGCTTCAATTGTATTAATTGACGCGCCTTTTTCGGCAACCATCATGGAAAGAAAGTTTTCTACAATATTATCCATGCTTATTTGTTCAGAAAATCATTAGGCAAGACGGTTTCGACATGTTCTGTTTTGAGCGGAATTTCATGTGTGGCGATATAGAAGAATCCAACAATAAAAATAAAACCCAAAACATAAAACAGAAGAGCGGATGAATTTGATTTTTTTTGTCTCATGATGCATACCTTTAAAAAATATGTTGCGAAATATCAATCTGTGTATGTATATTTAGCATAAGAAAAGTGAAAGAAGAATAAAAAAATAAACCATGATGATAAAAACAGATAAAATAATATTGCTTGTCGGATTGATGGGTAGCGGTAAAACCAGCGTCGGACGTCGCTTGGCCAAAAAACTTAATCTGCCGTTTGTTGATGGAGATCAAGAGATTGAAAAAGCTGCCGGCTTATCTTTGGTTGATGTTTTAAAATGCTTTGGTGAAGAAGAATATCGTGCCGGAGAAATGCGAGTTATGAAACGTTTGCTGCAAGGTGAAGCTTGTGTTTTAGCTTCAGGCGGCGGATCTTTTGTTGCGGAACAAACACGCCAACTGGCTAAAAAACATGCGATTACGGTTTGGTTAAAAGCGGATGTTGATGTGTTATATAATCGCACGGCCGGTCGTAAGCATCGTCCGTTTTTAGAAGGATGCGATGATCATCTGAAAAATAAGCTTGAGGCTTATATTCAAGAGGAATATCCTTATTATTCCGAGGCTGATATTGTGGTCGAAACACGAGAAGAGCAGGTTGAAAATACGGTTAATCGTGTGATTGATGCTCTAAACAGTTTTATCAAATAAGCTTGTCTTGTGAATGGCAATAGTTGAGAATCGGGCAATTGGCACAATCGGGTTTTTGTGCTTTGCATACATATCTTCCAAATAACACCAGCCAGTGATTGGCATTTTTCAGGTATTCATCCGGCATATGTTTTATTAAGTCTTTTTCTATTTCCAGAGGCGTTTTTCCTCGGCTGAAATCAAGACGATGAGAGATGCGCATTACATGTGTGTCAACGGCTAATGTCGGCTGATTAAACCATACATTTAATACAACATTAGCTGTTTTGCGTCCGACGCCGGCGAGATTTTCAAGATCTTCACGGCGAGAAGGAACTTCTCCGTTATGTTTTTCAACGAGTTCTCTGCTTAAAGCCATAATATTCTTGGCTTTATTATTGAATATACCGATGGTTTTTATGTGCTCTTTGAGCTTATCAATGCCTAAGTCGAGCATTTTTTGCGGTGTATCAGCGATTTTGAAAAGTTCGGTTGTTGCTTTGTTTACACCTTTATCTGTGCTTTGAGCTGACAAAACCACGGCAACTAAAAGTGTGTAAGCATTGTGAAAGTTTAGTTCGCATCTGGGATTAGGGTCTTTTTCCCTAAAAATATTCATGATTTCAATGACTTCGGATGATTTACGCATTATGCTTTTACTCCTCCGGCTCCGGCGGCTTTAGGCGCATCGGCATCTAAAGGCCAACGCGGGCGAGGTTTGAAATCCAAAGAATTTGTCATTCCTTTTTGAAAACGTTCCAGTCCGGCCCAGGCAATCATAACACCATTATCTGTGCAATATTTGATGGGGGGTGCCGAGAAAATAAGACCGTTTTTATCGGCTAATGTTTTCAGATGTTCCCGCAGATAGGTATTTGCGGCGACACCGCCAGAGACAACCAAATCTTTTCCTTCAGGGTATTTGTTTTTGAAGATTTTAATGGCGGCTTTCAGTTTGGAACAAAGACATTCCGTTGCTGCAAGCTGAAAAGAGGCACAAATATCAGCGGTATCCTGTTTATTGATGATAGCGTGTTCGGGATTGCCGTCAGAAGCATAAGATTCAACGATTTTGCGAACGGCCGTCTTTAACCCCGAGAAAGATAGGTTGCAATCTCCGGAATTATGAAGCGGGCGAGGTAAAACGAATCGATTTTCATTACCTAAAGCGGCCATTTTTTCAATCATCGGGCCGCCGGGATAGCCTAATCCCAGCATTTTTGCCACTTTATCAAAAGCTTCTCCTGCGGCATCGTCAATTGTGGTTCCCAGCCGCTCAAATTCACCAACACCTTTAACGATTAAAATTTGGCAATGTCCGCCGGAAACCAGTAATAACAGATAAGGATAAGCAACATCTTCTGTCAAACGTGCGCAAAGAGCATGACCTTCCAAATGATTAACGGCAATAAAAGGCTTATTAAGCGCCAAAGCTAAAGCTTTAGCGGCCATAACGCCAATAACAACACCGCCGATAAGGCCTGGACCTGAAGATGCTGCAACAGCGTCAATTTCGTTGAGTTTAAGTCCTGATTTTTTCAGGCAGCGGTCAATAATTTCATCAATGTGTTCCAAATGGGAGCGGGCCGCAATTTCCGGAACAACACCGCCAAAAACTTTGTGTTCTTCTTGTGATAAGAGGCTTTGTCCTAAAATTTCTTTCCGATCATTAACGATTGCTGCGGCTGTTTCATCGCAGCTGCTTTCTATTCCCAAAACTATCATCTGAATTTATCCACTAAAGCTATTGAAGTTTTATTTTAATTATATACACTATAAAATATTTATTGCCAACAATTATCGTAAGAGGATTTTTAAAATGGTTAAAGTTGAAAAGCAGCCGGAAACACAAGAAACACCGTCAAATTTACGACTGCGGCTAAAAGCTTTTTTTGTTCGTGTGATTGTTGTCTGCATTGTTGCCGGCGGCGGATATGTTTTATATAAAAATCCTTTATTTGTTGAACGCTTTACAAAGCATTTTGAAAATGATGCTTCTTTATCGGCTCAGATTGCTGAACTTCAAAATCAAGTAACCTTTTTACAGCAGCAAATAGATGAGCAGCGTCTGCCGGATATTTCGGTTTTTGATGACAAATTTTCCGCTATGGAAAAATACAATATGAATGTGATTGATTCCAAAGCAGATGCCGGAATAGTTTTGGGTATGTTAACACGTGTTGATAAACTGGAAAATCGTTTGGATAAATTGGCTAAAGTCAGTGATGATTCCGCTTTGATTTTAATGGCGGCAATGATGGTTAGACAATCGGCTGAAGAAGGACATGGTTTTATTTATGAGGCAGAGATTTTAAATCAGCTTGCTGAAAACGCTTTGCCGATAAAGAAAGATGTTTCGGTCATTTCAGAATTTTCTCGCAACGGTGTTGTTTCTAAAAGTGATTTGATTAAGAGTTTTGATACTATTTTCAGCACAGTTCATGCTAAACAACAACCAACGGAAGATGCTGATTGGAAAGAACGTTTAAACAGTAAGCTTGGAGAGTATATTAAAATCAGCAAAGTAGACGAGAAAAAAGCTGAAGAAGACAAAAATCAGAGTGAGCTGGCTTTAATTTCGGAACAGTTAAAAGCCGGAAAAGTAGCTAAAGCCGTTTTGTTGTTGAAGAAAACAAATGCTGAAGAATTGAAAAATAATGATGCTTTGCGTGAGTGGCTGGCTGATGCTCAGAATTATTTGAATTTTAATCAAGCCGTTCGCAATATTGCTGCTTTTTGTTTGGCGGATATGAAAGTAAATAATTTGAGAAATAAGGACTAACAGATATGTCTGAAAATTTAAAAAAAGTTTGGCTGGATTTGTTTAAAAATGTTCCTGAAACATTAAAAAAGGTTGCGGAAATTGAGTCTGCTGCAACAGCTTTTAATACAAATATTGATGCTGTTTTGAAATTAAAAGGATCACGTCTTGCTGATTTGTTAAAAGAGCAGGGCTTATCTTTATCTGAATTGGAAAACAGCAAAACAAATAAATTGAATAGTCCTGCAGATGTTCTTAAAGGTATTTTTAAGTGTTTTACGCAAGGAATTGCAGAAGAATGGTTATCTGAAAAAAAATCTGTTTATGATTGGATGATTGAGAATTTGAAATATGACAGACTGCAAATGGGCGGACAAGGCGGTATTGTTGCCAATGTGTTAGGTGTTGTCGGTGTTCATAAAGTTATGGCGCATACAAATTCTCTTCCCAAATTACAGGCAGAACAGTTTTTGAAAATGGATAATATTGTTTCTTTTGATGATAAGGGAAATGAAAAACCGGCTTATTTGATTGATAGAAAAGATGATGTTCCTATGGTGCATTGGATTATCGAATTTGATAAGGGGGATGAGTTTGTTTTAGATGGCAAAAAGTTTATTTGTCCGAAATCAAATCGTTTTATTGCCACGTATGATCCTTTAAATTTGAGATTGGCGATAGATGATAATTTTATTCGTGCGGCCGCCTCGAATAAAACAGACTATATTATTTTATCCGGAATGCATGCCTTATCATCGGACAGAAACGGTGTAGCTTTGGTTGAGCAAGTTCTTCCTTTTGTTAATGCCTGGCATAATAATGGTGTTTTGGTGCATCTTGAGATTGCTTCAACACAGGATCTTGCCGTCAGAAAAGCTATTTTGCAAAAAATTGCGCCGAATGTTGATTCTGTTGGTATTAATGAACGTGAACTAATTGATATTTTGGAAGTTATCGGTGAGGAAAAACAGGCAGCATTTTGTGAAAAAGATTGTCATGTTCGCCATTTATTTGACGGGTTATTGAAGATTAAAGAGGTTTTGAAAACACCTCGAATTCAATTACACTTTTTTGGTTTGTATATTACAATCCAAAACAAGAGTTTTCGCATAACTCCGGAACAAAATCGCAACGGTATGATGTTGGCTGCAACTGTTGCTGCCAGTAAAGCCGGAACAGGCAGTATTAATGCTAAAGAAAACCTGTTGTGGGCGCATGGGCAAACGGTTTCTGATATCGGTTTGCATGAGCTTTCAGAGTTAGCAGAGATTATTGATTCAAAGACTTTGACGGAAACAGGTATAGGACAGTATGCCGGATTTGATATTATTGCCGTACCGACGATTTTGGTTGAAAAACCTGTTACATTGGTCGGTATGGGAGATACAATTTCTTCTGTTTCTTTAGTCGGTGCTCAATAACGCTTAAATACACCGTCTGTTATCGGCGGAAGAAAGCCGCTCCAACGTCCGACAATAAAAGATACTCTATCAACACGGGCAAAAGAAGGGCCTTCGTGGCAGGCTAAAATCATTTTATCAATGTTTTCGGGTTGTCCTTTCATCATGATTTCAACGGAGCCGTCTGTCTCGTTATGCACCCAGCCGGAAATTCCACCGATTTCTTGTGCTTTATCCACGGCCCAACGGCGAAATCCGATACCTTGAACACGTCCCTCAATTTTGATAAAAACTTCTTTATCCATTATTTCAGAAAATCCTCAATTTCCTGCAATTCTTTATGTAATGTTTTGCGGCGATTTTCCGCTGCCTCGTCTTTGCCCCATTGTTCGGCTTGCCATAGTTCTTCAAGACAGGATGCTTTGAAAGCTTGATCCGCGTTGATATTTCCTTTTACCAAAGCTGCGGCTAATAACGGAGAGCGCATATTTAGAGCGGCACAATAGTATGCCGTTAATTCTTCATCAGACAATGAATCTAGAAACATTTTAAGCTTTTGGGTTGAGTTTGGAGACTGATCCGGCACATCAAGGCTCTGAGTAGTGTTAAATTTTGTATCCAGATTTTCTTTTGCCCATTTTAAAACCGGGGTCCAATGTTTTTCCTGCTGCTTAAACAGTTTTTCATTACTGCTCCAAAATAACAGCATGTCTGTCATACTGTAATTAACAAGTTTATCGGTAATTTCTTGTCTGTTTTTTTTTATTTCCGTTACCGCGTGAGTAAGGTTAGTCATCATTATTGTTTGCCTTTTAATATATTGAGAAAGTCTTTAGCATTTTTTTCAATGCTTTTTAGTTCGCCTTTTATGGCATTCGTTGTATTTCTGACGGCTTGTCCGGCATCGTTAACAACCTCATTTTTAATTTTGGCTCCTTCTGACGGTTGCGGGACCAATTTTTGATATGTTGTGCCGCTTAAAGCCGTGTAGCAAGGTGTGTCTGACGATGTAACAAATTGAGAGCCGAGATATGCTGCTCCGCCGGTCGTCGCAACACCTACGATGGTTTGCAGAGCTTGTTTGTCATCCAGCATTATTTTTGGGTTTTGCACTGTTCCGCCGATTTTTACAAGGGCGCTTAAGGCTTGTGCCAGATTTGTCTGAAAATCGACGGTCGGTGTAATACTAAAATCAATTTTATCGTTGATAAGATTCATATTTCCGTTACTGGCTATTGTCAGTGAATTTGATTGGACGGCTATGCCGTTAGGAAATACAGCTTTTCCGTCTTTGAAATCTGTGCGGATAACAGCACATTGCAAAGCGATGTTTTTTGATGATGTTTTAATTTGCAGTGTGTCAAGCAGCTGAGAAATAAAGTTTCCGGTTAAAAACTGCAGGGAACCTGTTTGTACTTCAGATTCATTCAAGAGAATTACAGACTGTCCGCGGAGATTTTCTGCTAAACGGCGATAGGTGTCTCCGGTTGATGTCAGGTTGATGTCCAGCATGGTTTTGCCGCCGCTCAGGATACCAAAATCGTTGCTTCCGCTTATTTGAAATTCTTTATGCAGGTTTTGCAAGAGGACATCATTACTATTAAGTTTTATGGCAATGCTTTTATTGTTGGCGTTTACATTTAAATCAAGGTTTATTTTACCGCCGCCAAAATCAAGAGAAAGCGGTTTAATATTCAGAATACCATTGTTTAACACAGCGGCTAGAAGAACGTTATCGGCTGTCATGGCATTATTGATAATCAATGTTTTTATGCCGAGATTAATATTGGCATTAACTTTTTTCAGATCATCATAAGGAATATTAGTGTCCGGCACCAATTCTGTTGCAGAGGCTTCTGAAATCAAAGAAAAGTTAAATGCTAAAGGCTCGTTTTGCTGCAAGCTTCGCAAATCAAAAGAGTCAGAGTTGAGATTTGCCTGTATGAAGGGAATCTTTTGAGAAATATCGGCACTGATATTACCGGTTATCATGTTATTGGCAATATTCAAGGTGCTGATTGTTGCTTTAATTACGGAAAGATTTCCTTCTAAGGCTGTTTCAAGAGTTGTTTCCGGGGCGTTAAAGTTTCCGGCCGGATTATAAATATTGGCATTAAGGTTATAAGAAATTTTATCTAAAATATTTTCAGCATATCCTTTTAGTAAAATATTTATTCCGGCAGCTTGTCCGTCAATATTGATATTAAAAGGTGTATTTGCTGAAAAGAGTGTGTTTACAGATCCCAAATTTAAGGTTGCTTGTAATGGGTAATTATGGAAAATAACATCAACATCGGCATTAATCGGAGAATCCAGATTTTCCATGCTGAAAGTCAGGTTGTTGATTTGCAATTGTTCGGTTTGTTTGGGGGTTTGATATGTGATGAAACCGTTTTCTAAAGTAATATTGTTAATACTGAAATCTTTTAAAAACGCTGTCTGTAAAACGGCCGGTTTACCTGTTTCTGCCAAGGCATAGATTTCTTTTTGGGCGAAAGCTAATGTTTTTGCTTGTGCTGTTTGTGTTTCCGGTGCACTGAATGTCCAGTTGTTCATCCCGCTTTCGTTTTGTTCCAGATAAATTTCAGGTTGCTGTAAAGTTACGGAATCAATAACCAGCTGTTTTTGCAATAAAGGTAAGACAGAAACCTGAATTTTGAGACTTTTTAATTTAACCATTTGCGGCTGAGAAGCCCAAGAGGCATTAGAGAGCTCAATATCATCAATAATCAGGCTCGGAATTAATGAAATACCAAGGTGAGCATTGCCGTTAATGCTTAATTTGCGTCCGGTGTTTTTATAAACAACATCTTCAATAGAAGCTTTGTATTGATTAAGATCAAAGTGTTTTAAAAAGAAATAACTGCCGATGCTTATGCTGAGAACGGCGATAATTAATATAACAGCAATAATTTTTAGAAATCTCATGGCGGTTATCCTTTAAAGTTAATTCCGATGTTTGTTAAGCTTTGTTTGAAATAATCTTGCAAAGGCGCTTTTATAACAAGCTTTTTATTATATAACGCCGATAAATCAATTTTGTATGCATGTAAATGAAGTTTATCGCTTAAAAGTGCGAATTTTTGTTTTTCAGCGCCGAAATATTTGTTATCTCCGATTATCGGTGAGCCGATATATTCTAAATGCGCACGAATTTGATGTGTTCTACCCGTCAATGGTTCTGCCGCTATTAATGCAAATTTTTGCCCGACGGAATCGATTGTATGGTAAAAGGTTCGAGATGGTTTTCCTGCATCTGAAACATGTACTTTTTCTCCGATTTTTTCCAGAGGGGCTTTAATTTCTCCTTCTTCTTGTGCCGGAGCAGGAGCAACGAGAGCTAAATATGTTTTTTGCAAAGAATGTTCTCTGAATGCTTTGGTTAATAAGTCAGCCCACTGACGATTACGCGCCAGAATTAGTATACCGCTTGTATCTTTATCAATACGATGTACTAAGCGCGGACGTTCTGTTTTTTCAAAAATCAATGCGTCCAACATGCCGTCAATATGGCGTGAAGTGTTGGTTCCTCCCTGAACAGCCAGTCCGGAAGGTTTATTTATGGCAATAATGTTGTCGTCTTTATATATGACGAGGGAACGAATAAAATCAGCATCTTTTTGCGCTATTTCTTTGCGCTTTTGCTCAAGCATTTCTTCGTTAAGCGGGGGAATTCTGATTTCTTGTCCGGCGGATAAACGCAGAGCCGCTTCGGCTCTTTTTCCATCAACTTTGATTTGTTTGGTGCGCAATAATTTTTGTAAGCGTCCTAATGTTAAATCCGGATAATATTTTAAAAACCAACGATTGAGACGAATACCTTCATCTTCGGGTTTTACTTTTTTTAATTCTACGCCGGCCATAAGTTTTCCTCAAATTTAATTTTTGCCCAGTATATATGTGCAGAAGTTAAAATTGTGATAAAAAAACAGCCGCCCAAGGCAGCTGTTGATAAAGATTAATCTTTCTTATCGGAAGCAGAACGTTTTTTAGCTTGTTTTTCTTTTCTTAAATTATCAAAATAGTCGATGCGTTTTTTGACTTCTCTTTCAAAACCGCGTTCAACCGGAAAATAGAGTTTTACCCTGCTCATTCCATCCGGAAAATAATTTGCGCCGGAGAAGCCGTCTTCACAGTCAGGATCGTATTCATATCCTTCATGGTACCCCAGTTGTTTCATAAGTTTTGTTGGTGCATTCAGAATGTTTTTAGGCGGCATTAAAGAACCTGTTTTGCGAGCCAAATCACGGGCGGCATGCATCGCTTTATAAACGCCGGCTGATTTAGGTGCTGTTGCCAGATAAGCGGTTAATTGCATAACCGCCAAGTCTCCTTCGGGAGATCCGAGACGGTCATAGGTATTCCAACAGGCAATGGCTTGTGTTACGGCATTCGGATCTGCCAGCGATACATCTTCAACGGCAAATCGCGTCAGGCGTCGCAAGATGTATTTTGCATCTTCTCCGGCTTCAAGCATGCGAGCCACCCAATATAAAGCCGCGTCAACGTCAGAACCGCGCAAAGATTTATGGACTGCAGAGATAAGATTATAATGACCGTCGCGTCCTTTATCATAAACCGGAGCACGTGAACGGATAATATTCATAATGTTATCTTTGGTAAAAACTTCATCTTTTTGGGCATATGACCAAATGCTTTCTGCCAAATTTAAGATATAGCGACCGTCGCCGTCCGCGACAGCTTTTATAAATTCGCGAGCTTCTTCATCAACAGGAAGTTTGTGTCCGGTTTCTTTTTCCGCACGCTGCAACAGTTCTTCAAAATCATCCGAAGTTAAACGATTAAGCACAAAAACCTGACAACGAGAGAGAAGGGCTGCATTGAGTTCAAAAGACGGATTTTCCGTCGTGGCGCCGACAAGAATAACGGTTCCGTCTTCTACATAAGGCAAAAAACCATCTTGTTGAGATTTGTTAAAACGATGTATTTCATCCACGAACAACAGAGTGCCTTTGCCTTGTAAAGAGCGGCGTTCCTGAGCATATTGAAAAACGCGTTTTAAATCAGCAACACCTGAAAATACTGCAGATATTTGTTCAAAATAAAGATTGGTATATTCTGCCATCAAACGGGCGATGGTGGTTTTACCGCATCCGGGAGGTCCCCATAGTATGAAAGATGAAATTTTGCCACTTTTAAGCATACGACCAAGCGGAGCATTTTCCCCAACCAGATGGGTTTGCCCAACAACTTCTGTCAGATTTTGCGGACGCAATCTGTCTGCCAGCGGACGTTTAATTTTTGCTGAAAAGAGAGTGTCTTCCATTTTATTCCCGAGAGTTACCGCCATGTTGGCGAATCATTATATTATCTAGTGTTTTGGGTTTAGGTGTCGGTGTGATTGTTTTTTCTAAGATTTCTTTTTTCTTTTCTTCCAAAACGTTGCGCTTATTTTCTTCTATGATTTTTCTAAGTTCTTCGTTGGATGATTTTACAGGTTCTCTTTCTTCTTCTCTCTCTTCTTTTTCTTTAGTATTTGTTTGCGTTTTTTCTTCTTTAGTAAAGTTTTTTGTAAAGCGGTTAACGGCGTCAAACATTTGCTGGAAGGTTATTCCTTTTCCTCGTTTCGTATCCCATACACCTGCGGGACGACCATTATCGAAGAAGAAATCCGTCATATCAATAAAAGCTGTTCTTTGTTTTTTCTTTGGCTTAGGTGCCAGAATTTTTTTCAATTCTTCCGCAGAAACAGGGCGTCCGAGAGCTTGAGCGATTTGTTCCGGTGTGATAATACATTCACTCAAATCCAGTTCTAAAATATTAACACCGGTAAAATCCGCACCGGTAAAATCTACGCCGCGAAGGCTTACTCTGCTTAAGTCAATTTTTGATAAGTCAAGAAGTTTAAGGTTTAGTCTGGAGAGGTTGAGTTTATGCGGGTAATAGGTTGCTAAATATTCAATTACTTCCTGTAATTTTTCCTGTGTAAGATTGTCAATATCAATATCCAGAAGAATGGTGTCCGTCATATCGATATTTTCTAAAAGAGCACCGCTGAGTTTGGCGCCTTTCAGATTTGCGCCGGAAAGATTAGCTCCCGAAAGATTGACGTTTGTTAGGTCGGCGCCTTCAAGATTGGCTCCCGACAGGTCGGCGCCGGAAAGATCCGCTCCGGAAAGGTTGGCGTGTGATAAATCAATATTTTTCAGATTAGCAGCGGAGAGGTTAGCATTTTCAAACTGTTCTCCGGAGAATTTTCCGTTTTCAAGATTTTTACCATGAAAATCCACGCCTGTTATTTTTTCCGGTGTCCAGATTTTAGCAACGGGCGGTTCCGGAATATAAGAAGCAACGGCAGACCAAGATACATCAACAGATGCTTTCTTTTCTTGAGAAAACATATTCTTTTTTTCCAGTATCTTGGCTTTTATGTCGGCAATATCTAAATTATCACTCTTATCCTGGGACATGATGATGCTCAAATCTGATTATTTATTGCAGCTATTATAATATAAATAAATCTATTTTACAATATTTAATCCCGCAACAGGCACTCTCTGTTTTGAGAGCGGATACGTTGGCAAAGAGGCAACAAATCCTGTTCTGAAGATTTGATTAAAAGACGAAACATCGGAATACCGGCAATAGAGT
This sequence comes from uncultured Azospirillaceae bacterium, assembly GCA_964440165.1. GTDB lineage: Bacteria > Pseudomonadota > Alphaproteobacteria > RF32 > CAG-239 > Scatocola. Next base: position 12,782 of record CAYTQF010000016.1, read on the forward strand.
CTTTTTCGTATACCGGTGTATAAGCCTGAAGTTCCGGAATAGCTGTTGAAATATCTTTCCAATAAATCATGCCGTTATTTTGTTCTAAAAAGGCACCAAGCTGTATATTTTGAACCGGAGCGGTTTTTTGAACTTTTTGCGATGCCGGTTTTGTTTTTATAGCGATTGGTGCTGTTGGGGCCGGCGTGGACATCAATTCTTCCAGCCAGTTGTCTTTATGTGCCCATGATTTGTCATCGGCGACAGTCAGTGCCGAATAATCTTTATCTTGTTTTTGAGCGGCAGAAACTTGATGTTTTAAGCTGTTTTGGAAGAGTGTTGCTATATCTGCCAAACTTTGTGTTGTCGTATCATTGAAAGTCATTAAACCGCTGTAAAAATGCAAGGCAATAATCGCAACGGCTCTTTCGGCGGCAATTTGATTTTCAATATTTTCATAATTAGCCAATTCAAGTTTTAATTGTACCAACTCTAATTGTTGCGCATGGGTCGGATGATTGATTTTTTGCTGTTTTTTGATAACCGTTTTCAGCTCGGCAATAGCTTTTTTATGTGCTTTTAAGTCTATTGAAGTTTTTTGAGCGATATTCCATGCCAAGAGGGTTTGCAAGCAGACGGCTTTATGCAATTCTTCAACAAGGGAGTCATAAAGCTTTAATTTTTTTGTTTTAGAAGCTTTTTGATATGTTGTCATTTCTTGCAGTAATTTGAGAGCTTGAGCATCTCCTTGGGCGGCTAAACGAGATAAAAATGCGGAATCTTGTACATAAAAGCCTTTAACGGCAGCACTGTTTCCCGGAAAAGATGCGGTGGTTTTTCCGATAATGTCTTCAAATGTGTATTTGCCGGAAAAAGGTTGGACTTCCGTACGATTATTTAAAGCTGCGGCTTGATAGTCTTCGGCATTGCTTTTTTCTGAAAAATAGAGTTCATCAAAAAAACGTTTGCCTTCAATTTCAAATTTTTTAGCATCAATTTTTACAAGTTGGCGATAATCTTCGATATTTTGCTGCATTTCCTGATGAATGGCATTGAGTTTATCGACGCTGTTTTCCAGTGCTTTTTGATACTCAACATCATTTTCCTGCAGATTTTTTCTTTTCAGCAAAAGGGCAATTTGTTTTTTTGTTTGGCGAATTTTTCTATCAATTTCAAATATTTTATTATTGTTATAAAGTGTATTTTTATGAGATTTTACAGCTCCTAAAGCAAGATTTTGATTAATAGCTTGGGTGTATATGGCATTAATTTGTTCCGGATCGTTGAATAAATTCACGGATGTGTATAAGATCGCAAAATCGAGTTCTTTTAAGGCTGTAGAGAGAGCTCCGTTATTATGCTCGCGGAGTTTATACAGATTAGAAACGGCATTTTTTTCAGCGTCTTCTCCGAAAAATTTGGGATAAGCTGCGGTTTTGACCGCCTCTTGATTATATTTTATGCTGCGGGCGACAGATGTTTGAACGTTAATACGTCCTTTTTGCTGTTCGACTTTTAATTCCGTCTGCGGGGCAGGGACTGCCATTTGGGAATCCGTTGTTTGAGGTGTGCTGCCGCATGATGTCAGCAGTGTACAAAACAATAAAAATCCTGCGGTTTTTGCGATGTTTTTCATTTTATTGCCTCTCAATTGTAACAATTTGTAACAACTTTTTAAAAGACATTTATCAGGAAATAGTTTAGAAGTAAACTAAATATTCGATTACATGTAACAAAATAGAGGTATTTTATGAGCAATATTAAAGTTGCGGTGATTGGCGCCGGCATGATGGGTAAAAACCATTTGAAAATGTACAAAAGCCTGCCAAATGTTGATTTAATCGGCGTTTATGACGTTTTTTCCGATTCAGCTCAAAAAGCAGCAGACATGTTTGGTATTAAAGCGTTTTCTTCTTTGGAAGAAGTTGCTGCCAATGTTGATGCCGTCAGTGTTGTAACAACATCTGTTGCACATGCCAGTGTCGGCGAATTCTTTTTGAATAAAAAAATTCACTGCATGATTGAAAAACCGTTAGCTACAACAGAAGAAGAATGTCAGATGTTGATTGATGCTGCCAGAAGAAATAATGTTGTTTTGTTGGTCGGCCATGTTGAACGCTTTAATCCTGCCGTTGAACAGATGTCTAAAATTTTATCAGATACCTCAAAAATCCGTTCTTTGACGGCTCAAAGAATGTCTGCTGCTTCCGGTCGTATTACGGACGTTGATGTTGCTATGGATTTGATGATTCATGATATTGAGGTTATTCAATCTTTGGTTAAATCTCCGGTTGTTAATGTTCAAGCTGCAGCCGTAAATGGCGGAAAAGATTATATTACCGCTGTTTTGGAATTTGCAAACGGCGCAACGGCAAACTTAACTGCCAGCCGTATCACTCAGGCTCGTGTCAGAACTTTGACGGTTACAACAGATACAAACTATATTGATATGGACTTTATTAACCAAAGCATTAACGTTCACTCTCAAGGACGTATGCCTTATGTTAATCAAGAAGAAATTCCGGAATGGATGAATTATGGTTTGAAAGGTAGTGTTGAACAGTTGTTTATTCCTACAAATCAACCTTTACAAGCCGAATTAGGACACTTTATTGCCTGCATTAAAGGAGAGGCAACACCTCGTGTTACCGGTGAAGATGCTCTGAATGCTTTGCGTGTTGTTTGGAAGGTTCAAGAAAAGCTTGGGTTTTCTTCTTCCATAGTTTCTCCGGCCGCATTGGCAGCAGAATAAAGTTGCTTAAATTTTGATGTTTTGTAAAATGGGACGAGAGAATCGTCCCATTTGTTTTATACTGAAAAGAAAATGCGCTATAAAATTGTAATAGAATATGACGGAACCGGATTATTGGGTTGGCAGTATCAGCCGGATGGCGATACTGTGCAGGGTTTTTTGGAAGCAGCGTTAAAACGTTTTGCCGGAAAAGATCCTTTGGTCAGAGAAAATAAAGATTTTTTGATTCAGGGTGCCGGAAGAACAGATGCCGGTGTGCATGCTTTAGGGCAGGTTGCTCATTTTGATATGGCACAAGATTGTGAAGAATGGAAGGTTCGCGAAGCTTTTAATGCGAATCTGCGAGATTTAGGGGCTCCGGTCAGCGTATTGAGCGTGGAAAAAGTCAGTGATGATTTTAATGCGCGTTTTTCGGCGAAAGGTCGCGGCTATATTTATCGGATTTTAAATCGTCGGGCACCGAGTGTTTTGTTAAAAAATCAAGTTTGGTGGGTGCCGGTACCTTTGGATGTTGAAAAAATGCGCCAAGCTTCACGCTGTTTGTTGGGACAACATGATTTTACATCTTTTCGCGCGGCGTATTGTCAGGCTTTGTCTCCGATAAAAACGCTGGATCGGTTGGATATTGACGTTGTTGGTGAAGAGATTGTCTTTACGGTGGAAGCTCGGTCTTTTTTACATCATCAAGTCAGAAATTTTGTGGGTACGTTAAAGATGGTCGGAGACGGGCATTTACAGATTGATGACGTTAAACGTATTTTAGAGGCCAAAGACAGAAAACAAGCCGGAATAACGGCACCGGCTTGCGGTTTATATCTGAATAAAGTTATGTATTAGATGTTTTCGTGCCCGTCGGGGCAATCTACCAGTTCAATACGGATTTTACAATTGTAACTGCCGGCAAGATAAGAGAGCATTCCCCATGGCAGATATCCTTTGCCGCTTTCTATCTTGTCAAAGTAATGCGGTGCGACACTGGTTTTCATCGCCAGTTCTTCTATTGTCATGCCAAAGGAGACGCGGCGTTCATAAAGTTGTCTGCCGAGATGGGCAAATGTTTCGACCTTGTTTTTTTTGATTTGCTTTTTTGTTAACATATTTCAACTCCCTTTTGTTGTAAAACAAAACCGCCTTATTCAAAACAAGGCGGGGAGTTCGAAACTGTAAATAAAAAAACAGTCCGGGTTATTCGAGCATAGCCTTATATCCCCGGCTCCCCATAAAGGAGCAGTGTTTTTTATTTAGGAGTTTCGACACTCCGCAGCTCATCTCTGAACTGCAAAATCAAGGATAAAGCAAAAAACTTAAAATGCAATAAAAAACCCTCCGAAAAAAACGGAGGGTTTGATTGTTAATCTCCTAGTGTTTTTTGGTTCGTCATGGTTTTCGGCATATTAGTTATTGTGTATGCTTTCAAAAACTCTGCCTTTTTTTTTGTAAACAAAAAGATTTGAATTTTTGCTTTGGATATGTTACTTTTTTGGGGAAAATGAATTATTAACTTTATTCTTAATTATTATGTCTGATTTGATTCTTTTTATCATGATGTGCCTGAGCATGGTCGTTCTTGTCTGTATAGATTTTTGGGGCAAAAAAGAGGACTCCGTAATCTTGCAGCGCGTTTATCGTGTTTGTTTGGTTTTGCTGCTGTCGGGCATGTTGTTTCAGCGCTATGCGTTAGAGTGGATGGTCGGCTATAAAACCGGTGGTTTTCTGGCTTATCCGGCCGGCTTGGGTGCTAATTTAGTGTGTTGTGCGCTCATAATCCTTTTGGTTTATTTGCTTCGCTGGTTGTGGACCGGTAAATGGGATTAAAAAAGAGCTTGTTTGTCTTGAACAAACAAGCTCTTTTTTTGTTTAAATTAGCCAATTACTTGTCGCCGTCCGGTGTGATCCGGAGCAGAGACAATTCCTTCCTCTTCCATACGATCAATCAAAGAAGCGGCACGATTATATCCAATGCGTAATTTACGCTGAACATAGCTGGTTGAGGCTTTTTTGTCATTGCGAATAATATCTACGGCCTGAGCATACAAATCTTCTTCGTTGCCGCCGCCAAAGTTTCCTTTATCGAAAACGGCACCGGAATCTTTGGCTGAATTTAATTCTCCCTGTGTTACTTCTTCAATATATTCAGGTGCTTTTTGTGATTTTATAAATTCGACGATACCTTCAACCTCGCTGTCTTTGACAAACGCACCGTGAATACGTATCGGACGTTGTCCGGCCGGCATATAAAGCATATCACCTTTGCCGAGCAGTTGTTCCGCACCTTGTTCCCCGAGAATCGTACGGCTGTCGATTTTTGAGGTTACCTGGAAACTGATGCGGGTCGGGAAGTTGGCTTTAATTGTACCGGTAATGACATCGACGGACGGACGTTGGGTTGACATGATAAGATGCAGTCCTGCCGCGCGAGCCATTTGTGCCAAACGCTGAATAGCCGCTTCCACTTCTTTGCCGGCAACCAACATGAGGTCTGCCATTTCGTCAACAACAATCACAATATAAGGCAGTGGTTTTAAATCCATAACCTGCTCTTCGTATACCGGACAACCGTTGTCATCGAATCCGGTTTGGACCGTCCGCTTATATTCTTTATTTTGAGCTTTGAGTTCGGCAACTTTTTGATTGTATCCGGCAATATTGCGAACATTCATTTGTGCCATGGCGCGGTAGCGGTCCTCCATTTCTCTTACCGCCCATTTTAGTCCGATAACCGCTTTGGCCGGATCCGTGATTACCGGAGTCAGCAAGTGAGGAATGCCGTTATACATCGAAAATTCAAGCATTTTCGGGTCAATCATGATAAGTTTACATTCTTCCGGACTCATTCGGAACAGTAATGACAAAATCATGGAGTTAACGCCGACGGATTTACCGGAACCGGTGGTACCGGCAACCAATAAGTGCGGCATTTTTGCCAAATCGGCATAAACATTGCGACCGCCGATGTCTTTTCCTAAAACGACATTTAAATCATTTTTGGATTGTGTAAAGTCGGAATCTTCAAATAAATCTCTTAACCAAACCGTATCACGTTTGATATTCGGCAGTTCAATACCTATTGTATTGGAGCCGGAGACAACGGCAATACGCACGGCGGCGGCAGACATTGAGCGAGCAATATCATCTGCCAGGCCGATAACTCGAGCGCTTTTTGTTCCCGGTGCCGGTTCTAGTTCATATAAAGTAACAACCGGGCCCGGACGAACTTTTACAATTTTGCCGTTAACGCCGAATTCTTGTAATGTGTTTTCTAAATCTCGAGCAATCTTTTCCAATTCTTCTTTGCTGATATTATTGGATGATTTTTCTTTTGGACGGGACAGCAAATTAATATCCGGACAGGTATAGCCGTCAGAAACGGGTTGTGCTTTTATTTTTTTCTGCGGCTTCTCTTCCGGTTGAGCTTTGGTTTCCGGTGCACTGATCGGTTCTTCGACTTTTTCGTCCGAGGCAAAGGTCGGTTCAATTCTTTCAATTTCTTTAGATTTTTTGCGAGGTGTTCTTACAGATTTGATTTTGTCCGGATTTGTTGCTGTCAACGAGCGTATAGGTTTGCTGGTATGCTTGAGGTTTGTAAAAAATGAAATTGCGGCGCAGAATCCGGCATAGCAGCTCAGGATAATTGTTTTAGCCAGTCTGTACCAGTGTTTGATTGTGATACCCAGAGCATAATCAAAGGCGATGAACGCCAGTAAAAAGCAAATAACAACCAAAATAAGTCTGCTGTGTCCGTAATTGTAAAAATGATTAAAGATGCTGCGGATGTGTCCGGCAAAAAATGTTCCGAATAAACCGCCGAGCTTTATGTTGGGTAGTTTGAAAGGCAAAAAAGCAAGTGTAATTGCCGTAAAAGCAACACCCCAGAACCAAGCCAGCAGGCGAGAATAAAAATTTATGATTCCGTATCCGCGCAGCAAATCCCATCCCCAAAGGATTAATGCCGGAATAAACAGCGGAATGGCAAGTCCAAATCCGGAAATAATATAGTCTGCAACAGCGGCGCCGGCAAATCCTAATTTATTTTGTACGGGCTGATCGCTGATAATGTTTACGGCAGCGTCGGAATGATTGTAAAAAATACAGGCCAGCAAAGCAAAAATGCTTGCGGAAATTAATATGATTCCGGCAAATCGGTTGTAAAAAATTTTTAAAAATGATTTTTTTTGTTTCTTGGCCATCGGTAAAATACACTCCTTTTAATGTCCTGAATTATAATGAGAAAACATCAAAAGTTTGTTAATTTTATACACATGGTTGCTTTTTTGTATTAATATATTGATTTTGCTTTGCTTTTTTCTGTGGAACGTTGCCGAGGGTGCGAATGACTCTTGACTTTTTGGGCAAAATGACGCAGTTTGGTGCTGAAGATAATAAATTATAGAGGTTTTTTTAATATGAAATATACCTTTGTTTTTCCCGGCCAAGGATCTCAATTTGTCGGCATGGGAAAAGAACTTGCCGATAATTTTCAAACGGCAAAAGATGTTTTTCAAGAAGTTAATGACGCTATTTCTCAAGATTTGTTTAAGCTGATGGTTGAAGGACCGGAGCATGAATTGACTATGACGGTTAATGCTCAACCTGCTTTGATGGCAAACTCTATGGCTGTCGTTCGTGTTTTGGAAAAGGATTTCGGTATTAATTTGGCTGATAAAGCGGCTTATGTCGCCGGACATTCCTTAGGTGAATATTCTGCGGCTTGTGCTGCCGGAGTGTTTTCTTTGGCAGATACCGCGCGCTTGCTGCATACCAGAGGTGAAGCTATGCAACAGGCTGTGCCTTTGGGTGTTGGTGGAATGGCTGCTGTTATCGGTATGTCTTTTCAAGATGTTGAGGCTTTGGCTGAGGCTTGTCGTGCAGAAGGCGGAATTTGTGTCGCTGCCAATGATAATTCGGATGGTCAGGTTGTTTTGTCCGGACACATGCAGACCATTGAAAAGGCTGTTGAAATTGCTTCTGAATTCGGAGCAAAACGTTGTATTAAACTTCCGGTCAGCGCACCGTTTCACAGTCCGTTGATGGAGCCTGCCGCAAAAGTTATGGCTGAGGCTTTGGCAAAGGTTGATGCGCATGATGCAAAAATTCCTTTAATTGCCAATGTTTTGGCAACGCCGATCACGGCTAAAAAAGAAATCATCCAACATTTGGTAGAACAGGTTACCGGTTCGGTTCGCTGGAGAGAAAGTGTTGCCTTTATGGCAGAAAACGGTGTAACTGACGTGATAGAACTTGGTGCCGGTAAAGTATTATCGGGTATTGTTAAAAGAAGTTACAAAGAAATAAATGCTGTTTCTGTTTCCTCTCCGGCAGAAATTGAAGCATTGGCAAAAGATTTATAATTTTTGAAAGGAAAAAATATGTTTAGATTAGATGGTAAAGTTGCTCTTATTACCGGTGCTGCCGGTGGTCTCGGTGATAAAATTGCTCGCACATTGCATGCTCAAGGCGCTACTTTGGCTTTGACGGATATGCGCGCAGAACCAATGGAAAAATTAAAGGCTGAATTGGGCAGCAACGTTGAAGTTTTTGTTGCAAACCTGACAAATCCTGATGATGTTAAGAATCTGGTTGCCGATGTTGAAGCAAAACTCGGCCGTATTGATATTTTGGTAAACAATGCCGGTTTGACACGTGATAATTTGTTTATCCGCATGAGCGATGAAGATTGGCAATTGGTTTTGGATGTTAACCTTTCAGCCGGTTTCAAATTG
>CAYTQF010000017.1:0-970 GCA_964440165.1 uncultured Azospirillaceae bacterium
GATTGATTTTCTTTAGAAACATATCACCCAAATCTTTAATCAAATCAAGTTTTTCCCATGAAAATTTGCCGTCTTTTTCTGCCGGACGTCCAAAATGTCCGTAGCTGGCGGATGGTTTGTATATGGGTTTGCAAAGTTGAAGATGCTCAATAATTCCGCGCGGTGTCAAATCAATATTGGAATGAATGTAGTCTAAAATTCTTTGTTCCGGAACTTTAGCTGTATGGTTACAATTAATATATAAAGAGAGCGGTTGAGCGATACCGATTGCATAAGATATTTGTAACAGGCACTCATCTGCCAGTTCGGCCGCAACAATGTTTTTTGCCAAGTAACGCAGCATATAGGCTGCCGAACGGTCAACTTTAGTCGGATCTTTTCCGGAAAAAGCACCGCCGCCGTGAGGGGCATAACCGCCGTAATTATCAACGATAATTTTTCGTCCGGTCAGACCGGTGTCTCCGTCAGGACCACCAATTACAAAACGTCCGGTCGGGTTAACCAAGATATTTTCTTCTTTAGGCATCCAGCCTGTCGGCAATGATTTTTCAATATATTTTAAAACAATGTCTTTAACTTGCTGTTGACTTAATTCTTCTCGATGTTGTGTCGATACAACGATTTTTTCAATCGCAGCCGGTGTTCCTTCCTGTGTATACGCTAATGTTACCTGACTTTTAGCATCCGGTTCTATGCCTGAAATTTCTCCTTGGTGTCTGGCAAAACTTAAGTTTTGCAAAATTCGGTGTGAGAGATGAATTGCCAATGGCATATATTCTGTATCAAAACCTTGTTCCTTTTTTGCATAACCGAACATAATACCCTGGTCTCCGGCTCCATCTCGGTTAACACCCAAAGCAATATCCAGCGATTGGTGATGCAGATAGTTATCAATATTGACGGTTTGCCAGCTGAAGCCTTTTTGATCATATCCGATGTTTTTGATTGTTTTTCTGACTGTGTCTTCAAT
>CAYTQF010000017.1:980-21088 GCA_964440165.1 uncultured Azospirillaceae bacterium
TTCTTCTTTACGGATATATTCATTGCATTTTGTTTCTCCGGCAATAATGACGCGATTGGTTGTCGCCATCACTTCTATTGCCGTGCGAGCGGCAGAGTCTTTGCTTAAAAACAAATCAACAATGGCATCGGATATTTGATCGCAAACTTTGTCCGGATGTCCTTCAGAAACAGATTCACTGGTAAACAAGGTATTCATGGCTATCTCACAGGATGTTATTAATTTAGTATGTAATATATAAAAAGAGCTGGTTTTTTGCCAGCTCTTTTTTTGTGTCTCTAATAACTTTACTGATTTTTTTCTTCTGTTTCGTCATTGTTGTAAACACTTTTTGACATAGTTACAATTAAGTCAAAAAGATATTTAGCGGCTTTGCGGTTTGGTATTTTATAATAAGCTTTTACTAACTCAATCGTTTCTTGACGAAGCATCGGATCTGAATTGAATTCCTCAGTATCTTCCGCCAACATCAGATTATTATCATTGTTAATGCTGAAAGTGCGAGGACTTTGGCTGGCAACAGTTTTATCCATGTCTTCGTAAAAGAAACCGATGGGCACTTCTAATACTTTTCCGATATCCCACAGACGGCTGGCTCCGACACGGTTCATTCCACGCTCGTATTTTTGAACTTGTTGAAAGGTTAATCCTAACAATGCAGCTAATTTTTCCTGGCTTAGCCCGAGTAATGTTCTGCGAAGACGAATGCGGCTTCCTACATGTACATCAATAGGGTTGGGCTGTCCTGAGGGTGTACGTCCTCTACATGATTTTCTTGATATTTCAGCGCTCATACTTTTATACCTCATAAAAAATTTGTTATCTTATTTTTAAAGGCAGATATTTATTTCGTCAACTACTATTTACATAATATTTTATATTATATTGCCGGCAAAATGCTTATACTTAATTTCTTCTCAGTATTCAATATGTTATTTGAAAAGACGATTTCTCCAGGCTGCAATTAGTATATTCAAGAAACATAATATCACGATAAGATAGTTACCGTTTTGCCCATAAAAAGTTGTGATACTTAATTTTTTTGGTAAACTGTAATCTAAAACACCGACGTGGTTTAAGGGCAGTGTTGCTAAAATTTTACCGTAGCGATTGATAATGCCGCTAATACCGCTGTTAGCACTGCGGACAATGGTTATACCTTCTTCAACGGCACGCAGCTGTGTGCTGACAAAATGCTGATAAGGACCGCTGCTGATACCGTACCAACCGTCATTGGTTAAGTTTATAAGCCATTCCGGTCGATGGTTGGGATTAATGATTTGATGCGGAAAAATGATTTCATAACAAATTAAAATACCGAAAGGCGGAATGTTCGGGAGGTTGATAATTTTTGCGCCGCTGCCGGCTTTGAAATCAGAAATAGTACCTGTTACCGGTTTTATCCATTGGGGAAGGAATCGGCGTAACGGAATATATTCTCCAAACGGGACTAAGTGTGTTTTATCATAAAAATCTTCAATGAGACCTTGTTTGTTAATGATTAATGCAGAATTTAGGAGTTGATAGCCGTCATAGTAATCTCTCTCATAACGAACGAGACCCGTTGTGAGATAACTGTCCGGCATGATGTTTTGGACAGATAACATACGTGCCGTTTCATCCAAATCTAAGGGAAAAGGACTGGCTGTTTCTCCCCAAATCGTCATATTTATTTTGTGTGCAGAGGGTGTTCCGCTTAACTCTATATATTTGCTAAAATGATCTTCTGCGAGTTCTTTAGACCATTTTAGAGATTGCGGAATGCTCGGCTGTACCAAACGAATGGTGGTATCTGAAGGTTCTGAATTTTGTAAGTTTTTGATTCTGAGTGTTCCGTAACTCCATAAAAGCAATGGACAAATGAATATGATAATTGCTGTTATGACTGAGCTTTTTTTTGTTTTATAATTCAAAAACAGTGTCGGTGCAGAGGTGATTAATATAACCAAAAATGATAATCCGTAAGTTCCCCAGATGGCGGCGGTTTGAATCATAGGCAGGTTAAACGCTAACGCATAACCCCATAAGTTCCAAGGAAAGCCGGTCAGTATCCAGCTGCGCAGCCATTCGAATAAAACCATAAATGCCGGAAAGGTCAGATAAAGACTGATGAAGTTTTTTTTGAACTTATATGCCAGATATGCCGGAAATGCCGTAAATAATCCGAAGAACGCTCCTGATGCTAAAAAAGCAATCGGGACAAGCCAGCCTGTTTTTTCAGGAGCAACCAGCAGCGCATTGTTTACCCAATTAAAACCAAACGCAAAAAAGCCGAAACCGAAACAATAACCTATACTTAAAGCTTTTTTTGCAGAGACTGCCGTTTTGAGCTGTTCTAATATTATACTAAATACAATAAACAACCACCACCATTGGTAATATGGGGGTAAAGCCAATACGCCGAGGCTGCCGCATAAAAAAGCTGTTGTTTTGGTGTATTTACCGATGATATCAGGAATTTTCCGCAACATTTTCAGAAGTTTCTTTCTGTTCTGATTTAATAATCTGAATCTTTTTTATGCGGCGCGGATCGGCATCAATAATTTTGAATTGAAGGCCTGTTTCATCTTCAATAATTTCGCCTCGATTAGGTATTCTTTGTGCAATTTGGAATACGTATCCACCGATGGTATCAATCGGAATTTCTTCTTCATCTTCGTTTTCTTCGGTCAAATCAATGCCTGTAACTTCCTTAATTTCATCCAGCTCGGCACGGGCATCAACCAGAATACAATTTTCATTTTCAGCTTTTATCATATGCTGTTCTTCAAAATCATATTCATCTTCAATATTACCGACGATTTCTTCCAGCAGATCTTCAATTGTTACCAGGCCGTAAACACCGCCGTATTCGTCAATGACAATAGACATATGAATTTTATTGGATTGCATTTCACGCAGTAAATCCAAAACCTTCATGTCCGGAGAAATAAAATGCACATCGCGGCATAAAATTTCAGAAACCTTTGTTTCTTTATTTCCTTTTAACAGACTTTTGGCCAGATCAATGATATGAACAATACCGACGATATCATCTAACGAATCTCCGTAAATAGGAATACGGGAATGACCTTTAGTCAGCATTAATTCTGCCAAGTCTCCGATATTACCGTCTTTATGAAATGCAATGATATCTGATCTCGGGACCATAGCATGACTACATTTTTTATCTTTTAGATCAAGAACGTTGCTGAGCAGGAGTTGTTCATGCTCACTCAGCGGATCTTCGCAATCTTCTCCGCCGGCTTCTTCAATCAAATCTTCAATTGTTTCTCTTACATCTTCTTTTTCTTTGCGTCCAAAGATGGTTTTAAGGCTGCAAAGCAAGGTATGTCGGTTAGTGTCTTCTGACATAGAAAATCTTACTCCTCGTAGGGATTATTAATGTTAAAAAGTTGTAAAATCTGTATTTCGTAATTTTCCATAATTTCAGCCTCCTCATCTTCTTGATGATCAAAGCCGAGCAAGTGGAGAATGCCGTGGATGAATAAATGACAATAATGATCATGCAGGCTGATGTGTTTTGTTTCCGCTTCATTTTCCATTGTTTCAAGCGCAATAATAATATCGCCTAATTCAATAACATCTCCGTATGATATTTGTAACGAAAAATCATCATCGTCAATATTTGCAAAGGAGAGCACATTCGTAGGCTTGTCCATTTGTCGAAATTCTTTGTTCAGCAGATGGACTTCACTGTTATTGCTCAAACACAGGTTGACGGACACAGGTTTTTCGGTGTGCAAAAAAGACAACTCTTCATGCGTATTTATGAAGTTTACGGTTTGAGACAACAACTCTGACGATAATTCCTCAATTTGAGGCAAAGCATTATCCCACCCCACTTCATTGGTACTGATATTAAGTTCTGTATCAATCATTTTTCTTTTTGTCTTCATAAGCTTTGACGATTTTCGCAACTAAACCGTGGCGTACAACATCATTAGCGCTGAATGTTACGGAACTAATTCCGTTGATACGGGTCAGTGTGTCAATGGCATCTTTCAAGCCTGAAACAGTGCCTCGGGGCAAGTCGATTTGGCTTAAATCTCCATTGATAACCATACGAGAATTTTCGCCCAGACGGGTTAAAAACATTTCATCTGCATCGGGGTTGTATTCTGAGCCTCATCTAAGATGACAAACGCATTGGATAATGTTCGACCGCGCATAAATGCCAACGGAGCAATTTCTATTTCTCCGATTGCTAATTTTTTATCCACCTGTTCGGCAGGGAGCATTTCATATAATGCGTCATATAACGGGCGCAGATACGGGTCTACTTTGTCTTTTAAATCACCGGGAAGAAAACCTAAGTTTTCTCCTGCTTCTACGGCCGGACGGGACAGAATGATTTTATCTATTTTTCCTTCCAGCATCATAGAAACAGCCAAAGCTACGGCCAGATATGTTTTACCTGTACCGGCAGGTCCTAAGCCGAAGACCAGCTCGTTTTTTAACATTTCTTGGATATAAATGGCCTGAGTAGCAGAGCGAGGGTAAATATGGCGTTTTTTGGTTTTTAATACAATATCGCTCAGGTTTTCCGAAACTTCTTTTTCTCGGCCGTCGCCACACATTCTCAAAGCAGCTTTAACTTCCTGCTCATTAATTTCAATGCCGCGGCTGACTTTGTTATAAAGAATATCGATAGCGTTGTGGGCTTGCTCAATCGCATCTTTATCACCGGAAATGCTGATTTGGTTGCCAAAAGAGCCAATCTCAACATTAATCATGTTTTCAATGAGCTTCAGATTACTGTCTTGAGGACCGACCAGTTGTTGAACCAATTGGTTGTTAAACAGTTCAAAATTAATTTCAGCCATATCATATCCTCCTGTTTATCAGACCGGTGTGCCGCTTAAAGAATTGGTCGTGGCTTCGGTTATTTTTACGTTTACGATTTTATTTAAATATTCTTTGCCTAATTCAGCATGCAGGTTTTGCATATAAGGTGTGCGTCCGGTCAATTGTCCGGCATGACGACCTTTGCTTTCAAATAAAACCGGCATGATTTTACCAATACTTTCTTTATTAAACTTTAACTGGTATGAAAAAAGCAAATCCTGTAAAATTTCAAGCCGTTGTTTTTTTACTTTTTCTTCAATTTGATTCTTCATCAAAGCGGCCGGAGTACCCGGACGTTTGCTGTATTTGAAGGAAAAGGCCTGAATATATTTTACACGATTAACAACATCAAGCGTGGCCTTAAAATCTTCATCTGTTTCACCCGGAAAACCAACAATAAAGTCTGATGACATCCGTAAATCAGGATTAGCGGCATAGAGCTTATCAACAACTCTCAGATAGTCGTCTCGGGTATGGCGACGGTTCATTTCTTTGAGGATTTTATCCGAACCTGATTGTATCGGCAAATGCAGATAAGGCATAAGTGTCGGTATTTCTTTGTGGCAGGCTATGAGGTCGTCTGTCATATCCGCCGGATATGATGTGGTATAACGAAGTCTTTTTAAACCATCCAGTTCTGCGATTCGGCGAATGAGGTAAGCTAAGTCTCGTTCTTTACCGTGTTCGTCTTCACCGTGATAAGAGTTGACGTTTTGTCCTAAAAGGTTGAGTTCTACGCTGCCGGTGGCAATCAAACGGCGAGCCTCATCCAATACTTCCGCTACCGGACGAGAAAATTCAACACCACGAGTATAAGGTACAACGCAGTAGGTGCAAAAGTTGTTGCAGCCTTCTTGCACGGCTAAGAAAGAACATCCGCCGGAGGATTGATTTTCCGGCAGAGTATCGAATTTTGATTCTGCGGGAAATTCCGTATCAATAATACTTTGTCCTTTTTTACGGGCAATTTTTGCAAGTATTTCAGGGATTCTGTGATATGTAAGCGGACCTGTGGCAAAATCAACAAACGGTGCACGTTTGGCGATCTGTTCATCTTCTGCCTGAACAACACAGCCGGTTACACCAATAATGGTGTCTTTGTGTTCAAGAGCACGTTCCTGTTTGATGAGCAGGGCTCGGCCTAAATCGGAAAAAACTTTTTCTGCTGCCTTTTCTCTGATATGACATGTATTAAAAATAACAATGTCGGCAGCTTTTTGTGATGCAGCCTCGGTGTATCCGAGAGATTGTAGTATGCCGGCTATTCTTTCCGAATCATAAACATTCATCTGACAGCCGAAAGTTTTAATATAATATTTTTTATTCACGGTCTTCTCATAACAAATTCATTATATCCTTTTATTTTAGGGCAATATTAGTTTTTTTTCAAATGTTATTTGCAGTTTTTGTGAAAATATTCGATGACGGATATAATATGAAATGCTTTTTTATTGCATAATAAACGGCTTTACTGTTATGATTAAGCATATTTAATGTATTATGAGGAGAAAATTATGGTTAATCCCAATATGGAAATGGATGCCGGTGTTATGGATCGTTTATCAGAAGAGCAAAAAATCGCTTTCTTGATGGCCTTTTCAAAAATGGCAGCCGCTGACGGCAGTTTTGATGATGTGGAACGTGAATTTATATATAATGTTGCGGCGAATATGGGTGTTAATCGTCAACATGCGGCTCAGATTATGGAAAATTTAAGCGAGGAGCATATTTTGGCTGAAGTTCGTAAAATTGATAATCGGCGTTGCGCTTTGGAATTGATTAAGGAAATGTGTGTCTTGGCTCATGCGGATGATGAGTTGTCTGATGCCGAATTATTATTTATAGGTAAGGTTGCCCAGACGATGGGGATTGAGCTGACTAAGGTTGAGCAAATCAGTAATTGGGTGATTGATCGTTTAATTTGGCTGGAAGAAGCCAAAATTATTTTTGAAGAAGTTTAATTCCGATATAGGAGGGCATTATGGACCTGACTGAAAAAAAACAGAATTATATAAACCGTTTGCAGCGTTTTAATCAGTTTATGAATGAAAAACAACGACCTAATCCGAAAGAACTGATTGCAGAAGGCGTGCGTAAAAGTACCGGAGTTACGGATGAAAATACGGTAAATGCTTTAACGGAAAAGGCTGTTCACGCGGAAAGTTATACCAAAAAAGACGGCTATGATACCTTTTTATTTGGCATTGCGCAGTCTTTGGAAGTCAATCGCAGCGAAGTTTCTCCTGAATTTGAGTATTTTTCCTGGATTGATCAAGGTAAAGAAATTTTACGCAATATGACGGATGGTTATGTTTCTGCACAAGATTTAACCGAACGCAATGATTTTTTGAAAGACAGTTGGCAGCGTGAAAGTGAAATGTTGACCTGTTTGGGATTGTATGAGCGCAGTGATAATCCTCAGGCCAAACAAAGATGCCAAAATTTGAGATATCGTTTGCAGCGGTTGCGCCAAATCAGAAGTTCTATTTTAACGTTGACTAAAGATCGGGCAGATAAGGCATTATCTCGGGAGGAAGTTGAAGAAGCTAAACGTCGTCATCGTCTGCTTGATGCTATGCGTACGCTTGTTATTCCGGCTCCCGTTGATCAAGAGTTGCAGTATGAAAGCTGGGCGCATGGCAATGATTTGGAATTTGTTGCCGGTTATAGTTTTTATACACGTATGCTTGAAGATATTCGTCGTGCCGAACAACAAAAAAACAGAGACAGAGAAGCTGTTTTGATGGAATCCTACAGCAATGCACCGGATGAATATTTGTTGATGCTGCGCCATAAAGATGATACCAAAGAAACTATTCGTGATCGATTGGCTCGTCTGAGCGGACGCAAGGTTTCTAATCCCGAAAAAGAAGAGGCCGTGCGTACCGTAAAAAGAACACGATTATTTGATGCGGCTTATTTTAACCAATTGATTAATCAGCGAGAACATTCCTGATAAAGTGGTTACTCGCAGTTTTTTGTGTAATATCACAAAGAATTGTTGCCAAATATGATGTCTCGTTTTATATATGTAGTTAGTCTATTTTTGTAGGAGATTTTTTATGAGCGTTATTTTAGAACCATTTGTTTATGTTCTGGCATTTTTGGTCGACATTTATTTTAAAGTGGTTGTCGTTGAAGTGGTTTTACATTGGTTGATTCATTTCCATATCTTGGAAGCTGATAACAAATATGCTAAAAAAACCATGGAAATTTTGGAACAGTTGACGAAACCTGTTTATGACAAAATCAGCGCAAAAATTCCAAAGCTGGCCGGTATTGATGTTTCTCCGTTCGTCTTATTGCTGGCTTTGATGCTTATCGGCCGTATTTTGCATAATTTAGGCGAGCTGTTTTTATAAACAGTGGTTTATGAAACGCTGAAAGACGGGATTTTGTTGCGAGTTAGGCTGATGCCTAACTCGTCTTCTTGTTCTTTAAAAGGTATTTTTATTGGTGTCGATGCTGCTGAGTTTCTAAAAATTTCAGTGGTCAGCGTTCCGGAAAAAGGGCGTGCAAATAAAGAGTTGATCTCTTTTTTATCGTCTCTTTTACGGATTGCAAAATCTAATTTTGAGATTATCAGCGGTGATACGGATCGCTATAAAAAAATTAAAATCAGCGGCGAGGCCGAATTGTTGGCCCGTAAAATAGAAATGCTTTTGGCAGGGGAAAAAGAATGACAGCACAAATTATTGATGGAAAAGCTATTTCTGCACAAATTCGCCGACAAATTGCAGATGATATCGCCGTATCTAAGGCAAAAGTTAAGTTGGCGGTGGTGTCGGCAGGTGATAATGCGGCTTCTCAAGTTTATATCCGCAATAAAAAAAATGCGGCAGAGCAGGTTGGGATTGCTTGTGATATTTACCAGTTTGATGCTTCTGTTTCAGAACAAGAACTTTCTGATTTGATTTTACGTTTGAATCAAGACGTTGATGTTAACGGAATTATTGTTCAGTTGCCGTTGCCGTCTCATTTGAACGAAAATAAAATTACGGCACTCATTGCTGCGGATAAAGATGTTGATGCTTTTGGTCCGAATTCTGTGGCTCATTTGTGGTTAGGTGATCAGAAATGGGCTTCTGCAACACCTCAAGGTGTTGTTTATATGCTGCATACCATCTTTTCAGATTTAAGCGGTAAACATGCTGTGATTATCGGTCGTTCAAACATTGTCGGAAAACCGTTAGCTGCATTATTGCTGCAAGAAGATTGTACCGTTACGTTAACGCACTCAAAAACAATTGATATTCAAGCTGTTTGTAAAACGGCGGATATTTTGATTGCCGCTTGCGGCTGCCCGCAACTCGTAAAAAAAGATTGGGTTAAATCCGGTGCCGTGATTATTGATGTCGGGATTACCCGTGTTGAAGGTAAGTTATTGGGCGATGTCGACTTTGCAGATGTTGCCGATACGGCGTCGTATATTTCTCCCGTTCCCGGCGGTGTGGGACCAATGACGGTTGCCATGCTTTTGAGGAATACCTATTCTGCATATCTAAAACAAAAGTCCAGTCTTAAATAATTTGATTTAGTGTTTATATTGTTTCTAAAGTCAATAAGCAGCAGAGGTTGTGATGGGATATTCAGGAACAATATGTATTTTTAGTGAAGATGAAAATATTTTGAATAAGCGTTTTCAGCCTTTGGCTTCAGGCGATTATCAGGTGTTTGCCACTTCAAATGCTTATAATTTTGTTCGGTATGCCCGTGAACTGCATCCGGATGTTTTGATTGTGGATATAGACGCTTCCGCCATGAAAGATGAACGGACAATGCGTTATCTGCGACATCAGCGGAATTTAACAACATGTCCGATTGTTTTGTTGGGTAAGAATATGGGGACATGTTATCGCGGAATCGCTCATTATGAGCAAAAACCGTTATCCGATGAAAAAATAGATGAAATTATTTCGTCCTATTGCGGCGGTCGTCAAGACCATGATGTTTTATTGGTCGGTGAATGTGAAACAAAGGATAGTGGTATTAAAAATGCAATTGAGCAACAAGATTTAAGTTGCTTTGAAGTCAATGATGGAGATGCCGCACGTTATTATCTTTTGAAAAATCATCCAAAGTGTATTTGTTTGAATATGCCTTA
This sequence comes from uncultured Azospirillaceae bacterium, assembly GCA_964440165.1. Lineage (GTDB taxonomy): Bacteria > Pseudomonadota > Alphaproteobacteria > RF32 > CAG-239 > Scatocola. Next base: position 10,933 of record CAYTQF010000017.1, read on the forward strand.
TGATAAATGTCGCAAGTTGGAGCCGAAATTAAATCATGATAAAATCTTTTTTGTGGAAAATTCCAGAAATGTGCAAAATTTAGCTAGGCTAATTTAAGCTGTATGTTATACCTCTATATATTTGATAAAAATAGAGGTGCGAAATGAACTTTTTTAAAAGCCAGATACATCGCGTATATGATAAAATGTTGGATTTGTCCGGTCGTCAAACAGCTATGTATTGGTTGTTTACGGTTGCTTTTGCTGAGAGTTCATTTTTTCCGATCCCGCCGGATGTTATGCTTATTCCGATGATTTTAGCAACGCCGCAAAAGGCTTGGAAAATAGCTTTTGTCGCATTGTGCGCCAGTGTCCTCGGCGGTTATGCCGGTTATGCGATCGGTATGTTCGGGTATGAAATGATTGCCAAGCCGTTGATTGCTTTTTATGGTTATACCGATGCATTTGCGGAGTTTAGCCGCTATTATCATGAATGGGGCGCTTGGATTGTTTTTGTTGCCGGAATTACACCGTTCCCTTATAAGGTAATTACGATAACCAGTGGTGCTTTAGATTTGAATTTATTGGTGTTTGGAGTGGCATCTCTCTTAGCCCGGGGTATTCGGTTTTATTTGGTGGCGTATCTTTTATATCGTTTTGGCGCACCAATGAAAATTTTTATTGAAAAAAACTTGGGAATACTGTCTGTATTGTTTGTACTTTTGCTATTGGGCGGTTTTTATCTGTTGAAGTTTTTATAAATAAAAAGCTCTCATTTCGAGAGCTTTTTATTTTAATCTTTATGGCGGAAAGTAATACGGCCTTTGGTCAGATCATAAGGTGTCATTTCTATATCAACCTTATCGCCGACCATTACGCGAATGCGAAATTTACGCATTTTTCCGGCAGTATGTGCCAAAATTTCTACGCCGTTTTCGAGTTTTACTCTAAACATCGCATTAGGCAATTTTTCAATTACTTCCCCGGTCAATTCCAGGAGTTCTTCTTTGCTCATGTATATTTCCTTGTTTTTTGAATTATTACCTATATAAAACAAAAAATTTGTTTTTGCAATTTATTTCTTGGCGTTAGTGGGTATTTTTAGGGTAAAGCAGGTTCCTTTATCGATTGCGGAGTTTACTTGGATGGTTCCGTTCAGGTTGTGTATCAGAGATTTAACAATTGTTAAACCCAAGCCGATATTTTGAGATTGTGAAGTTTCCGATTGTGTGTAAAAAGGCTCAAAGATGTGTTTTAATTGTTCTTTATCCATACCATGCCCTGTATCGCAGATGGAGATCATTGCGTAATTCTTGCTGGTTTGTTTTCCGGATATGGACAGGGTACCGCCTGCAGGCATTGCCTTAAATGCATTTTGACAAAGGTTTAACAATATCATTTTGAAGTCGGTCTCATTGCCGTATATGATTAGTTTTTCGTTGTATTTTTCCGCATTAATTTCAATACCGCGTCGTTTGGCATCATAATCCAAAATGGCTAAAATATCTTGCAGGCTGTTGCTGCTGTCAAAAAGTGTATTTTGTGAAGTCGATCCATGAGAAAGATTTAGCAATCGTTCCGGAACTTTAATACATTCCAGTAATTGTTTGTATAGTAATTGGAGATATTGTTTTTTTTCTGCAGCAGGGAGTTTATTGTTCAGAATGCTTTCAAAAATTAATCTCATAGAGCCTAAATGGTTTTTAATTTCATGGGCAATGGAGGATGAAAGAAAAACCAAAGAAGAAACTTTTTGCTGGTGTGAAAAGCGAATGTCTTGGCTCAGATCTCGGAATGATTCAATAATTAACGGTTTATTATTTTTCAAATTAATTCTGGCGGCATTAACGGTAAAATATGCATCATCACGGTCTTCAATCTGTTGGATGAATTTGATATTTTTTTCCTGAGATGTCAGCAACGGACATGTATTTGTTTGATAAGGGCAGGAAGACGCACATTCCGAATGTACGCAGATTTGTCCTATCGGGGTTTTATCTGTGGCAAAATATTGTTTGTAGGCCTGATTAATAAGCTGCACTTTTCCTGTTGTATCTAAAACACGGATGCCATCGGGAATACCGTTAATAATAGTTTGCAGGTAGTTTTTTTGTTGTTTAATCTCTTCTATATTTGCTTGGATGTTATTGAGCATGCTGTTGAATGTTTGAGCCAATTCGTCAAACTCGTCCGGAAAACGTTTGGTAAATATCGGTATGCGATATTTATATTTTCCCTGTCTGATGTGGCTGCAGCTTTCAGAGAGTTCTTCAATCGGCAATATAATCCATTTATGTAGAACAAAAACCAAAAACAATAATGCTGCAGAGAATAAGATTAAGCATATAAAGATCAGATAAATATTGATTAAAATGGTTTGGTAACGATCTGTTTTATTCCGGTAATATTTTAGGTTATCCGGTTTGTGTATGTCCGGAGAAATGTTAGCGTTTTCCGTATTTAGGGTATTTTGTAATAGATTATATTTATATAATAATTCACTGTATTGCATATTTTTTTGATGCAATACAGTCTGCTCATCTTGAAGTCTGCTGATATAGAGACTATATAAACTGTACCCAAACAGGCTGAAACAAAAGATAAAGAAAATAACAACAGAAATAATTATTTTTTTATTTAAGCTAAAAAACATGGCTTTTCCTGCTTGAGTTCTAGAATTTTAGTGCTTATTTAAGAAATATAGCATTATAATATTAATAAATTTAAAAGATTACAGGCTGAGTTATGACGGATAAGTGTTTAGAATTGCAAGAAACAGAAAGTTTAGAAGAATTATCGGTTTTCGATGCTGTTGAGAATGCGGAAGAAAAAGTTGCTTTTATAAAGCATGATTTTATTGATGGTAAAAGTATTTGGGGAATATATGATGCCGAAGGAATGCGTTTAGCCGCGACGGACAGTCGAGACTTTGCTTTTGTGGTGGCGAAGCAGAACGATTATGTTCCATATAGTGTTCATTAAAAAAAAGCTCCTCATTTGAGGAGCTTTTTTTAATTGTTTAATAAGGCGTATATTTCTTCTTTATCTGCGGCGGCCCGTAATTTTGTTATTGTATTTTCATCTTTCAAAATTCGGGAAATTTGAGCCAATGCGGTCAAATGATCAGCACCGCTGCTTTCAGGAGAAAGCAGAAGAAATACCAAATCTACCGGCTTATTGTCAACAGCTTCAAAATCTATGGGGGCAGGCAATTTTGCCAAGAAACCATATACTTTGTCAAGTTCGGCCAATCTTCCGTGAGGCAGAGCAGAACCGCCGCCGAAACCTGTCGAACCGAGATTTTCTCTTTCCAAGACTGTGTCAAAAATAGTGCGGTCGTTAACTTTGGTTATCTCAGCCGCAAATTGAGACAGTTCCTGCAAAAGTTGTCTTTTGTTTTTTGCCTTTGCAGACAATAAAACAGAATTTACAGACAATATGTCGGAAATTTTCATTATAAATACCTTATCAAATTAGTTGTCAGACTTGGGTTCAACCCAGCCGATATTGCCGTCTTTACGACGATATACCATGCTGATATGGTTGTTGGCGCTGTTGCGGAACAAAATAGCGCATTCATTTACCAAATCCATGTGCATTACGGCTTCGCTTACAGTACAAACAGGAATGTTTGCTTCTGTTTCAGCGATAGTCAGAGGAGCAGAAACGTCAATTTCCATTTCATCTTCATTGATATGAAGCGGATAAACGGACTCATTTGCCAATTCAGCCAAACCTGTTTTGCCTTTATGATCATTCAATTTAGTTTTGTGGCGGCGCAGGCGTGTGGCAATATGAATATTTGCATCGTCAAATGCGGAATAAGGGTCGCTGGCAACTCCGGAACCTTTTAATACAATATTGCGAGCCGGATGTACGGTTACTTCTGCGCTGAAGTTATCGCCTTCACGAGAGAAAGCAACGGTGCAGCTGATCGGAGCCGGGAAATATTTATTTACCGAATTTAAAACGCCTTCTTCAACGTGAGAACGAAGTTTTTCTCCAATGTCGACCTGTTTTCCTGTCAATGTTATCTGCATGATTTTTCCTCATCTAAATTAATAAAATTCTACCATATCAGTCTATCATCAGCCAATATGGATTTCAATCAGTAAAACAGATAATAACAGTTTTGTGTAAAAGTCAATATAAAACTCGTTTTTGTGTTTAGGCTAAAGGTTGGCGTTTTAGTCGTTTACGTTCGGCAGATCCCGGAATTCCCATTTCTTCTCTGTATTTTGCTACGGTACGGCGCGCAATTTTTATGCTTTGCGCTGCCATAATTTCAACAATGGCATCATCGGACAACACTTTTGTTCCTTCATCATCAATAATTTTTTTGATTCGATGTTTTATGCTGGCTGTCGAGGTTGTATTGTCGCCGTTATAGGTTCCGGCTGCGGCGGAGAAAAAGTATTTAAGTTCAAAGGTTCCGACGGGTGTTTCAATGTATTTTCCCGTGGTTACGCGACTGACCGTGCTTTCGTGCATTTCGACCATTTCCGCAATATCTTTAAGCAATAAAGGTTTTAAATAATTTATGCCCTTTTCAAAAAAATCACGTTGTGTTTTAACGATTTTTTCGCTGATTTTTAAAATGGTTTCAGCCCGTTGATGTAAGGCTTTAATTAAAAATCCCGCATGACCGAGTTTTTCTTTAAGATATTTTTTTTGTTGTTTGTCTTTACTTGGAGTTTGTTGCAAAATTTTGCTGTATTCCCGATTGATTAAAATGCGCGGCAGGGAATCTTGATTCAATTCAATCCGATATTCGCCGTATTTGTTTCTGCTGACAATAACATCCGGAATGATGCTTTGATTTTGTTCTTGGAAGTAAGCGGCCGCAGGTTTGGGATTAAGAGCTTTAATATCTGCAATCATTGAGCTTAAATCCTCATCCGTGGCTTCGCATATTTTTTTTAGTTTTTTTAAATCCCGAGCAGCCAAAAGTTCCAAATTATCCAAAAGTTTTTGCATCATTACGTCGCAGCGGTTTTGGTCTTCCAGTTGTATTTTCAGACACTCTTTCAGAGATGTTGCAAAAATTCCGGAAGGTTCAAATGTCTGCAGGGTTTTTAATATGTGTGCGAGATGTTGTTCTGTTGTTTTTAATTGTTTCGCTAAATTAGTAAGATTGCCGTTAAAATAGCCCGCGGAGTCAAGATGTTCGCAAAGAAGAAATGCGGCGATTTTATCTTTAGAGGAAGTAAAGGTTGTGTCTATTTGTTCGGATAATATTTGATAGAGGCTTTTTTGCTCGCTGATGCTTTGTTCTATATAATCAAAATTTTCTTCAGCGATTTGTGCTTTTTGCATACGGCGATCATTCCATGACGGTACAAGCTCATAACCGGCGCGATCACTTCCGAAATCATCTGAAAAAGCAGTTTCATAATCAATATCTTCTTGGAATTGTTCCGTTTCTGTTGACGCATCTTGAGTGTCATATTCATCAATATGACTTTCTGTCGGTTGAGAAGAAGACTGGATATCGGCGTCAGCTTCCGTTATCAGAAGCGGATTACTTTCGAGCTCTTGGGCAACAAGGCTTGATAGTTCGATATTGGTGAGTTGCAGAATGCTGATAGCCTGCCGCAGTTGCGGTGTCATTAACAGTGATTGCGACTGTTTGATTTCTATGCGGGGCGTAACAGCCATATCAGCCTCTTGCCGTTTTACTACATGGAAAAGTTATCGCCGAGGTAGACTTTTCGGACTTCTTTATTGTTTACAATTTCTTCGGGTGTACCTTCCATTAATACGGTGCCGCCGTGCAGAATATAAGCACGGTCTGTAATATCTAATGTTTCCCTCACGTTATGATCGGTAATCAATACCCCTAAGCCGCGCAGTTTCAGCTGAGCAACAAGGTTTCTGATTTCTCCGACGGCAATCGGATCAATACCGGCCAGCGGTTCATCCAATAAGATAAAACTCGGTTGTGAGGCTAATGCTCTCGCAATTTCCAAACGTCTGCGCTCGCCGCCGGAAAGAGCTATAGCCGGAGATTTACGCAAGTGGGCAATGGAGAATTCCGACAATAATTCTTCCAGCATATTTTCGCGTCGGCTTTCGTCATCAATAACGATTTCTAAAACAGCTTTGATATTGTCTTCAACCGTTAAAGAACGAAAAATGGATGCTTCTTGCGGCAGATAACCTATACCCATACGGGCACGACGATACATCGGTAAATTAGTGATGTCTTGTCCATCAATATGCACATCGCCGTAATCAGGTGTGATCAGGCCGGTAACACAATAAAAACAAGTTGTTTTACCAGCACCGTTCGGACCAAGCAGACCAACTGCTTCTCCTCTTTTTACATTCAGCGAAACATTACGCAATACCGGACGATTTTTATATTTTTTACCAATATTAAAAACTTCGAGAGTGGATACGGGGGATGTGTTTTTCATGGTCATAATCGAGCTCTATTTTTTCTTGTTGTGAAATACACCGGAAACGCGTCTGTCTTTTCCTGTGGATAGTAAGCGGCTGATGCCTGTGGCAATATCTGTCTCGGCATAATCGCCTTTTAAGATATCATTATTTTGATTAATTACAACATTTTCATACATTTTGAATTTGTTTTCAAGCGGAAAGTATATGCCTCTTTTGCCGGTTACGGTTGCCTCGGCATTAACAATTTTTACAGGTTTTTCTTTTGCATAGATTTCAATGCGGCGCAGGCTTTTTTTACCTTCTTTTCCTTCGTCAAAAAAGCTTATCATTTTATCTGCGTATACCGTATAATCAGGATTGCGGATAATGACGTTTCCCAGTGCTACGGCACGATTTTCTTTGGGGTAGTAGGTGATGTTTGTTTCAGCTGTCAGTTCACCTTTTTCATTGACAAGTTTGGCTGGTTTTCCTGTTAAAACGGCTTCTCCTTTTTGCATGTCGTAATCAAAATGTTCTCCGATTGCGGTTGTTTCCGGAGTTAAAAGTTTTACACTGCCGTCAGCGGTTAAGCGGCTGATTTGATTTTGTTGACTTCCGTCTTCTAATTGAATTGTTTCATAAAAAGCTGTAAGAACTTGTCCGTTAGCCGTATTGTCGTTTTGGACGGCAACGGCATTACCGATAGCAACGATTTTTTGTTCTTCTCTATACCATTCTACTTTTTCATCCGCGTCGATAGTTATATCTTCGGCTTGAGCCAGTAACGGAAAAAATGCACACAGAAAAATTGCTCCGAATTTCAGTTTCATTGGCGGGCTCCTTCCGATGTGGTGTTCGGACGCAGTATAATGTGTGTTTTTCCTGTGTATACCAACAAATTTTTATCCTTATAATATTCAAAACCTTCCGCTTGGGCATCTCCGATGTCCGAACGGCTTGAAACAGGATCATTACCGTAAGCTTTGCCGGTATTAAAATCAACGAATATTTTTTGTGTAAGCGTTTGAGCGTTATGGGAACTGTAATATAAAATAACACCGTCTTGCAGGGTCAGCAGTTTTGTGTTCTGGTCAAAAAAACCAACCGGGGCTTGGATGGTTACGGCTTCTTTTAAGGTGGTCGGAAGTGTACCTCGAGGGTTGACCATTTTGATTATTTTGGAGCCGGGTTCTGTTTCATCCAGAGTATCTGCATGAAAATTATTTACCTTATTTTTGTAGTCGGTAATATAAAACATGCTGTTTTCCATATGGAGCTTTTCCAATTCTCCTTTTTTAGGGAGAGTGGCGTCAAATGCCAAAGACTTAACGTCCTGAGAAAGGCGCGGAAGAATAATTAATAAACCGATCAGCAAAGCGGCAATGCTCGGCAGCGCTAATTTTATAAAACGAAGCATGCGGCTGCGGCGATTGAGACAAGCAGTCGTTTTTGCCGCATTTTTTTGCGGTTCCCGAAAGTATGAATCCAGTTTGCTGATATCCGACAATCTAAGCTACTCCTGCGCGTAAGCAGTCATGCAAATGAATAATGCCGATAGGTTTTCCTTCTTCAATAACAAACAATTGCGTAATGCCTTTGCCGGTATTGTTCATGACTTTAACAGCTTCTGCCGCTAAAATATCAGGTGTTGTTGTTTTAGGATTTTTTGTCATAACATCAGCAGCGGTTTTGGTCAGCATATCTGATGACAAACTGCGGCGTAAGTCGCCATCGGTGATAATACCTTGCAGTCTGTTTTCTGCATCTACAATTCCGACACAGCCTAACATTTTGGATGTCATTTCCAGCAAGGCTTCCTGCATCGGTGTATTTTCTCTGACCAACGGAAGTTCATTGCCTTTGTGCATTAAGTCTGATACTTTTTGCAGGAAAGAACCCAGTTTTCCGCCCGGATGACGTTGCTTGAAATCTGTTTTTGAAAAACCTTTGCGCTCAAGCAAACGCACAGCTAAAACATCTCCCAGAACTAATGTTGCCGTTGTTGATGAAGTCGGAGCCAAACCGAGCGGACAGGCTTCGCCGTCATCCGGAAGTCTTAGGAGAATATCTCCGGCTTTTCCTAAAGAACTTTGCGGATTTTTGGTCATGGCAATGAGCGGAATACCATATCTTTTGCAGTAGATAATGATATCTGACAGTTCCTTTGATTCACCGCCGTTAGAAATTGCCAAGACACAATCGTCTTCCGTTAACATTCCGAGATCTCCGTGGCTGGCTTCTCCCGGGTGAACAAAGAAAGACGGTGTTCCCGTTGAAGCTAATGTGGCAGCAATTTTCCGAGCGATATGTCCCGATTTTCCCATTCCGGTAATAATGCAGCGGCCTTTCACGTTTTGCATAATATCCAGTGCCGCGGTCAATTGTGTATCCAATTCATCCCGCATCATGATTAAGGCTTCTATTTCTTTATCTATAGTACGGCGTGCCGCAATTATATCCTGATTGTTACTCATAAGGGTCCTCTTTAAAAACGAATATCAAATTGTGCTAAGGTTACATTTTTCTTCCTTGAATAGCAAGTGATTTTTATGTTTTATACCTGAACGGTGTTTTTAGTTGACGGCTTATCCGCTTTATGTTACCCCGAGAAATAAGAGGTGTATGTATGAGGAAAAAAATTCTAATTTATCAGGATTACGGTTGTTCTGACGTCAGTATGTTGGAAGACGGGTTACGTTGCTATTTTGAGCCTCGCGGTTGTTCAATCGGGTTTACCGATGCTGCCGGAATTATTCGGGATGATGTACTGAATGACGAGGTTTTGGCTTTTTTTATGCCGGGTGGTGCCGGCACGCCTTTTCGTCGTAAACTTGAAGTATTGGGTAATGCTAAAATCAGAGAATATGTTGAAAACGGCGGTATGTATTACGGAATTTGTGCCGGTGCTTATTATGCCTGTAAAAAAACGATATTTGAAAAAGATATTCCCGAATTATCTATCATCAGCGAATGCGGGCTGGATTTAGTAGACGGTCAAGCTGTCGGTACTTTATATAAGGAATTGGGTATTCGTCCGTATGCTAAAAATGCAGCGTCTTCTGCGGCGGTGGATATTATCTGGATGCACGATAATATGCGTCATACGGTACATTATCACGGTGGTCCGTATTTTGATATTGATACGTCTTCGGATTGTGAGGTTTTAGCTTATTATGATTTAGAAAAACTGATGCCTGCCGTTATAAAACGATCATACGGAAAAGGTCATGTTATTTTGTCCGGGGTGCATTTCGAGGATAAAGGGGAAACATTGTTGAAAGCTATTCATCATATGCGTATTGATTCTGCCGAGGCGGAAGCCGTTGCTTTGAAATTACAAAATCAAGAACTATCCAGATTAGCATTGTTTAACAAACTTATGTCTTTTGTGAAATCTTGAATTTTAGACTCAAATAGACTCAAAAAATCTTTGTCATTAGATTGTGCGTGCGAATCGCGTTTGCTTTGTAAAGTGAGTCGGGAAAGCGATGCAGGGAATGTTTTTTGTTTTTTTATCGGAGCTTTTTAGACTCAAAAATGCTTTTTTTTGTGAAAAAAGCTGTTGACTATTGAAGCCGCTTAATCTAGTATGCGACCAATCTTTGAATTTTTTATAAAGGAAAAGAGCGAATATAAAATGATGCAGCGGCCGATTTTTCGGCATACGCAGAAGTTTTAGGCCTGTTTTACAAAGCTGAGGCGCTTTGTGAATCGGGTTTTTATGTTAACAAAAATAAATTAAGGAAATTAGTGATGCCTACAATTAATCAGTTAATTCGTAAATCACGAACAC
>CAYTQF010000018.1:0-20901 GCA_964440165.1 uncultured Azospirillaceae bacterium
AAAATGGGGTATTCAGGTCGGTGCTTTTTCAAATTATGCCAAAGCAAGAAATTATGCTCTTAAGCTTAAACGTACAACAAAACAGTTGTTAGCGGAAGCTAAAGTTAAAATTGAGCCAACCGCTTCAGGTTCTGCGATTATTTATCGTTCTAAACTTATCGGTTTAGCCAAAAACGATGCAGATAAAGCTTGTCGAAACTTAAAAAATCGCAATCACTCCTGTATCGTAATCGCCTCAACCAACCAAAAACAATACGCATCTGCTGAGCAACGCTGATCATGAATACAAAAAAAGCACATATTATCGTTGTCAGCAACGAAAAAGGCGGAACCGGAAAATCGACAATTTCCATGCACTTGGCAATAAAACTGATGCAAGAAGGTTTTACGATTGCCACGATAGATATGGACGGACGGCAGGGAACATTATCTCAATACTTGGAAAACAGACGCACATTCTGCCTGAAAAACAATATAGATTTGCCCTGCCCGCAGCATTATCGTTTTTCTCCTTGTCAAACCTATGACAATATTCCTAAAGAAACCGCGTCTATCAGACAACAATTAAATCAACTCGCACAAGAATATGATGCCTTAATTATAGATACACCGGGACATAAAAATTACTTGTTTGATATTGCGCATGAATACGCCGATACATTGATTACACCGATAAGCGACAGTCTGATAGATTTAAACGCTATTTCAGAAATTGATTTTACGACAGGAAGAGAAGGCAAACCCGGACATTATGCCGCCTATATTTGGGATGTAAAAAAACATTTGGCTTCACAGGGAAAATCTTATCTGAATTGGATCGTTGTCGGAAATAAAGTCAATCCTCTGAAATCACGTAATAAAAACATCGTATTTGAATACCTGCATCGTTTGGCTAAATTATACGGTTTTCGCGTTAACGAAGGTCTTAAAGACAGAGTGATTTATAAAGAACTGTTTTTGGAGGGCTTAACCGTACTTGATATGCAGCATGAAAAGCTCAAAAGAAAAATGAGCGTATCACATATTGCCGCCAAACAGGAAATTCGACGTTTAGCTGAATTTATCTGCCCCGAATAGCCTTATTTCAAAGCAAAATAATTGTCCACAGAGACACTTTAAATCTGTAAAATATCGTTGTATTTATCACAACGGTAGTGCTAAACTGCTCCCATAACAAAATAACAATTATAAAGGACATATTATGATAAAAACGGTAACAACAACGCCCTACAATGATCAAAAGATGGGAACCGCTGGCTTACGAAAAAAATCAAAAATCGTTATGCAGGAGCACTATGTCGAAAACTTTGTGCAATCCGTATTTGATACAATCGGCGATCTGAACGGTAAAACCTTTGTGTTGGGCGGAGACGGCCGTTTTTATAATGATATTGCCATTCAAAAAATTATCAAAATGGCTGCCGCTAACGGTGTTTCCGGACTGGTTATCGGACAAAACGGTCTCTTTTCAACACCTGCAGCTTCCAACATTATCTTAAAAAATAAACTTGACGGCGGCTTTGTACTTTCTGCATCCCACAATCCGGGTGGAGAAAACGGCGACTTTGGTATTAAATACGCTAATCAAAGCGGCGGACAATGCCCAAGCTCAACCAGCGATGAAATCTATAACAGAACAAAAACAATCACATCGTTCAAAATTTTTGAAGCCCCGGATATTGATCTGTCTCAACTCGGCGAACAAACACTCGGAAATATGAAAATTACGGTAATTGATCCGGTTGTGGACTACGTTGAGATGATGGAAAATATCTTTGACTTTACAGCCATCAAAAAACTTTTTGCTAACGGCTTTACAATGCGTTTTGATGCAATGAATGCCGTTACCGGTCCTTATGCAATACGTATTTTTGAAGAAGTCTTAGGCGCAGCTCAAGGGTCCGTAGTCAATGCTAAACCTCTCCCTGACTTTGGCGGATTGCATCCTGATCCCAATATGGTTTACGCTAAAGAATTGGTTGATTTAATGTTCTCGGATAAAGCACCTGATTTCGGTGCAGCCAATGACGGAGACGGCGACCGCAATATGATTCTGGGACGCAGCTTTTTCGTAACACCGAGTGATAGTTTGGCAATTTTGACCGATAATTATCAACTTATTCCCGCTTATAAAAAAGGCATTTACGGCGTGGCAAAATCTGCTGCCACATCAACTGCTGTCGGCAGAGTTGCCCAAGCACACAATATCGGCTATTATGAAGTACCGACCGGTTGGAAGTATTTTGTAAACCTGATGGATTCTAAAAGAATTACATTCTGCGGTGAAGAAAGTTTTGGCACGGGTTCATCCCATATTCGAGAAAAAGACGGTATATGGGCAGTACTGTTCTGGTTGAATATTATTGCAGCAACAGGACATTCCGTAGAAGAAATAACCTTAGCACATTGGAAAAAATACGGACGCAGTTATTATATGCGTTTTGACTTTGAAGGTATTTCTACAGAAACAGCCGATAAACTTATGGCTGATTTGGAACAAAAATTGCCAACCCTTAACGGAAAAATTTTTAATAACTATGAAATAAGTAATGCAGCACCTTTTGTATATAACGATCCGGTCGATAATTCATCTACGAAAAACGGTTTAATCGTAAAATTTACGGACGGTTCTCGTATCGTATACCGCTTATCCGGCACAGGATCCAGCGGTGCAACATTACGTGTTTATTTGGAAAAATATGATACGCAACATCTATTGGAAAATCCACAGGATACACTCAAAGATATTCTGAAAATAGCCATGGATATCGCCGAAATTACACCTCGCACAGGAAAACAGCACGCTGATGTTATCACCTAGAAACATATTGCCGGTTACGGTATTTGTCTCGGCGCTTATTTTTTCAATAAGCGCCTATGCCGGTTTATACGAATTCAACTCTCCAACCGGAGAACAACCGGAAAAAATACTGTTTCAAAAACAAGATATTGCGCCACGACGTATCAGTAACTATCACAAATCTATGCGTGAATTGATTATGGCATTATCCGAATACGGCAAAAGCCGCATTCCTGATTTCCAAATTTTTACCCATGGAGGACAAGAACTTTTAGAAAAAAACCTCTGGGAATATCACTTAGAAAATTACAATAATATTCAAAAAAGCAAGCAAAGCATCACGGATACAACCTTTTTAGCAAAAGGAACAGAAGTACCGGACAATATCAGCGAAGACATGCAGACCCAACTGCAAAAATATATTAATAACATCGACGGTATTGTTATTAATGATCATTATTGCGGTAATGCTCGTCTTGTAAAAAATATTCAAACCTATAATATCCCGACAGCCATGATAGAATATTGTCCAAGCACAGAGGCTCTGGATAATGCCATAGAAAAAGCCTTCCATGACAATAATATGCTGTATGCTTTTACCTCAAAAGAAAATGCTTTCAATAAGATAAAAAAACAACTTATTATCAATGAAAACGCCAACAATATTTTCTCAGGAAAAGAAGCCAAAAATATTTCTTTTCTTCTGGACACAGAAGATTATCAAACCCCCTATTACGTATTAGATGATATAAGAAACTCCAATTATGATATTATCGTCATTAACCCGTTATTTCAGGACAAGCAGGCATATTCCACAGATGATATCCATGCCATGCAGTTCAAAAAAAACGGAGCGCAAAGACTTGTGCTCGCAGTTTTGAATATTAGCGAAATCAGTAAGCACGATGAATTATGGCAGAAAAACTGGCACACACAGACACCTGATTGGCTTATTGCCAAAACACCGAATAACAATAATGTATATATTGCAAAATATTGGACCAAAGAATGGCAGCGCCTGCTCTCTCGCAAATTCAAAAATCTGCTTGATCAAGGCTATAACGGTGTTTTACTGACAGGCATGGAAAATCTCCGATATTTTGAAGAACAACAGCCTTTAGAATAGGAACAATAAATGAATGAAGTTGAAGTTTTAGATATTTCTCGCGAAGCAATTTTTACATTGATAAAAGTTGTCAGTCCTGTTTTGCTGGTTGCCTTATTTATTGGTTTAATTATCGGTATCTTTCAGGCTTTAACACAAATTCAAGAAATGACACTGGCGTTTGTTCCCAAAATTTTATGTGTATTTCTGACATTAATTTTGCTTTTTCCGTTTATGTTAAACCAAATGCGAAATTTAAGTTCTGTTTTATTTGATAAAATAGTAAGCGGCGGTTCATAATGCTTCAACTGTTATCTGCTGAAATCTATCAATTTGCAGTTATCTTTCTGCGTATCGGCTCGGCATTAATGATTATGCCGGGTTTCAGCAGTTCGTATGTTAATGTTCGTATGCGGCTGTCTGTTGCGTTAATCCTCTCAGTCATTTTAACACCAGTCGTCGGTCAATATATTCCGGCACAACCATCAGATATGGCATCACAGGCTAAAATGTATTTTTTTGAAATGACATACGGAATATTTCTCGGCGTTATTATGCAAATGTTATATTTTGTTGTGAACTTATTCGGAAATTTTGCCGGACAATCTTCCGGCTTTGCCAATGCCCAGATATTTGATCCGACCACACAAAATCAATCTATTGTAACGGAAACATTTTTGAGTATTATTGCCATAACGGTCATTTTTGTAACAGATTTACATCATCTTATGCTCAACGCCGTTATTGACAGTTATCACATTTGGCCGGCCGCGGCAGAACTTCCCGTCAATGACTTTGCTGAATTTGTAAGCAAAACCGTAAACGAAAGTTTTATTATCGGTTTCAAAATCGGCTCCCCGTTTATTGCTTTTACCATTATCTTTTATACCGGTATGGGATTACTTTCCCGTCTTATGCCGCAGCTGAATATTTTTTTCTTATCCCTCCCCTTGCAAATATACCTGGGATTAGGATTGCTTTTAATTACAACACCGGCAATGATGATGTGGTTCTGCCAACATTATGAAACCACACTCATGAAATTTATTCATTAGAGGATCGCCATGACTGCACCAGAAGAAGAAGACGAAGCCTCGAAAACAGAAGAAGCGTCGGAACATAAGATAAAAAAAGCCAAAGAAGAAGGCGATACGGCCATATCGCAAGATGCCAAAAGCTTTATTATGCTTTTGGGAATGCTGGCTGTGGTCTGGATGATTATGCCGCTTATGGGAAAATGGCTGATTCGCGATTTCAGCGGTTTTATTGCGGCACCGGTATCTTTCCCGACAGATGCAGAACATTTACGTCTGTTATTCGGACGCATTGCTCTGGCGTTCTTTAAAATTCTAAGTATTCCTTTAGCAATTTTTATGGTGCTTGGCGTATTTTCAAGTATTGCGCAAACAGGCTTTATTTTCGCGCCGAAAAAACTGGAACCGGATTGGAATAAACTTAATATCTTTGCCGCGCTTCCCAAATTTATCAACATGAAAAAAATCGTCGACAGTTTAAAGGGCATTATTAAAATAAGCGTTATCGGTATTTTAGGATTATACGTTTTACGCCCCTATCTGAAAGACGCAGTTGTAATGCCGGAAATGAGCGTTATAGGTATTCTCAAGCTGATTCACAAAGTTGTAATCGTACTGATATTCACAGTTGTTATTGCTGTTTTAATCATTGCTCTTGCCGATTATGCTTATCAGAAGTATAGTCATTTAAAGAAACTGAGAATGACAAAACAGGAAGTTAAAGACGAATACAAACAAATGGAAGGTGATCCGCTCATCAAATCAAAAATTCGGCAAATGCGTGTTGAACGCGCCCGCCGCCGCATGATGGAAAACGTTCCCAAAGCCGATGTTATTATTGTCAACCCGACCCACTTTGCCGTTGCCTTGGAATATAAAATGGAAACCATGGATGTACCGGTAGTTGTTGCCAAAGGCGTTGACAATATAGCCTTAAAAATCAAAGAGATCGGTGCAGAACATGATATTCCGATTGTAGAAAATCCGCCTCTGGCCAGAGCATTATATGCCAGCGTGGATATTGATGAACCGATTCCGAGTGAACACTTTAAAGCCGTAGCCGAGGTTATTGGATATGTTATGCAGCTTAAGAACCCCCAGACCTGATAAGTTACTCCACAAGAGGCTTATCCTGCTTTCTTATTCTCTGATTGCACTGACCGTTGCATTAGTGCTTTTTTTGCTGTATCCGGAATACAGACTGCTGCTGGTGTTTACCTTTATTTTAATTACGGTTTTCTGCCTGTCTATGACTATTAAAACCATCAACGCGGCGGAAGAAGCAATCAGTTACGGCGGTTTTGCCAATGAAATAATTCATAACGATTTTGAAATCATGCGGATAGATAATGCTGAGCTGGAACCTGTTTTACAAAACGATCTCGCTCATGATTTTTTCAAAAACAAAGCTATTATCAAGTTTTTAGAAGAACATCTTAATGAAACCTCTGCTAATAAGCTTGCTTTTTCCCGCCTAAAAAAAGCATTGCTGAACTTAACTCCGGATACAATTATTCTGAGTCTGAATATCAATCATGACGATCAAACGGTATTCACTCCGGAAACATGGTTTGAAATCAGCGTTCGCCCTGTTTATCTGAAAAAAACGGATATCTTCAGCGGACGATTTTCTGTCAAAGCTATCAAAAAATCTTGCTACTTGCTCTGGAAACTGAAAGACATTACCGCAGAACAAAATATGGAATTAATTTTTCAAGACGAACGTAAGCAACTCCACGATTTTTTGGATTATCTTCCGGCCGGACTATACACCTGTCGCAGCGACTACCATATTGAATACTGTAATCACACACTTGCTGCTATGCTTGGTCGCCAAAGAGAAGATATTATCGGACATAATCTGCAAGAAGTTTTAGTCGAAGGAGCTTCTTTGCCGCCTCGTCAATCCAATTGGAACGGCAATTTATATTTTTGCGATTCGTCAAATAAAATCAACGAATTTTTCGTAACACAGGAAAGTTTCCGCGATGACAAGGATATAAAATTCCGTTGTGTTGTCTTAAACAATATTCCAAACGATAATGATATCAAAAACACTCTTAACCGTTCTCTGGATGAAATCAGTTGGCTCTTCAATAATGCCCCTGTAGGAATTTGTTTTATTGATGAAGAAGGTACAGTTCTTGATTGCAATGACAGTATTATAAATTATTTTGATACTCCGAGAGAAAACATAATTTCTCATTCTTTAATGCAATTTATCAATCCGGAAGATAAAGATGACTTTCAAAAGACAATCAACAATAGTATTACTCAAAAACAAAAAGCGTATAATATTGAATTAAAAATTAAAGGCCCGCAAAACGAAAAAACAGCCGTTGTGTATCTGCAACCGATGCAACGCCTGCGCTCAGATCAAACCGGTATTAACGGATTGGTGATCTATATGATAGACAACACCCAGCATAAAAATCTGGAACTGCAATACGCTCAAGCGCAAAAAATGCAGGCTATGGGACAAATGGCAGGCGGTGTTGCTCACGATTTTAACAACCTGTTAACAGCAATGATCGGCTTTTGTGATTTATTACTCCAACGCCATGGTGTCGGTGATCCTTCATTCTCCGATCTGATGCAGATTAAACACAACGCCAACCGTGCGGCCGGTTTAGTACGCCAATTACTGGCATTCTCTCGCAAACAACCGCTGAAACCCAAGCTGATTGACGTAACCGAAAACTTTGTTGAATTATCTCAGTTATTACATAGGGTTTTAGGAGAACAGATCACTCTCAAATTCAATCATAGCAGCGATTTAGGATATATCCGTGTAGATCCGGTACAGTTTTCTCAAGTCTTTTTAAACTTAGCGGTTAATGCCAAAGACGCTATGAACGGCTGCGGTACTCTGACAATTACAACCCGGGTTGAAAATTTGGCGGCTCCATATCAATTCGGTGCCGACACAATAAAACCGGGAGAATTTGTCGTCATTGATGTCAAAGACAGCGGTTGCGGTATTCCGGTAGAAAATCTTAATCGTATCTTTGAACCATTTTTCTCCACCAAACAAAATGTTGTCGGCTCCGGCACAGGATTAGGGTTGGCTATGGTATACGGAATTGTCCGACAAACTGAAGGTTTTATTAAAGTTGAAAGCGTTGTCGGAAAAGGCACGACATTCTCAATTCATCTTCCGCGTTTTGAACACAATACGGACGAAACAAATGAAAATGCAACTCCCGCAGCTAAAGAAATTATTAAAGATAAAGACGGTTCTCCGATATTAACGGTTCAAGAAAAATCGACCTCGCCCGTCAATATGAATCAAAAATTGATTTTCGGTCTGAACGTTTCCGCCATTGATAGAGGAAACACCAACACAACGACCGGACAAGACATCAGAATTTTATTTGTTGAAGATGAAGATTCGGTACGAACATTCGCCGTACGAGCCTTGAAGAAAAAAGGTTATGATGTTATCGGTTGCAATTCGGCAGAAAATGCGTTAGAAAAGCTGGAGACGGATACTAACTTTGATTTATTGGTAACAGATATGGTTATGCCGGGCATGAGCGGAGCAGAACTTGCCGGCATCGTCCATAAAAAAATACCAAACATCAAAATACTGCTGGCATCCGGCTATTCTGAAGAAATCGCACGCAGAGAACTGTCTGCTTCCGATAATTTTGAATTTATGGCAAAACCGTTCAGCTTAGGCGATTTAACTCAGAAAGTATTTAATATTTTAAATAAAAAACAGGCCTAAGATGAATCAAACATCTCAAATAGCTTTTAAATTCAACCCGCATCCTTATTTAGGACGCGACGATTTTATGGTAGCCGGTTGCAATTTTGAAGCTGTCCGAATGATTGACGCTTGGCCGCAGTGGCCTTTTTTTGCGGTTTGCTTGTACGGACCAGCCGGTTGCGGTAAAACACATCTGAGCCAAATATTTTCAGACAAAGTATCCGTTGCAACACATTATCCATATAAAATTCCATATATTAATGCCTCTCAAATAACCTTAGATATGCCTCACCGCTTATTTGCCGAACACAAATGTCTGATTGTTGAAAACCTCAACGAAAATATTGATAACGAAGCAATGTTTCATTTGTACAATTTATACCGCAATGAAGGAGGTTTTATACTTTTTACATCTCATCAGGCGCCTGCTCGCCTGAATGTCCGACTTCCGGATTTACGTTCCCGACTTAATATTATTCCGGCTATTGCCATCGGAGAACCGGATGATGAAATGCTGTCCGCTTTAATTGTTAAATTATTTGGAGATCGACAACTTCTGGTCTCTCAAGAAATCATTACTTATATGCTAAATAACATGCAGCGCTCTTTTTCTTATTGCAGCCGACTGGTAGAAGAGATTGACAATATCTCCTTAGTACGCAAAAGAGCTATTTCTATTCCTTTGGTAAAAGAGGCCTTTGCTATATTGGACTCTCATACACAAGGAGATTTATTTTTATGATAAAAATCTCAACAACCTCCTTGATTTATAACCTTGTTTACAGCTTTTTAAATACGGCATTATATGGTGCGGTATTCTTCAGTCAAAGCAAAATTTATGCTTTACCTTCATGGTTTATGATAATTGAATTCATCTACGTGTGGACGTTATTTTTCATCCTGTTCAGCATCGTATTCGCCAATCGTTTTTACAAAATAATCGCATCCGTTCTGCTGTTATTAAACGCAACCGCATCATATTTTACATTTACTTATCACGCCGCAATAGACAAAATCATGTTCTCCAATCTGTTACAGACAAACCGTAGTGAAGCTTTTGAGCTGCTCAATACCAACATGATTATTTTTGTAATCTTATTCGGAATATTACCTACGGTGATATTTTGTTTACCCGCAATAAAAAAGACGCCGTTCAAACAACAGGTTGCAACAATACTTGGAAGTCTTGGCTTATGTATTGTGTTAGCTGCGGCAACTCCGAATGAAAGCACCATTTTCGCCATTAATTACAGACATCTCAAAAATTATCTGCCTCCGATTAACTACATAGATGCCCTGATTTCAACATTAAGAATAAAATCCAAACCCCTTCCGCCTATGCAAAGTATCAGCGAAGATATCTCTCCGCTTGCCATACAAAACAAACCGAATCTGATTGTTTTTATTCTCGGAGAAACAACGCGAGCCGCAAATTTTTCACTTAACGGTTATGAACGTCCGACTAACGAACCTTTAACACCGTATATGCAAAACATAAGCTACTATCCAAACACTCTGACTTGCGGAACATCAACATCCATAGCCGTTCCATGTATTTTTTCAAAAGATTCCAGATTACAATATAAAAGAGGATCGGAACAATATACACAAAACATTTTAGATATATTCAGCCGTGCCGGATATCGCATTCTTTGGCGCGATAATGACGGCGGATGCAAAGACGTGTGCAACAGGGTTATATATGAAGAACCATGTGAACAATCAACTTGTACAGATGATATCTTATTGCAGAACTTACCAAAAAAACTGGCTGATAACAAAAGCAATCGTTTGGTTGTTTTACACACACGGGGCAGCCATGGTCCGTCTTATCATGAACATTATAAAAAACAACACGAACGCTACACACCAATCTGCACAAAAAACAGCTTATGGGAATGCTCCGAAGAAGAACTGCGCAATGTTTATGACAATACCGTCATTGCCGTCTCCGATTTTATTGCCGAAACAATAAAGATGATGCAAACCCTGCAAGACAAATATAATCTCATGTTGATTTATACTTCCGATCATGGAGAATCTCTGGGTGAAAACGGTGTTTATCTGCATGCAACCCCATATGCAGATGCGCCCAAAGAACAAAAAGAAGTTCCCATGTTAGTGTGGATGCCGCAGCCGGAAGCATACAATTTATCTTCTTTATGTCGTAAAAAAGACACAGATTTTTCACATGACAACATATTCCACACATTACTGGGATTAGTTGCACCTTACAGCCCTTATTATGATGATAAGCTAGATTTATTTGCTCCTTGCCGATAAAATTCTCTTGAAAAAAAGCAATAAAAGACTTGCGTCAAAAAGAAAAATATTATACATACCTACAAGAATGTATGTATAGAGGACATCTCCAATGGTAAGAAAAACAAAAGAAGAAGCAGAGCAAACCCGAAAAGATATTTTGCAAGCCGCTTTGAATATGTTTTGTGAAAAAGGCTATACTCGCACAACTTTTGACGATATCGCAAAAAGTATCGGCTTAACAAAAGGAGCGATTTATTGGTATTTTCGCAATAAACCTGATATTTTAAAAGCTCTTATGCTGGAAGATTTTCAAACAAAAGAAAAGTTTCTCAGCACACGCATTCCGGAAGTAAAAACGTTTTCAGATTTAAAAAAATATTTTATGACAATAGCAGAAATGGTTGATAATGATGCCAACTTCCGAAAATTTTTATTTTTTATGTTTTATCAGATGGAATGGTCAATCGGCTTGGTTAATGCTTTCAGCGACACTATCGCCGAATTCAGAAAACGTCCGCAAAGTATTATTGAAAACGTTCTGATAAATGCACAACAAAACAAACAAATTTCCTCTTCTATTGACATTCCTTCCGCAACGAGTACTATTCTCGCCATGTGGAACGGCCTATTATACAGAAAAATAGGAAAAGATCTCGAAGGCAGTACCGTTGAGGCTGTCCGTTATAGTTTTGACTTGATAACAGATGCTCTTTTGAGCCGAAAGGATTAAATATGCTGGTAATAAGAAAAAGATCAATCATAAAAAATTTAGCCATCTTTTTATGCTGTGGTGCCGCCGGTTGGTATCTTAAAGCTCGACTAACGCCTCAAAACCCGATGATGATGGGTATGGGAGCCGGAGAACCATATGTCCTAACCACCAAAGTTACCCAGCAAAATATCGCTCCGAAAAAAAGTTACATCGGACATGTCGAAGCCATCAAAAGTGTTGACTTACGTCCGCAAATTACCGGTTACGTTGAAAAAGTCCTATTTAAAGAAGGAAGCTTTGTTCAAGAAGGAGATATCTTGTTTATTATTGAACAGCAACGTTATCTTGCCAATCTGAAGCTTGCTGAAGCTGATTTAGCCAAAGCAGAAGCAAATTTAGTAGCCGTAGAAAAAGATTACAAACGTCAAGCTTCCCTAAACAAACAAAAATTTGCGTCTGAAGCCAGATTAGATGACGCCAGAAATAACTTGGCTCAAGCCAAAGCCGCCGTAAAACAAGCTCAAGCAAATCTGGATTTGGCAAAAATCAATGTCGATTACACAACCATCAAAGCACCGGTCAGCGGCTATATCGGCAAGGCATTGGCTACAGAAGGAAACTATGTAAACTCTTCTTCTGAAATTCTCGCCAGAATTGTACAAATCAATCCAATTCGCGTCGCTTTCTCAATCAGCGATAAAGAATTGATAAAAATGCGCAAACACATGGATTCCGAAAACCCGGAAGCCTATCTGAAAAGCGAGTTGATTTTACCAAACGGCGATGTATTGGATATACAACCTAAATCCCGTTTTACGGATAATGAAATCCAAACAGAAACGGCAACCATCGCTATTTATGACGAATATGAAAATGATAAAGGATACCTGATGCCGGGTAACTATATTCAAGTTGTTATCGGTGAAGAAAAACCAAACATGAAAAATATTATTCCGCAAGCAGCTATTTCTCAAGACGCGCATGGAAACTACGTTGTCGTTGTTAATGCTGAGGGTATTGCCGAACAGCGGCGCGTAGAATTAGGAGATACCTTGGGTGAAAAACAAATTGTTAACACAGGTTTGAAAGCCGGCGAAGATATTGTCATTCAAGGTTTGCAAAAAGTTAAAAACGGTCAAAAAGTTAAAGCTGATTCCATTGCTCCGGAGGTAAAGTAATCTATGTTTTCAAGATTTTTTATTGAACGCCCGCGTTTTGCTATTGTAATTTCGCTGGTATTGACGATTGCCGGTATTATTTCCGTGTTCTCACTCCCGATTGCTTTATATCCAGAGATTACACCGCCACAGGTCGTTGTATCTGCCTCCTACCCCGGTGCCAGCGCAGAAGTAATCGCAAAAACCATCGGTATTCCTCTGGAAGAAGAAATCAACGGTATCGAAAATATGCTTTATATGGAATCTTCTTCTGAAGATTCTCGTTACTCTCTGACGGTAACATTTAAAGTCGGTATGGATTCGGACATGGCGCAAGTTAAGGTGCAAAACCGTATCCAGCAAGCTCAGTCAAAGTTGCCGACAGAAGTTACCAGACAGGGTTTAACCGTAAAAAGCCGCTCTTCCAATATTTTAGGATTTGTCAGCATCGGCTCTCCCAATAATACTTATTCATCTCAAGACTTGAGTAACTACGTTCAGAACAACATTAAAAACCCGCTGGGTCGAGTTAAAGGTGTTGGTGAAGTTAACGTATACTCCGCCAGATTAAGTATGCGCGTTTGGCTTGATGCAGATAAAATTACGGCCTTGAACCTTCCCGTTGAAACAATTGCAGCCGCAATTGAAAGCCAAAACTATCAACCCTCTTTGGGTAAAGTCGGTGCCATGCCGGGAGACGGAACTCAACAAATGGTTTATACGCTGCAAACACAAGGTCGCGTAAATACCAAAGAAGAATTTGAAAATATCATTGTCCGTACGGCAGAACAAGGCGGCTTGGTTCGTTTAAAAGATGTTGCCAGAGTCGAAATAGGCCTTGAAAGCTATAATAATGACGCAAAATTTAACGGAAGTCCGAGTGTATCTTTAGCCTTAAACCTGTTATCCGGGGCTAATGCTTTGGACACCATGGAAAACGTCAAAAAAGAAATGGAACGTTTATCCCAATCCTTCCCTGAAGATGTTACATATATTATCGGATACGATTCTACCGAATATATTCGTGCGTCTATTGAAGAAGTTATCTTTACTTTAGTTTTAACATTTGCGTTGGTAATTATCGTCTGTTATGTCTTTCTTCAGGATTGGCGCTCCACATTAATACCATCATTAACCATTCCTGTATCTCTGTTTGCGACATTTGCCGTTATGCTAGCATTAGACTATAGCTTAAACATGTTAACACTGTTTGGCTTGGTTTTAGCTATCGGTTTGGTGGTTGACGACGCCATTGTGGTTGTTGAACGCGTTTTATACTTGATGAAAGAAGAAAATTTATCACCTAAAGATGCCTCCATAAAAGCTATGGAACAAGTATCCGGCGCTATTGTAGCAACGACTTTGGTATTATTGGCAATCTTTGTGCCTATCGGATTTATTGGAGGCATTACCGGTAAGATCTACCAACAATTCGCTGTGGCGATCTCCACATCTGTGGCCTTTTCATCCATCAACGCATTAACTTTGTCTCCGGCATTATGCGCAACCTTACTGCGTCCGTTAGATGCCATAACATCAGGTCCGCTTTTCTGGTTTAATGCCGTATTAAACAAATCTCGCAACAGTTACGTTGCTTTGGTCGGAATGATCGGTAGAAAAGTCAGTGTGATTGCCCTCTTTTTAGTATTGTTGGTTTTATTAAATATTGCTTTCTTAAAAATCAGCCATACATCATTTATTCCGGGCGAAGATCAAGGCGTGATTATGAGCAATATTCAATTGCCTGAAGGAGCTTCTCGTGAAAGAACCCAAAAATTCTTTGAAAAGATTTACCCGATAATCAAAAATGAACCTGGCGTCGCTAATGTTTTGGGCGTTGTCGGAACATCTATGATCGGCGGTTCCGGTGAAAACGTCGGTATGGCCATTATTACCCTTCAACCGTGGAATAAAAGAAGTTCCAAAGAACTGTATTCCACAAACATCATGAATCGTTTGCGCGCAAAAATCGGCAACATGCCGGAAGCAGACGTTCAAATGTTTGAACCTCCGGCTATTATGGGACTGGGTATGAGCGGCGGTATGGATTATCGTTTACAATCTGTAGATACAGATGATCCGAAAAAAATTGAAACAGCCTTAAATGCAGCTCTCGGTATGATTAACGCAGCGCCGGAAATCAACTATGCATACACAACCTATACGGCACAAACTCCAAATATCTATATAGATATTGACAGAACCAAAGCTGAATCAATGAAAGTTGCCGTAGGAAGTATTTTTGCCGTATTACAAAGTTATCTGGGTTCCAGCTACATCAACGATGTTAACTTCGGAACACAGGTTAACAAAGTTATGATTCAGTCTGACTGGAATTTCCGTAAAGATATTGAGAGCATCAATGATTTACACGTGAGAAACCAACTGGGACAAATGGTTCCGCTAAAACCGATGATTAACTTACGCAAAGTATTATCACCACGTGTTGTTACCCGTTATAACCAGTATCCGAGCGCCAACATTACAGCTGTACAAAGCGGTGCAGTCAGTACAGGACAAGCAATGGATGCACTGGAAAACATATCTGCAAAATTGCCCAAAGGCTTTACTTATGAATGGTCAAGCATGAGCTATCAAGAGAAAGCCAATCAGGGACAAATCGGTTACTTGATTATGCTGGCAGTTGTGTTTGCATACTTATTCTTGGTTGCGCAATATGAAAGCTGGTCAACACCATTACCTGTATTAACCTCTGTTACGGTAGCCATGGCAGGCGCATTATGCGGATTGTTTATGACAGAATTGCCTCTGAGCATTTACGCTCAATTAGGCTTAATTCTTTTAGTAGGTTTGGCTGCTAAAAATGCTATTCTGATTGTCGAATTCTCTAAAGAAGAAAGAGAAAACGGATCCAGCATCATTGCTGCGGCTATGACCGGAACTAAAGAACGTTTCCGCGCCGTATTAATGACAGCCTTTACATTTATTCTGGGTGTATTCCCGATGATTGTAGCGACAGGTGCAGGCGCTTCCAGCCGTATTGCAATCGGCGTACCGGTATTTTACGGTATGTTATTGGGTACAGCCGGCGGTCTTTTGGTTATTCCTTTATTGTACATTCTATTCCAGACAATAAGGGAAAAAACTTACAACTGGCGCAAATAATAACATAAGCAAAAATCCGCCGATATTTTAATCGGGGGATTTTTTATAAGGTATTCAATTTTTGCTGCACATATTCTTTATCTTCTGAAGCAAGCCGCTCTTCTTTCAATTGTTTATTTAAAATTTTGACAATATCATCCCGATACTTTGCCTGTTGTCGTGCTATCTCAATTAAATTAAAAACGGCAGCTCTAAAAATATGTGCATCACGAACTTGTAATTGACTGACAATCTCCATATAAGGCGGGGTATAAGTATCTTGTTTGGGATTATGACTCAGATCATATGCTGAACGTTGGATTTTACGTGCAATATCTTCGGAAATATCGCTCAAACGGCGACGACGCATAGCTCTTCCGGTACGTTTCACCAAAGATTTTAATTTACGAATAATAGCAAACTGCTTTGAATATTGATTCATATCCATACTCCTCTGTTATTAATATAAACAACAAAAGATTAAAAATCTATTTTTTTCAAATAAAAACCAATCTCAGCACATTCCACACTTAGAACAACCATTGCAGATTAAACGGCTGCCGCATGTTTTACAACGTTCACCGAAGAATTTTTTATAATTATTATCTTCAAAAAACAAACCGCTCTGCTCTCCGGAAGTTAATTTAAAATCAATTTTACGTCCCTCAAACTGCAAACCGGATTTATAAGCCATCACGCTTTGCAACTGTTTACTCGGCATATGATATGTTTTACCATCCTTTACAAAATTTGTTCCGGTTTCCATAAAACAGAATTTAATATTCGCCGTAACGCACTCATCATAAAGCTGTTTAACCCATAAATATTCCAAAGGACGAGCACCGTCATAGTTTTCACCACCGGCAATAACCTGCTCTATCTGTCCGGAGTTTATATAATTTTTAATACTAACCGCTCCAATAAAAGGCGCAACTAAAATCCCTTTATGCTTAAAAGGCAAATCCAACATTATAGGGATTCGTTCATCAGCTCGTTTTTGATTTTCACAAGTAACATTAAAAAACACATTTTCCCAACCATCATTCCAATCGGCAGGCAGAGTTTCAACAACACGTTCCGGACGTTTAGTCAGCAAAAAAAATACCACATCCGAACGCTTACGCATAATTTCCCAAGCATCACGACGCCATTCATCCGCTTCTTTTAAGAAAAAATCAGAAGTCATGCAAACACGTAACTGCTCACCGCTTCTTATTTTATAGCAACCGTTTTTATCTCGTTGCAAAGGATAATCAAAATTATTTTTAACTTTATAAATCTTACTGCCATCAGCATTTCTCTGTTTATCCAGAAAATACATATAACAGTTTTCACAACCTTCGCTTTTCTTTAAACAGCCATGCCACGGATTCCAAATATCATGCATAAACTACAGCTCTTTATAATATTGCCATGCTTTTTCAAGCCATACGCGAATAAGGCTCTTTTCATCGCAGGTTTTTGTTTTCTTATTCCAAACCCCTCCGGATTCTTCACATTGAATCTGCTCTCGATGTGAATATTGATAATACGCGTGTCCGGCAGCACCTAAAATAACCAAAAACAATAAAACTTTTATCATATTCTTGGCAAAAAACCAAAATAACCATAAGACAAAAACGCCTACCAGAAACAACTTATCAGCCAATCCATCAAAAAGCCAAACTATGATAGCAAAATACAAAAGCAAAACAATAAACACACTACGCACCGGAGAGCCGATAAACCATAACAAAATTTTTTTCAATATTGATTTTGCATCTGAGATAAACATATTGCTTCCTTTTGCGATATGATATGAAAAAACCCGCATATAGCGGGTTATGATGGCGGGAGTGACGAGGCTCGAACTCGCGACCTCCTGCGTGACAGGCAGGCGCTCTAACCAACTGAGCTACACCCCCATCATGTTCGTTTTCTCTTATATAGAACAAAAAAAATAAAAGCAAGAACTTTTTTATGATTTTTTTAATTTTTTTCACATATACTTATTTATGCACATTAAAAGCAGAAAAGTATTGGTATTTACCATAGGATAAAATATACTCCAGCCGATATTGCTGTTTATATGGAAAATAAATGAATTACAATAATGAAAATCAGATAAAAACCGGATTTTTATCTAGGCTTTATAACAGTTGTGCCTGCCGCATTCCGGTAAAAATAAATAGTCGTAACAAAAATAAAGTTATGACGATTGGTTATGTCTGTGCTATTTTTGTGGCATTTATTCTTTCTCTGGCAAACAATAATGATGTAAACGCATCTATTACCAAATCTGATACAATCAATTATATGATGCTGGAAAATGCGCTGAATGATGAGCATTATAATGCCGTATATCCGGAAAATACATTGGATAATGTTAAATCATTGTTTGATATGGTAAACAAAAAATTCAGTAAAATGGTAGAAAAAGAGTTCTCCGTACAAAAAGGAGATACAATTATCAGCCTGTTTACCCGTATGGGATTGGATAGAGAAACCGCTAATCGCATTTTTTCTCAAATGAAACCAGTATACGATGTGAGAAATCTGCGTGCCGGACAAAAGATTTCAACAACCGTGCTCATCGATTCTGAAGATTCTCATTTTATATCTTTGGAAAGCATTGTTATTCCGGAGAGCAGTGATGTTCGCATTATTATTGAAAAAAACGAAAACAATGAATATACCGTTACCAAAGAACAAGATGAATTAATCAGTGAAGTTGACAGCATCAGCGGTACAATTAACGGAGCCCTTTCCGTATCAATGCGAAACAACGGTGTATCCGGGAAAGTTATTGCCAACTTCAGCAACATTTTCAGCAAATCCGTAGATTTCCGCCGTGATATTCATAACGGTGATACCTTCAAAATTATTTATGAACGCCAAAAAACACCTAAAGGCGATGTCGTTCGTACCGGAAATATATTATACGCCGCTCTTCACTTAAGAAAAAACAAAATTGAACTTTATCGTTTTAAAGATTCTCAAGGCAATGTCGATTACTATAATGAAAAAGGCTTAGCTATGAGAAAAACGCTGCACAGAAAACCTTTAGCTTTTCAAGCGGCTCGTATTTCATCACCCTTCGGTAAACGCCGTCATCCGATTTTAAGAAATTGGAGAATCCATTGGGGCGTTGACTATGCCGCTCCGGCAGGAACCCCTATTTATGCAGGCGGTGATGGTACTGTACTTGTTGCCAAATATAACGGCGGTTATGGAAACTATGTAAAGATTCGTCATAACTCAGAATATGCCACAGCTTATGGACATATGAAATCTATTGCCAGAGGTATTCGCCCGGGAGTTCATGTTACTCAAGGACAAATTATCGGATATGTTGGCAGCACAGGCCGTTCAACCGGACCTCATTTACATTACGAAGTTGTCCAAAACGGTAAACGCGTTAATCCATTAACCGTTAAAGCCGCTGCCGGAAACGATTTGGCAGGAAGAGACTTGGCAAACTTTAAAAAACAAATCGCCAGTATAAAAACAAATTATCAAAACTTGTTTGCTGAAAAAAATTCTTCGGATAAACTCGCCAAAAAACAATAAAATAAGGAGAATATTGCTATGCAAAAAATTATTCCCGCCCTCTTAACGGAAGGCGATGAGATTCGTATTATCGCTCCCTCTCGCGGAACAAAGATCATCGGTCAGGATACAAGAAAAATTGCACAACAACGCTTAGAACAGATGGGCTTCAAGGTAACTTTTGCCCAAAACGCCGTAGATGAAAACTGGGATATGACAGGATCTACCACCATAGCCAAAAGAGTCTCAGATATTCATGACGCTTTTCTTGACCATAACGTTAAAGCTATATTTACAATCATAGGAGGAGCTAACTCCAACCAATTATTGCCATATTTGGATTATGAACTGATTAAAAACAATCCGAAATTTTTCTGCGGTTTTTCAGATATTACAGCATTACTAAATGCTATTTATGCCAAAACCGGACTCATTACCTTTTCCGGACCGCATTTTAGCTCTCTGGGAATGAAAAAAGGTTGTGAATATACACTCGAAAATCTGCAAATTATGCTGACAGGATCCCGTAATAATAAGTTGCATTCCTCAAAAGAATGGAGTGATGATTTATGGTTTTTGGATCAGGAAAATCGCACTTTTATAAAAAATGACGGCTATTGGATCGTTAATAAAGGACAAGCAAAAGGAACCCTGATTGGCGGTAATTTGGGAACATTCAACTTATTACTGGGCTCTCCGTATCGACCGGCATTTTCAGAAAATACCATTTTATTTATTGAAGACACTGAAGGCTCTGACATTCTCGACTTTGAACGAAATCTGCAGGCTTTATTATATCAACCGGATTTTAAAAACGTAAAAGGCTTACTGATCGGACGCTTTCAAAAAGGCTCAAAAGTCAGTCGAGAACAATTAGAATTTATCATCAAAAATAAAGTTGAATTAGCAAACATGCCAATTATTGCCAACATTGATTTTGGCCATTCAACACCGTTATTAACGCTTCCCGTCGGTGGTAATGCAATTATCGACAATGAAGAAATAACAGTCAAAGTAAAATAATTACCTCAACACCCTTTTGATTTTTTCAAAAGGGTGTTTTTATTTTACCTAATCTTACCACAAAAAAACAGCCCTCATTTCTGAGAGCTGTTTTTTTGATAAAACCACTAAAATAAGTAATCTATTTTATTAGTTTTCAGAAGAGCTTGCTTCTTTAGCCTGTCTGCGAGCTTCATCATCTGTTCTGGCAACATTAACCAAAACAGTCTGAGAGATTTCAGGATGCAGGTTCAATTTAACTTCATAAATACCCAAATCCTTAATTGGTTTCTCTAAGAAAACGCAACGGCGTTCAACTTCAAAACCTGCGGCTTTGATAGCACCGGCAATATCACGAATGGTAACAGAACCATACAACTGACCGGTTTCAGCAGCCTGACGAATCAAAACAGCAGAGAATCCTTTGAGGGATTCAGAGAGCTTGTCGGCTTCTTCGCGCAGCTTTTTGTTGTGAGCCTCG
>CAYTQF010000019.1:0-5219 GCA_964440165.1 uncultured Azospirillaceae bacterium
TTGAAATGTTATAAGAAAAATCCCCGCAAAATGCGGGGATTTTTTTGTTTTTTATTTTTTGTTAAAGTACAAAAAGTATTGATACATATGACTGTAATATGAGCTCTTAAAAGCTGTATACAACAAAGATACAAACAAGGCAAAAGCTACAAAAAACATGTTTCCGATAAAGCCCCAGTCTGCCGCTCTGTAACTATAATAAAGAGCAGACAATAATACCAGGGTCGGTACGAATAATAAGCATTGTCCGATAAAAATACGGAAGATATTGCCTTTAGTAACAGCAAAAGATTTAGCTAAAGTCATATCTTTGTCATCAATAGCCGTAGCCGGAAAAACAAGATACAGCTTGAGACAAATCATGGATAGAATCAACGGCGTTAAAACAATGATGACGTTCATTGTTATTGCCAGCCACTGAGATGAAACTTTATTTGTTTGAGCGATGATCGTCATTAATATTGTCGGAATGATAATCATTACAGCTATCAGAAGATTATAAAGCATATAGATGACATCTCTTTTTCCAACATATAAATGAAACCATTTGTATTCTTGTTTTAAGATAATGTTTCTTGTCAGGGAAACAGCAAGAATTATCGAAGCCAAGTAGAATAAAACCGTTGAAAGGGTTGAAAATCCGGAATACTGACAGTAACTGTCGCTGACAGAACATAAAGAAGGAAATCCTGTTGCCAGTTCATATACGACGATTAAGCTGAATATGGATATTATTTGCAAAAATGCACGAAAGTTCTTTATGACATACATAAAGCTGCGGCGTACGGTTTCCATTACGGGAAGTTTTACGATATTAGCGTCCATTGTTATTTTCTCCAAAGAAAAGTTCTTTCTGCGTATAGCAGTAGTTAATAAATAAACTGCTGAAAAACAAAACCAGAATGTCGTAGATAATTTCGGCACTGAATGCGGTATAGTATGTATTTTCAGTATATGACATCAATTGCCCATAGTATTGCAAAAAGAGGAATAATGCAAGGAATATCAGTAAACAGAAACTGATGAGCAAGCGGAGCATATTGTTTTTGGTCTTATTCCAGATTGTGGATAATGACGGAATCTTTTCACAAGAAAGTGCAAATGCAATGACGGAATAAAAACGAATTACCAACAAAGGCAGTAAGAATATCCATGCTACAGAGGTAAAGTATACCAATTCCAATTTCCAATCAGGCGTAACTTGGCGGGCATATAATAAACCCATGCCCAGCACCGGACTCATATTGATGATAATAAATAAAACCATAAATCCGATGGCAATGGCATTGCAAGAGTTAAAAACAAACAACTGTTTAATGCTGTAAGGTGTTTTTTGTAATCCTATCTGGTACCATTTTATGCAAAATAGAAACAGAATGAGGCTTCTTAATATTAAATCGGTAAAGAAAACATAGACGTTTTCACTGCAATACACGGCAGAACGGATATCGACCGCTTGTTCTACAGAGCAGGATATTCCGCGCCCTAATCCCATGGAGCATATCAGCAAAGCCAGCAGATAAACCCAACTTACTTTAAGCAACATTTTAATGTTATCAAAAAACAAATTGAATGGTTGAAGCGTTATCTTTAACAAGGGTACTTTTCCCGTGTTATCCGAAAAAAACGGAAAAGAAGGCGCTGGTGTCGGTTGTATAGTTTTTTTTCTGCCCATTTTTATATCTCCTTAATGGTCGTTACTCCCGGAATGCTGCGAATGCGGCTCAAAAAGTCTTGATCGGCAAAGGCAAAGCCTCCGGAAAGCTGTATTCTTACATCCCATTCTTTATTTTCCGGGATGATGTAGATTTTATTTTTGCCGTTTTGGTCTGTGTTCAGAACCTCTTTTAACGGCGCAATGGCGCTGATATCATTAACCTGAATTTCCAATCCGTCAGCACTGTCTGCAATTGCTTTATCAAGTGTTTCAACTCTGTTAATCAGACAGCGGGGAGAACTTTCTTCCGTTTGTTTGTCGATTGTCAGGTTTACGAGTACCGGTATACCGGAATTTAAGATGTTTTCATACTTATTTAAACCCTCGGAGAACAACATTCCTTCAAATTTACTGGTTGTATCCGAAAATTCCACGAATGCGTATTTGTTTCCGTTTTTACTGATGCGTTTTTGCACGGCATTAACGCAACCGGCCAGCTTGGCACAAATATTATCTCCGGTTTTTATATTGGAAAAGGCTTCAACGGCTGTTTTAACACCCAATTTTTCGATACCTTTTTTATAACTGTCGAGAGGATGTGCCGATAAATAAAAACCAATAGCTTCGGCTTCTATTCTGAGTTTTTCTAACTCCGGCCAATCAGGTTTTTCTGCCAGCCGTACTTCCGCTTGTAATTCTTCTTCACCAAACAGGGATGTTTGTGAACTGTTTTTCATGGCCGTATCGCTGGAGATATGTTGCATGATGGTTTCTATATTGGCAAAAATCCGGCCGCGGTTAGTTTCCAGACAGTCAAATGCACCGGCTTTTACAAGCTGTTCCAATTGACGGCGGTTAATTTGTTTGCTGTCGGTGCGGTGGATGAAATCTGACAGGCTTTTGTAGGGGCCGTGAGCGTCCCGCTCTTCAATAATGGCTTGCATATTGGCTGTGCCGACACCTTTGATGGCGCCTAACGCATAACGAATATTTCCGTTTTCTACGCAGAAGTCGGCTCCGGATTTGTTAATATCCGGTTTTAAGACATTAAATCCAATATTTTTGCATTCTTCTTTAAAAAAGAGCAGTTTGTCTGTGTTGGTAATATCAAGAGACATAACGGCACACATGAATTCTACAGGATAATGTGCTTTCAGGTACGCGGTTCTGTATGAAATTAAAGAGTAGGCGGCTGCGTGAGATTTATTAAAGCCGTAAGATGCAAATTTTTCCATCTGGTCAAAAATAGCTTCAGCCGTTGCTTGTTCGATGCCGTTTTTAATGGCTCCTTCCGTGAACATTTTACGTTGTTTCGGAATCTCATCGCGCATTTTTTTACCCATAACTTTACGCAGCTTATCGGCGCCGCCCATGGTGTAACCGCCTAATGCTCGAGCAATGTTCATAACCTGCTCTTGGTAAATCATAATACCGTAGGTTTCTTTAATAATCGGTTCCAGCATCGGATGCAGATAGGTAATTTCTTCTTCTCCGTGTTTGCGCTTAATGTAACTCGGGATGTTGTCCATTGGTCCCGGACGGTATAATGACACGATAGCGATAAGATCTTCGAAACGGTCCGGTTTAATTTGCTTATGAACATCTTTCATGCCGGCTGATTCAAATTGAAATACGGCTGCGGTATCGCCACGTTGTAAAAGTTCGTAAGTTGCTTTATCGTCAAGAGGTACGGAATCAATATCCAAGTCTATACCGCGTGTTTTTTTTATCCAATCGACTGCCTTTTGAATGACGGTTAGTGTTTTTAATCCCAAAAAGTCAAATTTAATTAATCCGGTTTCTTCAACATACTTCATGTCATATTGGGTTACGGGCATATCTGCTTTAGGATCTTTATAAAGCGGAACAAGTTGATCTAACGGACGGTCGCCGATAACCACACCGGCGGCATGCACGCCGGATTGACGATATAAGCCTTCCAGCTTCATGCCGATATCAAAAAGTTTGTTGATTTGCGGATCGTTTTGGCGCAGTTCTTCCAGTTCGGGAACTTGTTCTAAAGATTCTTTCAGTGTCGGGTTTTTGCCTTGAACGCCGGGCGGAATCATTTTGCTGAGGCGATCGGCTTGCGCATAAGGCATTTGCATAACGCGAGCCACATCACGAATAACGTTTTTGGCCTGTAATTTACCATAGGTAATAATTTGAGCCACATGATCGAAACCGTATTTATTTTGTACGTATTCAATGGTTTTGAAACGGTTTTCCTGACAAAAGTCAACGTCAAAATCGGGCATGTTTACACGTTCCGGATTTAAAAAACGCTCAAACAAAAGATCAAGTTTAAGCGGATCCAAATCCGTAATTTTAAGAGACCATGCTACAATAGAACCGGCACCGGAACCTCGTCCCGGACCAACCGGAACACCATTGTTTTTTGACCAGCGGATAAAGTCTGACACGATTAGAAAATATCCGGGAAATCCCATCTTTTTGATAACACTGAGTTCATATTCCAAACGGTCATAATATTTTTTATCTATTTCTGCTTTTTCTTCTGCGGTCATGCCTTCAAAGTAAACATGAGCCTTCATTCTTTCATCAAGACCTTTGTAGGCTTCTTCGGTAATGTATTCATCTTGAGTTTTGCCGTCAGGACATTCAAAAATAGGCAATAAAGGCTGAACCTTTTTTGAAAGATAGTTGCATCGTTTGGCAATGATGACGGTATTTTGGATTGCTTCCGGTAAGTCTTGAAACAGATCCAACATTTCTTCTTCGGACTTAAGACGATTGTTGGGTGAGAATTTTTTACGATTGTCGTTAGCTATATATTCGCCGGCGGCAATACAGATAAGCGCATCATGCGCTTCATACATATCGGTGTCAAAGAAAAAGGCTTCATTGGTGGCAACGAGCGGAATATTGTGTTTGTAAGCCAGATCAATAAAAGTATCTTCGGTTTTTTGTTCGTTTTCTAATCCGATACGGGAAATTTCCATATATAAGCGGTTTTCGAAATACTTATTCAGCTCCAAGAGAGTTTGTTCCGCCTCTTCTTTTTTATTATTCAGAAGTAATCGTCCGATAGGGCCTTCTATGCCGCCTGTCAATAAAATCAGACCTTCAGACATTCCGTCAAAGTCTTGAATTCTGATCTGCGGTTTTTCCATATTCGGTCCGTCAAGATATGCTTTTTTCATCAATTTCATGATATTTGCATATCCTTCGGCGTTCATGACCAGCAAAACAATCTTATCAGGATCAATAATTTTTCCTTTTGATTTGAGCGGATCATCCGCATCGGAATTGCGCAGATAAAATTGACAGCCGAGAATCGGTTTTACACCTTCTTCTCCGGCATATTTGGAAAAAGCCTTGCCGCCGAACATATTGGCCGTATCCGTAACCGCAATGGCGGCGATCCCTTTATCATGGCATTTGTGTATAAGCGCCGGCACCTGAATAGCCCCCTCAGAAAGAGAGTAGGCTGTGTGGACTCTTAGATGTACAAATTTTGGCTCAGCCATAATAAATCCTTTTTTATAAGGCACCTCTGTGCCTTTTGTGATGCTCAAAACTCACGTACCCTTTAGTACGC
>CAYTQF010000019.1:5319-20075 GCA_964440165.1 uncultured Azospirillaceae bacterium
TCAAGTTTTTGCGCTTCTCAAAGCCCCATATCTGCTCTTCTAAAAAAGGATTTAGAAAGAGAAGATAAGGCACCTCTGTGCTTTTTGTAATGCTCAAAACTCACGTACCCTTCAGTACGCTCAAGTTTTTGCGCTTCTCAAAGCCCCATATCTGCTCTTCTAAAAAAGGATTTAGTAAGAGAAGATTAAGGTACCTCGGAGCCTTTTATGATGCTGTATAATATTCAATTAAGTGCAAAGACTCAATAAAATTTTAATAACTCTGCGGTATTTTGTGGGTATTAATAAAAAGGAATCTTAAAATGCAGACAATAACTTCAAAAAAATTAGCGGAAATTTTAAATTTTACGGGTTCTCTTATTGAAGCCTCTTTTGATGATGTTGCAACAGACAGCAGAATCGCGCATAAAGGCGATTTATTTATTGCTCTGAAGGGAGAACGTTTTGATGCCCATGATTTTGTATCTCAGGTTTTAGAAAACGGGGTAGAAATGGTTGTGGTTGATCATCTGTTGGATAATATTCCCGCAGAACGTCAATTGGTTGTGGAAGATACGTTAGCCGCATTCGGTAAAATAGGTGCTTATAATCGTTCTTTATTTAAGGGAAAAGTTATTGGTTTGACCGGCAGTTCCGGTAAAACGACGACTAAAGAGGAAATTCGTTTTTTACTGTCTCGTTTTGCGTCGACTTATGCCACAAGCGGTAATCATAATAATTTTGTCGGTGTTCCTCGCAGCTTGTGTGATATAGATATGTCTGCGGAATATGCGGTTATTGAAATGGGGATGAGTTCCAAAGGCGAAATTGAACGCTTGACCTCATATGTTCAGCCTGATATTGCGGTTGTTACGAATGTTTATCCCATGCATATTGAGTTTTTTCCTTCTTTTGAGGCAATTGCGGAGGCAAAAGCGGAAATTTTCTCAGGGGTAAAATCCGGCGGACAGGCTTTGATTAATGCGGATACAAATTTTGCGGATGTTTTGTATCGTTATGCTGAAAAATCCGGAGCTGAAATTTATAAATTCGGACGAAATCAAATTGTTTCCGGTGATAACGGTTGTTATTTTGCGAATATTTTGGGTAAAGCAGTACGCTTTAGTCTTGCCGTTGATGCCGAACACTATCTGTATAATGCTTTGTGCGCTCTGAATGTTGCTGCTTTGTGCGGAATTGATGTTGAAGAGGCCGCTCATCATATTAAAGATTTTGGTGCTTTGCCCGGACGAGGCAAAATTTCAGAGATTTTGTTTGAAAATAAAAAAGTTACGTTAATTGATGACAGTTATTCCGGTCAGCCGGAAGCGATGAAATTAGCTTTAAAAGCAATGGGCAAGATGGCAAAATCGGGACGAAAAATTGCCGTGTTGGGCAAAATGGCAGAACTTGGAGAAACATCAAAACAACAGCATGTGGATGTTGGAAATGTTGCTGCTCGGACAGATGTTGATATTGTGATTGGCGTTTGTCCTGAAACAAAAGATATTTTGGCGCAGTTGCCACCGTCTGTACAAACTTTTTATTTTGAAAATAAAGATGGTGTCGCGGACTTTTTATTAAATAAATTATTGCAAAATAATGATATTGTCCTTATAAAGGGAGCAAGATATTCTTCAAAACTTTATCAAGTGGCTGATGAGCTGCTGAAGTATGGAAAGTAAAGAAATATGAAATGTCCTTTTTGCGGATGCGATGACACTCAGGTGAAAGATTCCCGTAACGCGGATGAAAACACTTCTATTCGTCGGCGGCGCGAGTGTCCGGAATGTGGTTCTCGTTTTACAACATTTGAGCGTATTCAGTTGCGTGAGCTTATTGTTGTAAAGAAAAACGGTGAAAGAGTTTTGTTTGATAGGGATAAATTGGAGAAATCCATTTTAATTTCAGTACGCAAACGTCCGGTGGATATTGAGCGGGTGGAAAAGGTCGTTAACTCTATTCAACGTCGTTTGGAGAGTTCCGGAGAAACAGAAATTCCATCTCAGATTATCGGCGAATATGTGATGGAAGCGCTTTCAAAAATAGATCATATCGCGTATATTCGATTTGCTTCGGTATATAAGGATTTTCGTGAAGTTAAAGATTTTGAAGAATTTGTGGAAACAATAGATAAAATGGCAAAACCGGAATGTGATGCCTAAAGGTAAGGATTGGATTATGAATAAATATGTATCAGGAAAAATAAAGATGCGTTCGAGTGCCCGTCTGGCAGCCGTGCAGGCAACATATATGATTGCTTACGGTCAGCTTCCGGTTGATGAGGTTATTCGTGATTTTGTAAACGGAGAAGTCGGACGTTATCTGATTGCCGAAGACAGTTTGAATAATGAGGAAATGATTCCTGTTGAAGAAATGGATACTTCCTATTTTACTTCATTGGTGCGTGGTGTGCATGAACGTAAAGAGATGCTTGAGAAATCTCTCAGTTTATATTTGAACGAGGGTTGGTCTTTTGAGCGTATGGATGGAACTTTGCAGGCCTTGCTTTTGTGCGCCGTGTATGAAATTACCAATACGTTGGATGTGGATGTCAAAATTCTGATTAAAGAATATGTGGATTTGGCGTATGCTTTCTTTACCAAGTATGAGCCTAAAATGGTCAATGCGCTGTTGGATCAGATTGCTAAGAATGTTCGGATGAATGCGGAATAAAGCAGGTTTAATATGACGGTTTTGAAATTATATGAATATCCCGAACCTGTGCTTAAGCAAAAAGCGGCTAAAGTTGAGGCTGTTACAGATGATATTCGCCGTTTATTGGATGATATGTTGGAAACAATGTATGAGTCTGCCGGTGTCGGTTTAGCAGCACCACAAATCGGTGTTTCTCAACGAATTGTTGTTATTGATGTTGAACAAGATGATGAGACCGGTTCCGGTAATCCGTTGTTTTTGGTAAATCCAGAGATTATTTGGCGTTCGGAAGATATTGTCTGCGGTGAAGAAGGTTGTCTTTCCGTACCTAAACAGCGTGCGGAAGTTGAACGGTATGCTGAAGTTAAGGTTCGATATCTTGATTATAACGGTCAAGAGTGTGAAATTCACGGCGATGGCTTGTTAGCTGTTTGTTTACAGCATGAATTGGATCATTTGGACGGTATTTTGTATATTGATCGTATCAGTCGTCTGAAACGGCAGATGTTGTTGAAAAAGATGAAAAAACAACGTGAAGGATAATTTTGATAAGATATAAAAAAAGCCCTGCAAATAAAGCAGGGCTTTTTTGTTTATGCCATGATTTCCGGTTTGGCGCGTTTACGTGCGATCGGATCCAAAATACGTTTGCGTAAGCGCAATGTTTTTGGAGTAACTTCCAATAATTCATCATCTTGGATATAAGACAATGCTTGTTCCAAAGATAATTTACGCGGCGGAATCAAATCAATCGCGTCATCTTTACCTGCAGCGCGAATGTTGGTTAATTGCTTTGATTTACAGCAATTGACTTCCAAATCGTTTGATTTGGTGTGTTCACCGATAATCATACCTGTGTATACGGGAACATTGGCGTCAATAAACATAGGACCGCGGTCTTGCAGTTTCCACAATGAATAAGCGATGGCTGTTCCGGTTTCGGCAGAAATCAAAACACCGTTGCGGCGGCTGATAAGTTCACCTTTATAAGGTTCATAGCCTTTGAACAGACGGTTCATAACACCGGTTCCGCGGGTGTCGGTTAAAAATTCGGAGTGGTAACCGATTAAACCTCTGGACGGAGCAGAAAAGATTAAGCGGACTTTATTGCCGATTTGGGACGGAATCATTTCAATCAGTTCGGCTCTCTTTTGTCCCATTTTTTCAACAACACTACCTGAAAATTCTTCATCCACATCAATTACAACTTCTTCAACAGGTTCCAGCAAGCTGCCGTCTTCTGCTTTTTTCATCAAAACTTTCGGGCGGGAGATGGAGAGTTCAAAACCTTCGCGGCGCATGGTTTCAATTAAGACGCCGAGCTGGAGCTCACCACGTCCGGCAACTTCAAAAGAATCGGTTGTGTCGGTCCGTGAAATTTTTAAGGCAATATTGCCTTCAGCTTCTTTACATAATCTGTCCCAAATCATGCGGGAGGTAACTTTGTCGCCTTCGCGTCCGGCTAACGGCGAATCGTTGATTGAAAATGTCATGGCCAGTGTCGGCGGATCAATAGGCTGCGCATGCATGGCTTCGGTTACGTCAAACGCGCACAAGGTATCTGCTACAGTACCTTTAACAACGCCGGCAACGGCGATGATGTCTCCGGCATGGGCTTCTTCAAGAGCAACCCTTTCCAAACCGCGATATGCTAAAATTTTACTGATACGTACACGTTCCAGTTCTTGAGAATCTCCGTTCAAAACTTTGATTGTGTCATTAACGTGTAAAGTTCCTGACTGAATTTTGCCGGTTAGCAGACGTCCGATAAACTTATCAGCTTCCAAAGTTGTGGCTAACATACGGAAGGGTGCGTTCGGCTCACAAGCCGGTTCCGGTACGTAAGACAAAATCAGCTCAAACAACGGGGTTAAATCTTTCTTTTCATCGTCCATTTCTTTAACGGCCCAGCCGTTGCGACCGGAGGCATACAAGACAGGGAAGTCCAGTTGTTCATCGTTGGCGTTGAGGCTGACGAACAAATCAAAAATTTCATCCAAAACTTCGTCAACACGAGCGTCGGCTTTATCTGCCTTATTGATGACAACAATCGGTTTTAAGCCGATTTTTAATGCTTTTCCCAATACGAATTTTGTTTGCGGCATTGGACCTTCGGAAGAGTCTACCAATAAAACGACACCGTCTACCATAGATAAAATGCGCTCAACTTCGCCGCCGAAATCAGCGTGTCCCGGTGTGTCTACAATGTTGATATGTGTGCCGTTCCAATTTACGGAAGTGCATTTGGAGAGAATAGTGATACCTCTTTCACGTTCCAAGTCATTACTGTCCATTACGCATTCGGCAACTTTTTGATTGTCTCTGAAGGTGCCGCTCTGTCTTAACAATCCGTCAACCAAGGTTGTTTTACCGTGGTCAACGTGAGCGATAATGGCAATGTTTCTCATACTCATAGTTTTTTTGTTCCTCTAACAGGTTATTTTTTGCGCAGTTATGTATATGCTGCTTTTGATATAAAATAAATTTGCCTTACAATAGCAACTTGATTTTAAATATCAAGAATTTAGTGTATGAAACCATAAAAAAACCTCTAACCTTATCGGCTAGAGGTTTCTGTCTGGTAACAGACGATTAGTCATTTGCACCCGGGCATACTTTAGCCTGTTCTGCATTGAATGCGATTGTAGCTGCGTCAGCTTCATCTTCCGGAGAGATAGCTCCAACCGGGCATTCAGAAATGCAAACGCCGCAAGAAATGCATGTATCCGGATCAACAACCAATTGAGATTCACATTCATGAAAAGCATCTACCGGGCAAACGCTTGCGCAAGTTTTGCATTTGATGCAAGAATCGTTAACAACAGAAACCATTATTAAACTCCTAGTTAATATTAAAATACTTGCTTAATCTACCTTTTTTCATATTAAAATCAAGTAAAAAAATTTTTACGGGCGCAAAGCTTGCGAATTGATAATTCGCACCCCATATTATAAGCATATTGTTTT
Source organism: uncultured Azospirillaceae bacterium (assembly GCA_964440165.1). Classification (GTDB taxonomy): domain Bacteria; phylum Pseudomonadota; class Alphaproteobacteria; order RF32; family CAG-239; genus Scatocola. Next base: position 10,924 of record CAYTQF010000019.1, read on the forward strand.
TATGGAGGATTTTTTATGAGTGATAAAATAAACTTTCAGGCAGAAGTCGGAAAATTATTAGATATTATGATTAACTCTATTTATTCCGAACGTCAGATATTTTTGCGTGAGCTTATTTCTAATGCCAGCGATGCTTGCGATAAGCTTAGATATGTGGCTTTAACGAATCCGGAAATTGCAAAATCAGCCGGTCAGTTGAAAATTAAAATTATTCCTGACGCCGAAAATAAGACGTTAACAATTGCCGACAACGGTATCGGTATGAATAAAGAGGATTTAATCAATCATTTGGGTACAATTGCCAAATCTGGAACGGCTGAATTTGTTCGTAATGTCAAAGATAACGGTTCGGCGATGGATTTAATCGGACAGTTCGGTGTTGGCTTTTATTCAGCGTTTATGGTTGCCGAAAAAGTTGAGATTACCACACTGAAAGCCGGTGAAACGCAAGCCTATAAATGGATATCCAACGGTGTGGACGGTTTTGAGATTGAAGAGGCAGAAAAAGAAGGTAACGGAACATCCATCAAATTGTTCTTAAAAGAAGACGCTAAGGAGTTTGTTGACAGTATTTATCTGCGTCAGATTATCCGCACGTATTCTGATCATATTGATTATCCGATTGTGTTGGATTTGGGAAAAGCCGGGGAAGAAACCGTTAATACCGGATCGGCGCTGTGGGCTAAATCTAAGGCCGAAATTACCGATACACAGTATAAAGAATTTTATCATCATATTACCAAAAACTTTGATGAGCCGTGGCTGCGTTTGCATTTTAAGGCTGAGGGAAATATTGAATATACGGGCTTGTTGTTTATTCCGACAGATCAACCGTATGATTTGTTCCAACCGGATAAAAAACAGGGATTAAAGCTTTATGTCAACAAAGTGTTTATTTCTGATAAAGTTGAAGAATTGATTCCAAATTATCTGCGCTTTGTAAAAGGAGTTATTGATTCTGCGGATTTGCCTTTGAATATTTCTCGTGAAATGCTGCAACAGAGCCCGTTGATTGCAAAAATTCGCCAAGGTACAATTTCTCGTTTGTTGAAGGAGTTAAAAAACCGTTCTGAAAACGCAGAGGATTATGCTAAGTTTTGGCAAGCTTTCGGTACGGCATTTAAAGAAGGTATTTATGAGGATTTTGCCAACAGAGAAGAAGTTGCCGCATTGTCTCGGTTTGTTTCTTCTAAAGATACAAGTAAACTGATTTCTTTAGATGATTATATCTCTCGGATGCAGCCTGAGCAAAAAGCTATTTATTATATTACCGGTGATGATGTAAACACGTTGGTAAATAATCCTCAGTTGGCGGCTTTTGTCGCTAATAATATTGAGGATTTATTGCTGACGGATCCGATTGATGAGTTTTGGCCGCAGGTTTTGACTTCGTATAAAGGCAAAGCAATTAAACACATTTCTCAAGCTGATGAAAATCTGGTAATTAATCGAGATGCAGCCAAAGCGGAGGAAGGTTCTTTGCAAAAGCTGACAGATTTTATGGCAGCTCTTTTAAAAGATGAAGTGGCTAAAGTCGAGGTAACCGATAAACTGACTAAGAGCCCCGTCAGCTTGGCTGTTGAAAACGGACAGATGAGTATTCATCTGGAGCGGTTAATGCGTAATCATCAGCAACAGACCGCGTTTGCCAGCAGCCGCATTTTGCAGGTTAATCCGTATCATCCTCTGATTATTAAATTAAGCGAGCTGGTAACGGATGATGCTCAAAAAGCAAAGGTTGAGGAGGTTTCCAAACTATTACTGGATCAGGCAAAGATTGCGGAAGGAGAAGCTATTGCCAATCCGTCTTTCTATGCCGAAAAAATGGGCGAGTATATTCTGAAAGCGATGTAAGCAAAGCATTGTTTTATAAAACCGCAGGTGAAAATCTGCGGTTTTTTTATTCAGAAATGGAGCTGGAAATACAAATATTGCCTTTACTTTTGTTATTTGTTTTGTATAGTAGTTATACGCGCCACGTAGCGCGTATAACTACGGGAAATGTTAGAATAAATATTAGATATTTGGGGAATTTTTATGATTGATTATAAGACAAAGGCAAATATTGATATGGGTATTTTGCTGCGTGTTGAGTTTTTAGAAAAATACGGAATCAGTTATAATTATTTGGCGCATAAGTTGAGAGTTGGCAACAATCGTATTTCTGAAATAGTTTCAGGAAAGCGTGCCGTTACTGCCGACACGGATATTCGTTTATGCCGTTTCTTCCGTTTGTCAAAAGGTTATTTTTTGCATAAGCTTGTTGAATTGCAGCTTAAATATGCTGAATTGGAAATAACAGAAGAAATTCAGCCTTTGTCAGAGATATCTTAAAGTGATATTAAACTTTTGCTTTTAGAGTGAGGGCAGAGGTAAAAAAATGATATATGCACTTTGTGGTTTTTTATTAGGAATTTTTATTCCCTATATGGCAAGGCGGTATGCGCGTTTTGCGCCGTCGACGTTAGCTGAAGGTATTTATGCTTGGCTGCGGCCGATTAAGTCTGCTTCTGCCGTTGTTCGCCGCCGTCATTCTTTGTATTTGCGCCGTCGTCAGGTTTTATATTATCGCAGTGTTATGTTCGGATTGCTTTCGGCTCTGTTATTCGGCTGGGCTTCCGTGCATGGGTTTATCGCGGTTGAATTGTTTTTTATTTGGGCGTTGTTATTGCTTGGCGAAATTGATTATAAAACACAGATGTTGCCGGATATGATAACGGTTCCATTGTTGGTTGTCGGATTTTTGAGCTCTGTTTTGTGGGGACATTGGATTGTTCCTGCTGAAAGTGCTTTTGGGGCTGTCGTCGGATATTTTTTGCCTGTGATTGCTGCTTTGTTAATTATCTGGAAGAGACCGAATGCTTTTGGCGGCGGGGATGTTAAACTTTTGACGGCTATCGGTGCATGGCTCGGTGTGGAAAGTGTAATTGCCGTTGTGTTGACGGCTTGTGTTTTGTTTGGCGGTTATGCGCTGTTGTGTCATAAGCGGGCAGGGGCTTTCGGCCCGGCATTGAGCGCGGCGGCAATTATTGTTGCTTTTTATGTTTTCTGAGATAAACTAAAGAAAATTACGGAGAGAAAAATCATGTTTAAAAGAGTTGTTGAGAAAGATAAGAGAAAAATTAGAAAACTGGTTGAAGGCAAGAATTTTGATTTGCTGATTCTGTCTTTAATTATTTTGGATTCTTTGGTTTTAGGGTGTATGGCCTCTGATATTAAGTCTCTTTTCTTTGATAAAATGCTGTTTGTGCTTGATCGTTTGTGCATGGCTATTTTCATTTTTGAAATGATTATGAAAATTTATGCTTACGGTAAATCTTTTTTTGATAAAGGATGGAATGTTTTTGATTTTGTTGTTATTGCAATATCATCTATTCCGTTTGCCAACTATTTTATTATTTTAAGAACATTCCGCGTATTCCGTTCTTTGAAGTATATTAATCGTTTTTCTCATTTGCGTCAGATTATTAAAACGTTGACATTGCTTGTGCCGAACTTTTTGGCGATGACTGTCGTATTTATGGTATTTCTTTATGTATTTGCCATTATTTCTGTTTATTTATACGGCGGAATTTTTGTTGAGTTTTCAACATTATCTCATGCATTATTTACGTTGTTACAGGTCTTTACTTTGGACGGTTGGGCTTCAAACATTGCTCGCCCGGTTATGTCGGTATTCCCTGATGCATGGATGTTCTTTATATCTTTTGTCTTTATTTCATTTTTGATTGTGTTGAGCTTTGTTTTAAGTTCTATGGCTCAAATTCTTACCAAAAACAAAAGATAATAAAAAACCGGAGCTTATGTCTCCGGTTTTTTTTACACAGCATCAGTGTGTTGTACAGAAAAGGAACAGGCAGTCGCAACATTCTTGAATTTTGTCTTTGTAAGACACAAATTCAGGAAAAAGCAGCATTGCCTGTAAAGCTTCTCTCATCCAAAAAGGAATAGGCTTATCCAGAAGCCCCTCTGACGGACCATTTAAGAACGAATCCAACAGTGAAGATTCCGCGTTGCAGAGTTTGGTGGGGATTGATAACGCCGGATGCTCTTCGACAACATCTCTCAGTGCGAAAAAATACGTATAGTATTCATTCGGGCATGATTCTTTGTCGAGGAGATTCCTTATCTGCAGTTTGCCCAGAAAGCGTACTTCTTGGAAGTATTCATTTTTGTGGTCAAACAGAGCATCGTGGAGTTTGTCGGCGTTTCTGGCATAGATGATGTCATCCATGTCGATACGAAATTTCTCATCTTCGCCGCGGCGGATTTTCGCTAAATAGAAATAGTGCTCTATCGCCTTCGGGGTAAAAATGAGTTTCCGTCCCAATAAATCAAAGACTTCTTTCATATGTAAATAATTTGATTAATAATTATGTATTGAGCCTAAGATACTCTTTTATGAAATTTTGTCAAAAACTTTTTATGCAAATTTTTAATTTTTTTATGGCTATTTCCTTGACATTGGCAGAATAAATTCCTAACTAACGTATTAGAAATACAAAAACTGAAACTTTTAAGGAGTGAGATATGAAAATAGTGCCTTTACACGATAAAGTATTGGTTAAACGTGTGGAAGAAGTTAATAAAACGGCCGGCGGAATTATTATTCCAGATAATGCCAAAGAAAAACCGAGCGAAGGTATTGTTGAGGCTGTCGGAAACGGTTTTCGTGCAGAGGACGGTAAAATTTTGCCGATGTCTGTTAAAGCAGGCGATCGTGTTTTGTTTGGAAAATGGGCCGGTACAGAAATTAAAGTTGACGGAGAAGCCCGTCTGATTGTTAAAGAATCTGATATTTTGGCAATTGTTGAATAAGTGTATTAATTTAAGCAGAGGAAAAAAATATGTCAGCAAAAGATATTGAATTTGGTACCGATGCCAGAGCAAAAATGCTCAGAGGTGTAGAAATCTTAGCAAAAACAGTTAAAGTTACATTGGGACCTAAAGGTCGTAATGTTATTTTGGATAAATCTTACGGCGCTCCGAAAATTACAAAAGACGGTGTTTCCGTTGCTAAAGAAGTTGAACTGGAAGATAAGTTTGAAAATATGGGCGCTCAGTTGGTTAAAGAAGTTGCCCAGAAAACAGCTGATAAAGCCGGTGATGGTACAACAACAGCCACTGTTTTGGCTGAAGCTATTATCAAAGAAGGTTGCAAAGCTGTTGCTGCCGGCATGAATCCTATGGATTTGAAACGCGGTATTGATATGGCCGTAGATGCTGTTATTGCCGATGTTAAGAGCCGTTCTACAGAAATTAAGACTTCTGAAGAAATTGCTCAGGTCGGTACGATTTCTGCTAACGGCGATCGCACAATCGGTGAATATTTGGCTCGCGCAATGGAAAAAGTCGGTAAAGAAGGCGTTATTACCGTTGAAGATGCCAAAGGTTTGGAAACAGAGCTGGATGTTGTTGAAGGTATGCAGTTTGATCGCGGTTATCTTTCTCCGTACTTTATGACAAATCCGGAAAAAATGTCTTGTGAATACGAGAATCCGTTTATTTTGTTGTATGATCAGAAATTATCTAATCTGCAGCCTTTAATTCCTGTTTTGGAAGCCGTTGTACAATCCGGCAGAGCATTGGTTGTGATTGCTGAAGATGTTGACGGCGAAGCTTTGGCTACGTTGGTTGTTAACCGTTTACGCGGCGGTTTGAAAGTTTGTGCCGTTAAAGCTCCGGGATTTGGCGACAGACGTAAAGCTATGTTGCAGGATATTGCTATTTTGACAGGCGGACAGGTTGTTTCTGAAGAACTGGGTATGAAACTTGAAAACATCACTTTGGATATGCTCGGTTCTGCTAAGAAAGTTGAGATCACTAAAGATGATACGACAATTATTGACGGTATCGGCGATAAAGAATTGATTTCTGCCCGCGCTGCTCAAATTCGTAAAGAAATTGAAGAAACAACTTCTGATTATGATCGTGAAAAACTTCAGGAAAGATTGGCTAAACTTTCTGGCGGTGTTGCTGTTATTCGTGTCGGCGGCGCTTCTGAAGTTGAAGTTAAAGAAAAGAAAGATCGTATTGATGATGCTTTGCATGCAACCCGCGCCGCTGTTAAAGAGGGCGTTGTTGCCGGCGGCGGTGTTGCTTTGTTGTATGCCGTTCGCGCTTTGGATAAATTGGCTCCTGTTAATCAGGATCAAAAAGTCGGTGTTGATATTATTCGTAAAGCTATTCAGGCTCCAATTCGTCAGATTGTTGAAAACGCAGGTCTGGACGGTGCGGTTGTTGCCGGAAAACTTTTGGAAAGCAAAGATACCAATTATGGTTTTAATGCTCAGAATGATGAGTATACCGATATGGTTAAAGCCGGTATTATTGATCCGACCAAAGTTGTTCGCACAGCTTTACAGGATGCGGCTTCGGTTGGTGGTTTGTTGATTACGACAGAAGCTATGGTTACCGAAATGCCGAAACATGAATGCCATTGCAATGCCGGCGGCATGGGTGCTCCTGGCGGCATGGGCGGCGGTATGGGTTTCTAACCATACAATACGTTCAAAAAAAACACCGGAATTTTCCGGTGTTTTTTTATGCGGGTCGTCTAAAATGCCAGATAAGGCATAACATACCAATAATTTCTTTTCTGTGGATCAGCGCCTACTCCGCCATTGCTATAAGCATTTGTAGCCTCGTTATAGTTTTCTGTTGAAGACCAATATCTTTGAATAAAATTCCGGTTTGGTATGCTGTTCGCTACGATATATTTATCATTACTTAATAACTTTAATTCATTATAACTCGGTAAATACCATTCATGCTGACTGCAAAAACTGTTTTGACCGCAAGTATCCGGTGCATAGTTAAAACAACGTTCGACGGCAGGGTAACTATAAGTAATACCGTTTTCTGCACTTTGTTCTTTAAACAGCCATACACCCATTGTTTGTATTTTTCCCCATGTTGCGTACTCATTATTGTTTAACTGCGGAACATCAATTGCAAGAGCGTTCCCTGTTGCCCATTGAGGAGCGGTAGTGGTATAATTAATTGGGAGGATCAATGTTTTTGCTTTTTTGGCACTGTTAACAGTAATCTCGTACCCTTTTGCAAGAAGAATACCGATATCTTTATCATTATATGTAACAATATCTCCGACCACACAATTGTCGGCGATTTTACAAGACCAATCATTAATGACGGCTGTACCACTGTTTGACGGATAGTTATACGTCAGCGGATTATTGGTGCAATTGGTTGCCACGCATCTGCGCACGCATACAGCGCCGTTTGCATTTGTGCCTCTTAAAACGAAACCATTTGTGCATTCTTTATAACGATAATATGTTGCACCACCAATCTTACAGGTTTCCGTCTTCCCTCGGTTTTCTCTGTAATGATAAGCATTCGGTTCAACCGGATATGGGTAATCAATCATATTACAGTCGTCCAAACTGCATTTCCCGACACCGCTGGAACTCGACCAACCGCCAAGCCAGCCTTTATTGCATGATGAATAACCATAATATGTTTGATCCGCCGTAACACATTTTTGTACAACACCGGCGGTGTTTCCCGGATGATAAGTATACGGATATTTCTTTTCCGTATCGCAGCCGACATCGCAGAAATAATTATTATATAAAGCTTCACCTTTGCACTTGGGTACCCGATAATAAGTTACGGCATTATCTCCATAACCGGCAACACACGTTTCAAAACCACCTTCCATATGATCTGTAAGTTGCCCTTTGCTTGGTACAGCTTCAACTTCATTTCCGGCTTGATCTTGATAATAAAACTTACCGCTTTTTTTATACAACGGATAACCTCGACATGAATCCGTAATACAAACAGCCATATTGTTGCCGTCATTACCGGCGGCACCGGAATAACCATCATTCAAAGGACAAATCAGAGCTGCAGAACCGGCCTTTTCACACTCGGATATTTTAGTATCATAGCCTAAGGCTTGACATTGTTGTTCAATGGTCAATTCTGCGGCCTGTGCCAAAGAGATTAAACTTAAGGAGAATACACTGCTGATTAAATATGGTCTCATTGTCTTATCCTCCTTTAATAGGTCAAAAACATAATTGGAACAACATTTGCTTTGTCTGTTTTGTTTTTTGTTATGATATTATAGGTCGCTCTATAATAAGCTTGATCACTGCCGCTGCTGACTTCATTTAGCCAAATTCCGCTGCTAAGATATGGTCCGCTTAACCCTTCCGCCCAATGAACCGACTGAAGCATCATTGATCTCCAATCTCCGACGTCATTATTAGATGTTGTTGGTAAGGCCCATTTGCCGGCTCCAAAGCGTGAATCGTTTTTATACTTATCTTTAATCTCTTGGCTGACATTGTTATCACTAATTCCCGGATAATATGTTTTAGCCCAGTCATTAGCTTCATTCCATGTTTTACTGCTTTGTGTTCCTTTATAGGGATGCAGCATCAAAGAGCTTCCTCTTGCCGCAATAATAGCCATTTTCGTGTTGCCGTAACCCTCTCTGTCATCAACTAATACATTACCCGCATAACAATGTTTAAGGTCTGACATTTTACAATATTTATAACATTGGGTTCGTCCGGATATCGGTTTGTAGTCATATAATGACGCTCCATTGGTTGATGCCAGTGTCGGGCAAGTAAACATACCATAAAATTTTCTGCTTGCGGCAGAATTTACTTTCAATTTAAACATGCCGTGAGCTGTATACAAACCTTGTGCATTTTTTACTAAAGCATTGTCTTTTTGCGTTAAGTTAGAGATTGACCAGCATTGGTTGCATTCTTGTTCATCGCCATTATTACACCCGGGAACTAGCAAATCTACAATACTCTCGTCGCCTAACTTTGTTCCGTCAACAGCTTCATAATGTTTATTTCGAACGATACATGTAGTTGAAGCGGAATAACCCAAATCGGCTAACATCGGAACTAATTGCTCACCGATCATGCTTCCATCACCATAACCATAGGTTACACAGTATCCAACGGAAGCGGCATCATTGCATCTTCCTGTTACGGATGTGTTCATAGCATATCCGCGATAACATCTTTTATATCCGTAATAAGAAGATTCATTATCCGTACAGCTGATATATTCGCCACGCTGACCAACCCAAAATCCACTCGTTTCCTTATATTCATCATTACCGTATGGCAAATACCAGTTTTCACTGGGATTGCTTC
>CAYTQF010000020.1:0-19786 GCA_964440165.1 uncultured Azospirillaceae bacterium
CATTTTTATACTGTTGCTGACAGTTGTACCTTTAGGCTTTGTAAAAGGATTTTTTGCATATCTGAATCATATCGGAGATGCTGAAATTACAACTTTATTAAATACAACCGGAGATGTTTATTATAAGCTATGTTTAGATGCGGCAACACTGAGCTTTATCTGTGCCTATATTATGTCTTATTTTATCAAAAAGGCAGATAACATCAAAAAATGGCTTAAAGCTCTGCTTATTGCTATATCTTATATTGTTCTGTTTTTTGTTTGGCAATTTGTTTTGATTTCGGTGTTAGGACATAATTAATAGTCCGTGGATTGCACTATGTGCTCTGTCGGGCAAGAAAGTCTATCCGACATAGAAGACAACTTATTTCTTTGTTTTTCTAATACCTGCAACAGCCAACGAAATACATACCATTCCCAAACTTACATAGGCTAAACTGAAAAGAAAGTGCATAATAAATTCTTCAGAATAGGAAACGAAATAAGTGCTTCCCCAGAAAACTATTGTTGTTATTATCATAAAATAAGGGATCCAGCCAATAGCACATAAGTAATATGATGTCTTCGGGTCGTGAGATATAAAATAGGATAAGAATTTAGGTGTTTGATTAAAACAAAGCATTAACATACAAAGGATAAACAGAATAAAAAAGATGTTTGCAAGATTGTCAAACCCTAATAAAGAAAGAGGAGTTTCTAAAATACCGGATAATCCGCCTAATACTAAGGCTTCCTTTGACCATAATTTCATTGTTTGTACTCCTTTTCCAATATAGTTTATAAAGATACTTTCGGCTAGTTTCTCAACTGTTAATTGGAATAAACCCAAAGTAGGCAAAATACAAAAAACAGCAAAGCATATATAAGAGCATAAAAAATGTATTTATTGGTAAATTGCTTTATTTTTCCACTATAAATCAGAGGAAAAAGAATATAAACTGCCAAATAAATACTTCCCCAAAAACCTATATAAGTTTCATAATTTTCAGGAGCAAATAGATATGCTGTTGCAGAGCTCAAAGCTGTAGGGATTAGGAAAAATCCAATTATAAAAAAAATTATTTTTTTCATTATGACCTCTTTTTCAATGATACTAAAAAAAATAGTGAAGGCAATAAAATATTACCTTCACAAGATAGTTATTTATATTTTCCGGTTTTAAGGTATGCTTTCCTTGTAGCATTTCCAACAGATTTACAATAGCTTGAGTTATCAAATGCTTCCCGTTTTAATCTTTCGTATGGGGTATGGTTGTGTTAGTCCGTATATTGCACTATATGCCCGGTCTGGCAGAGATAGTCTATCTAAAAGGAATTTCTTTGTTTGTCTTGTTTTTATACGCTTTTTATGGTATAGTTTTTTTAGATTTAAAGGACGAAAAAAATGACAGCAGAATATGATTGTAATATAGTTGCTAATAATAATGTAGATTTTGTTATCGCAGACAACATCAAATCCGGGAAAGTGCCAATATTAATAAACGGAATAGAAGGTTCTATCATTACGGATATGAATTTTGATCTTGATGAGTGTTGCCGGAATAATGATTCCTTTCGAGTAAATCTCAAAAAGACACAGGAAAATTTGAAAAAGGCATCATCTTTGTCTGAAAAATTTGAAATGATGCAGCATTTTATGGAAAATCTTATGCCGCCATGTGAATCAAAAAATATTGATAAAAGGGATGGTTGTATTTTTGACAGAGAACCATTTTCTCATATGGTTAATAATAAGCTTTGCATGTGTGCGGAAAGAGCTGCCGTGGCTCAACATTTTTGTCAGCAATGCGGAATTAAATCATATTTGATAAATAGTTATGTTCATATAAAAAATGGAGAACAGGGACAACATACCTACGTTATATTTGAGGACAATAATCATATGTTTGTTTATGATCCTGCTAATCCGACAAAAAATAAAGCACCAAGAATTATGAACACAAATATGGATAAAACTATTTTTGCGGATTTCATCGACGCTGTAAATTATAATTCAAATTGCAAAGATAAAAAACAAAAGAATAGAACCGGTTTTATTTGTGAACATACGGACGGAAAGAAATTTTTGTATCAAAGTTATTGTGGAACCAAAGAAAATCAAATAGGACCTCAAAAGCTGAGACAAGCCCGTTCAGCTAAAACAAAGGAAGCTCAAAATATTGCATTAAAAACCAATACGGTTAAAGAATAAAAATCTGTAAAATCCCTCTCAGATCCAACAAAAAAAGAGAGATATTTTAATCTCTCTTTTTTAAAAGTGCTGAAAGCAATCCGTCTATCGAGATTCGATAAATTTTACCTTTGTTTGGAGTACACCATAGGATGAATGCTCACAAAATGTTTTGGTTTTGGGAACATAGTCCTCTTCCATCGGCTCGGTCAGATAAAACAAATTATCCTCTTTCCACGTTGCCATCATTAATTTTTGCCCCGGTTCAAGTTTGACCGTCATATCACCACCAAAGGCACGTACTCGTTGGTTTTCCGTACAAGAGGAAAGCACAAGTGTTGAAACGAGTACTGCAAACATAAAAATAAATTTTTTCATATTTTGTTTTTTAGGATAATAATTAAAAATACAAGCTGACTATATCACAAAACGAACCTTTTGTAAATAAAGATACTACTGCTCAATCCATTTTTTTATAACAGCCGGAACACCTGCAACCATACTATTATCCGGCACATTTTGCATAACAACACTTCCGGCCGCAATCACACAACCATTACCGATAGTAACGCCGGGTAAAATGCTTACATTTGCCCCAAACCAACAATTATCGCCCACCGTAATAGGTAATGCTTTTTCTAATCCTTTATTTCTTTCAATATATTTCAAAGGATGGGTCGCGGTATAAAACCCGCAAGAAGGACCTATAAAAACATTTTTTCCAATGGTAATCCGCCCGCCATCCATAAAATAACAATTATGATTTACAAACGTACCTTCTCCAAAACGAGTATTCGCACCATAGTCAAAATAAACCGGAGCCAGCACGGTAAGCCCTTCAGGAAGCTCAACATTTAATAGCTTCTCTAAAGCAGCAATTTGCTTTTCATCCCCGGGCTTTGACATATTAAAATCATAACAAAGCAACTCTGCTTTTCTTCTTTCATCAAGCAAATCTTTATCAAAATTAGCGTCGTACCACTCGCCTTTTAACATTTTTTCTTTTTCAGACATTATAGAGCCTCCTATGAATTATAATTTTATTCTATGGAGTACTGCTTTCTAACATATTAAAATTATGTTCTTTTCACAAAAAACCCTTCGTAAATAATACGAAGGGTTTCAAAATCAAAGACGCAAAGCGTTTTCCAAATAGGTTCTGCATTTTCTCAAACAAAAGTGCCCGTTATCGCCTTTGAGTTTTCCTTCTGCATCGATAAAAATTTCTCTGTTACCGGAGACGGAACAAGAGATATTTTTTAATACAGAAACTACATTTTCGGGCGATATTCCGCCGGAATATCCCTGCAGAATATCATCAAATGCCGGGGACGCATAATGTTCAGACATAATGCCTTCGCCATGAGAATTGTCATACAAACAATCAAAACGCAACCCTTTCCGATAGAGATCACGAATAAATTCTGCATTACTGTCATTGTAAGACAAAATAAATCGGACATCAGGGTACTGCGCAAGCACTCTCATCAGAATATCTGCATCCGGTGTTTTCTCTCTTCCAATTCTGAAATTAAGCTGCACACGTCCAAAAAACGGAAGTCCTACAGAGTTTTTCCAATTAAGAAATTCTGACAATTCTCCGACAGATTGTCCGGCACAAAACTTTTCAACCCAGTCCTGATTTAAATGCAACGCAAAATTAACGACCGTATTTGTCATAACCGCTCTATAAAATAAAGCTCGCAGCCACCAATAGCGCGCGGAACCCCAAGAAGCCTTTTTTCCGGAAACCTGAATACAAGCTTCAGCTTTTGGTGAAAAATCAGATAAAAGAATGAGCAGATCATCAATGCCTGTGTGCTCATTAGCTCCTGAACATGAAACAAATTTTAAATTCATATATAAAAATTTAAGTAAATAATAATTGATTATCAAAGATAATCCTAGAGAATAAATCCCCTCTTGTCAATCCAAAGATACCGGCTCTAAAAACCTCATAATAAAAAACTTTCACACAAAAAAATAAAGCACCTTAAAAAATACGATGGCTTGTCTATTTATCAACAAGAGTCAAAAGATTTTTCTTTGACTTTTCATCACAAAACAGATATAGAAAAGGTCAAATATGTATCATTAAAAAATTATTAGGTATGAAAAACTTTTTACTCTGGAGCTTTGCAATATGGAGTATTGCTCTGCTTCTCGCGGTTTTTTACCATCCGCAAGCAGAAGCCTACGGGCAGACAACCCTACAGTTCGACGAAAACACACACCGTTACTTTATTGAGACGGGAACATTCTACAGCAATGTAGAACAACTGCGAAACAATGATAAAATGCAGGAAGGACTTCCTGTTTCTTTCTTAAAAACCAAGGGTTGCACCGTAACCGTTGTTTCTGGAAATATTACCAAAGAAACATTTTTAGCTGAAGCGCAATATAACGGGCGTTTAGGCTGTATCATTGGAGCATTGGTCATCTGGCTCTTGTTAATAGTCAGTACAATTATTCATTCAGACAACAACAAACCGACTTCTAAGTAAGTTAAAACACCAAAGCTCGGCTTTGGTGTTTTTTTATGCATAAAAAAACTCAATATTTTTATATCCTCATCTTTTAAAAATATCAGAACAGACCGCAAAGATTATTTAAGATAACTGCGAATATACCTATTGACATACAATAAATAATTTAATATGTTGACGACATTACGTCGGGAAGCATCAAGCAATCTGTATCTGTGTATTTGCCGGATGTGTCTCGTCCTCTTTCACTGTTTCTATCACAGCGATAATTTGTTTAATGTTTTATTTTATGGATAGATATATGGCAAAAACAAGTCCAATACAATTCTTTAGACAGGTAAAACAAGAAGTTAAAAAAGTTTCTTGGCCGACACGAAAAGAAGTTATGCAAACCTCTACAATGGTGATTATTATTGTAGCTATTGCTGCTACATTTTTCTTTTTTGTTGACCAGATACTCGGCTGGGTAGTTAAATTAATCTTAGGTCTTGGAGTTTAAATAAGATGACAGCGCGCTGGTACGTTCTTCACGTATACTCAGGTTCAGAAAAAAAGGTTGCAGAATCTATCAGAGAACAAGCAGCCCTAAAAAAAATTGAAGACAAAATTCAAGAAGTAATCGTCCCGACAGAAGATGTTGTAGAAATTCGCAAGGGCGCAAAAGTCAATGCTGAACACAAATTCTTTCCGGGTTATGTTCTGATTAAAATGGAAATGTCTGACGAATACTGGCATATCGTAAAGAACACCCCAAGAGTTACCGGATTTTTAGGCAGCCGCAACAAACCGCAGCCAATTACCGAAGCTGAAGCTAAACGTATTATGACACAAATGCAAGACGGCATTGAACGTCCTCAAGTTTCTGTTGAATACGAAGTCGGCGAACAGGTTCGCGTAAATGATGGTCCGTTTGCTTCCTTTATCGGCTTGGTAGAAGAAGTTGATCTGGAAAAAGCCCGTCTTAAAGTTTCCGTATCCATATTTGGTCGTTCAACACCTGTGGAATTGGAATTCAATCAGGTTGAAAAAGTAAAATAACGTTTCTCATCCCCTAAATACCTTATTTAGGGGATGCTTTTAAATTCTTTCAGGAGAGATTAAATGAAAAATTTTATAAATGAATTCAAGAAATTTGCAATGCGCGGTAATGTAATCGATATGGCAGTCGGTATCATCATCGGTGCTGCTTTCGGTAAAATTGTAGATTCTCTTGTAAAAGACGTTATTATGCCTCCTCTTGGTTTATTATTAGGTAAAGTGGACTTTTCCAACTTATTCGTTGTTTTAAAAGAAGGAGCAATTGCAGCACCTTATGCATCATTGGACGCAGCACAAAAGGCCGGTGCGGTAACAGTCAACATCGGTTTATTCATTAATGCTTTAATCAGCTTCACAATCGTTGCTTTTGCCGTATTTATCTTGATTAAAGCAATTAACGAGTTGCAGGCTAAAATTGATAAAAAAGAAAAAGCCGCTGAAAAAGCTAAAGAACCCAAAACAAAAACATGCCCGTTTTGCTTTACGGAAATTCCGGTACCTGCCGTTAAATGTCCGCATTGCACATCGGATTTAAACAAGAAAAAATAAACACAATATTAATATATTTCATGTAAATTATCTCTATCGTGGTCTCATGGTAGAGATAATTTATGTTTAAAAAACGTATAAAATATATCTTGGCAGCTTGCTTTTCTCTGTTTTTTCTTTTCGGAAAAACAGCTGAAGCCGGTATGCTTAAAATTTATACCGGTGCCGACTATCTCTATTCTGATATCAAATATAAAGAATCTGACGCAAATCTACCGGACAGCAGCTTCAGCTCCATTGCTCCGGTTATAGGTATCAGCGCCTTTGGCATCGGATTAGAAGCATTTTACCTGACATCAAACGATCAGGAAGAAAATGACATTGAAACCAAAATGAGAGCTTACGGTTTATCTGTTGTGGGAGAAGCTCCATTATCGGATAACTTTTCCTTTGTCGCCTCTTTAGGCATGGCAAAATATAAATTTGACGTTAAAGACACGCGCAATAATCTGAAATACTCTGAAGACTGTACCGGACCGAGACTGGGTGTCGGTCTGCAATATCATCTTTTCAGAAATGTAGCTATCCGCGGCATGTATCATTACACCTTATTCAATTCCGGAAAAAGCAATAAATATGATGCCATGAGCGAATTTGCAGCCGGTCTGCGCTTAATTTTCTAATTTGCCGGATACGTTGTTATCGTATTATCTAAATTAGGTTGTTCTATCGTTTTTACATCATTTTCCGGATAAGATTGCACATCATAAATACGTCCGCCGGACTCATATAATGTATTTTGTATTTCTTGATTAACCCGTTGAGGACTTTCCTGCGGAGACAACTCCGGATTTTGCGGCAAATCTTCAGACACAACATTTGTATTAACCGCTTTTTCAGTCGGACTTTGCACTTCAGGGATATTAGCAGCCGGAGAAACCGATTGACTGTAAGGGACATCTATCGGATTTCCTAACGGATTATTCTCATTTGGCTGCTCAACCAAAAAACCATCCTGCTGTCCGTTTCCCTGATTGGCCGCACCAAACACAAAAACCGGTGCAGACGGCGAGTTTTCTTGTACAGTCGATGGTACCGCAGATTGTGCCCGAACATTAGTATTCACAACACTAATCATCCACATCAGCATAACCAGATTTCGGATTATTATTTTCATTTTTCCCTCACAAAACAAGATATCATCTTCTTAAATAATATCTTCAGGAAAAAATTTTAAGGGCTTTAAGCAACCAATTCGTTTATATTTTCATCATTAAGTAAAAGATAAGTGTCTTTAGCAATCATCAATTCTTCATTTGTCGGAATCACCAATGCTTTAACCGGAGAATCCAAACGACTGATAACCGCTTCTTGTGCTTTAATATGGTTGGCTTTTTCATCTAAATAAATACCGGCATAACGTAATTTATCGCAAACAAGCTTTCGAATAAAAGAAGAATTTTCACCGATACCGGCTGTAAAAATGAGAGCATCTAAACCGCCCAACGCAGCAATAAACGAACCGATATGCTTAACCAGCTGATAAACATAAACATTAACCGCGGTTATAACACGTTCATCTCCGGATAAATAATGTTCCTCAATATCACGCATATCCGAATAACCGGACAATCCGAGCATTCCGCTCTCTTTATTCAGCATATTATTAACTTCATCAATGGTTTTATGCTGAGTTTTCATAATATGAAAAGGAACATAAGCATCAATATCACCGCAACGCGTTCCCATCATCATACCCACCATCGGCGTAAAACCCATTGTCGTATCAATACTTTTACCGTCTTTAATCGCCGTTATAGAGGCTCCGTTGCCTAAATGACAAGAAATAAAACGACCGTGAAAACCAAGCAAACGCGCGGCTTCCTCAGCAACATAGCAATGAGACGTTCCGTGAAAACCGTATTTGCGAATACGATGTTTCTCATATTGTTCTATTGGCAAAGCATATAAAAAAGCTTCTTTAGGCATTGTTTGATGATAAGCGGAATCAAACGTAGCTACCTGTTTCACATCAGGCAGCAAATGCTTAATCGCTTCAACACCGTGAACAAAAGCAGCTCCGTGCAACGGCAGCAGATCCATTGTATCATAGATTTTAGCCATAACGTTTTCATCAATAATTACAGACTTGTCAAAATACTCCCCGCCGTGTCCCATTCGATGTCCGACAGCAGCCAGCTCTTCAATATTTGCAAGTTCATGCCCCAGCAAAACATTCAAAACTTCCTTAATAGCCGCTTCATGATCGGGCAAATCAACATTTCTTGTCTGCTTAGGCATATTTCCATGGACACAAGAAATAGATGATCGATCTGTACCGATACGTTCGACCAATCCCTTGGCTAAAATGGTAAATTGATTACCATCGGCAAGAAATAACTGGTATTTAAGAGAAGAAGAACCGGAATTGAGGACTAAAATCTTTTTCATATAATTTTGAACCTTTACACCAAAATTTTGGACATAATATCAGAAAAAACATTTCAAAACAAGCTTTTTTATCAACAATAAAAAAAACCGCCGGTTTTCCGGCGGTTTTATCTGTTCATCATCCAAATTAATGAATCAAACGAACGGTATCTTGGGCAATAACCAATTCTTCATTTGTCGGAATAACGAATACTCTGACTTTAGACCCCGGTTTAGTAATTTCAACCGTTTCACCACGAATATTATTGGCTTTTTCATCCAATTCAATGCCGAGATAACTCAAACGTTCACATAACGCTTTACGCAAACCGGCAGAGTTTTCACCGACACCGGCCGTAAAGACAATCGCATCCACACCACCCAAAACAGCGATATAGCTGCCGATAAAACGCAAAATATCATGAACATAAACATTGTTTGCCGTAATGGCTTTTTCATCACCGGCATTAATAGCGGCCTCAATATCGCGATTATCGGAATAACCGCACAAGCCCAGCATTCCACTTTGTTTATTGAGCAGAATATTCATCTCATCAACAGACTTGTTCTGTGTTTTCATAATATGAAGCGGAATATACGGGTCAATATCGCCGGAACGTGTGCCCATGGCAACACCGGCCAAAGGCGTAAAGCCCATTGAAGTATCAATACATTTACCGTTTTCAACAGCAGAGATAGATGCGCCGTTGCCGATATGACAAGTAATAATTTTACCGGCCTTACCAAGCAGTTTAGCGGCTTCACGAGCAACATAAAAATGAGATGTACCGTGAGCGCCGTAACGACGAATTTGATGCTTTTCATATTGCTCTATCGGTAAAGCATAAAGATATGCTGATTTATCCATTGTCTGATGGAATGCCGTATCAAAAACAACAACCTGCTTAACATTAGGCAACAAAGATTTCATAGCCTGTAACCCGAGAACAGCAGCAGGATTATGCAACGGAGCCAACGTTGATAATTCATCAATCTTGGCAATAACTTCATCCGTAACCAATGCGGATTCTTTAAAGTATTCACCGCCATGAACAACACGATGTCCGACACCGGAAAGTTCATCAATATTATTCAATGCACCATTCAGCAACAAATCCAAAACTTCTTTGATAGCTTCTTTATGAGAAGGTAAAGCAACATTTTTTGTAATTTTTTCGCCGTCGCCGATTTTGATAGTAACAAAAGAACCGTC
The DNA here is from genome assembly GCA_964440165.1 of uncultured Azospirillaceae bacterium. Lineage (GTDB taxonomy): Bacteria > Pseudomonadota > Alphaproteobacteria > RF32 > CAG-239 > Scatocola. The sequence goes on from CAYTQF010000020.1 coordinate 9,826, forward strand.
AATACCAATTCTATCAGCCAAACCTTTAGCGATAACATCATACTTATCGCCATCGACAGCAAACAACTGATATTTTAAAGAAGATGAACCGGAGTTCAATACAAGAATTTTTTCCATAGTTAGTCCTTACAATAAAAAATACACAACTTACATACTTTGAATAGCCGTAATAGCAATCATACCTACAATATCTTCAACCAAAGCACCGCGGGAAAGATCATTAACCGGAGCGTTCAAGCCTTGCAGCATTGGTCCGTAAGCCTCACAACCGCAAATACGTTGCAACAATTTATAACCGATATTACCGGCAGACAAATCCGGAAAGATTAACACGCGAGCTTTTCCGGCCACATCGCTATCCGGAGCTTTTTTCTTGGCAACCACACCATCCAAAGCAGCATCGGCTTGCAATTCGCCGTCAATTTTAATACCTTTACCGGCAAATTCGGGAAGTTTCAAAGCTTCTTTAGCCATATTCGCTGCATTGCGAACTTTATCAACAGATTCGCCTTTTCCTGAACCGCGTGTCGAATAAGATAACATAGCCACATTCGGTTCAATACCGAATTTAATAGCCGTTTCACCGCTGGCCAAAGCCATATCACACAATTCTTTTTCTGTCGGATCAATAATAATGGCACAGTCAGATAAAACATAAGCTTGTTCATCTTTTACCAAAATCAATGCTGACGAAACCGAACGATCTTTATAAGCAGATTTAATAATCTGCAAAGCCGGACGAACTGTATCTGCCGTTGAATGATTAGCTCCTGAAAGCATACCGTCCGCATCACCGGCTTTAATCATCAAAGTGCCGAAATAATTATAATTCAATGCAAGCTTAGCGGCATCTTCCATTGTCATACCTTTTGCTTTACGCAATTCATAAAGCAATTCTGTATATTCTTTCAGTTTAGGAGAATTTTCCGGTTTAACGATTGTAATCCCATCCATAGACCAGTTGTTTTTTGCAAAATAAGCTTTAATTTCTGCCTCATCTCCCAAAATAACAACCTTAACAGCTTTTGCTTCGGTTACAATATGAGCTGCTTGTAAAATACGTTCATCTTCACCTTCCGGCAGAACAATGGTTTTATTTCCCAATTTGGCCTTTTCCAGAAGACCTTTAAGATAATTACTCAACATAAGCCTGACCTTTTCATTTTGTTAATAAAAATACTGACATTAAATAAACAACCTTCCGCCCCAAAAGTCCACAATAAATTTTATTTTTCCCGACAATAGAACGAATATATCTATAATTTCTTTTGCTTTTAAAATAAAGTTATTCTAACATAACGCATATCTGAAACAGACTTGCCGGGAGTGGAATTTTGATAAAAAAAGCTTTGTTTTTATTTGCGCTGTTATACAGTTTTTCTGTTTATGCCGAAGATATGAGTATCTATGACACGGAAGTTAGTATAGATGCCGTCTCATCAAATGCGGCTCAGGCCAGAGAAAAAGCCATGGCACAAGCTAACCGCAACGCACTCTATGCCGTCATTAACCGGATCAGCACCGCTTCCAGCACCAATATTTTGGATAAATTGAACGACAATCAGATCCTGAATTTCATTAAAGAAGTAACCGTCATTACTGAAAAAGTTTCCGATAATCGTTATGTCGCAGACTTAAAAATTACCATTAACGCCGATGTTCTAAAAACATATCTGACAGAAAAAGACGCACCTGTAAAAGCTTTAGAGGACAGCAAAATAGTTATTATTCCGCTATATCGCCCCCAAACAGGCGCACCGGCTCTACTATGGGAACCGGAAAACATCTGGATGCAAACCTGGAAAGACAATCAAATATCCAGCGGACAAATAAAAATTTCTATAATCGACGCAACAGATGAAAACAAAGAACTTTCGGCAGAACAAGCATTACGTTTAGACGGTGTAAGTCTTGACGCTGTAGCTCGACGCAGCGACAGCAATGATATTTTTGTGGCTGAAACGACAATTGACGGTGCACAGCTAAATCTTCGCCTGCTCTCTTTCAAAAAAGGCATGGTGTTATCAAAACAATACCCCAATGACGAAAACGCTTTTGATAACGCAATCACAGATATTAAATCCGCCGTCTTTTCAGAATTACAAAAACAGTTATTTACGAAAGAAAACGCCCAGACCGAAATAAGTGTTATGTATAATTACGCGGCTCTCAAGGATTGGATTTCTTTACAAAACAACCTAAATAAAATAGGGCAGATTAAACAGGTAACAACCGAGGCAATGGGAAGCCGCAAAGCTCAGTTCAAACTTTTATTCGGCGGTACAATTGAAGGCCTGACGGCTGCATTTGCCGAACAAGGATTCTCACTTCGCAACGGTAACGGTTTTTATATTTTGGAAAGATTATAAAATGGAAGCAAATAACAATCGCAACTGGATTTTTTGGTGTTTTCTCTTTGTTTTATTCTGCGGATTTGTCTATATTCTCAGGTCTGTATTGCTACCCTTTGTTGCCGGCATTATCTTAGGTTATTTACTTGATCCGTGGGCCTCTTTTTTTGAAAAGAGAGGCATGAACCGAACTTTAGCGACCCTCTTGGTTTTGCTGCTGGTTGCAATTATTGTTCTGCCGGCATTAGGTATTTTGATTGGTATTATTGATGAACAATTCGGACGTTTTTTAAACGCACTTCCTCAATACACAACAGCTTTCATCAAAAAAATTGAACCGTTGATTATCAGAATGAAAGAATACTTTCCCGGATTGGAAGCAGACAAAATAAAGACATATTTACGCAGCAATATTTCCGGCGGACTTAAAATTGCCGGCTCCATCGCACAAAGCATTATCTCCGGAAGTTTTGCATTTTTTAATTTATTATCACTCATAATGATTACGCCCGTTGTAACTTTCTATATGCTTCGTGATTGGGATAAATTTGTCATAAAAGTAGACAGCCTGTTACCGCGTCAATCAAAGAAATCTATTCGCCAACAAGCCAAAGAGATTGACCGCACATTGGCAGGTTTTATCCGCGGACAATTAAGCGTTTGTCTCTTGCTCGGAATATACTATTCAATCGGTCTCTATCTGGTTGGTCTTGAATTGGGGGTTGCCGTAGGCTTTGTTGCCGGATTGATCTCTTTTATTCCTTATGTCGGCAGCATTACTGGATTCGCCGTAAGTATCGGTATCGGTTTAGCGCAATTTGATACCATGTGGCCAATTATGCAAATTATTGCCGTATTCTTAATCGGACAATTTCTTGAAGGTAACTTCCTTACCCCAAAACTGGTAGGAGAAAGTATCGGTCTGCATCCGGTATGGGTTATGTTTGCGTTGCTAGCAGGCGGTGTTTTGCTCGGTTTTCTCGGATTAATGATTGCAATTCCGGTTGCCGCCATTATCGGCGTATTAATTCGCCATGCAATTGAAAATTATAAACACAGCAGCCTTTATCTGGAAGACTGAAATAATCATTGGCAAACAAAGGACTGTTAACACTTATTTTAGATATTCCCCCTATGATTAAAGCATTAATCCGCACCATTGATTGAGGAATAAAATGTTTTATGAATTGTTTGATTTTTCCAACGCTCTTACGTTTCGTATTTTCTGCGCCTTTATCTCCGCTTTAATCTTAGCATTAAGCTGCGGAGGTCGGTTAATAAATTTTTTGCATAAACATCAGCAAAAAGGTCAACCAATCCGTGAAGACGGACCTCAAAGCCATCTGCTGACAAAAAAAGGCACCCCAACCATGGGAGGATTATTAATTTTAGGCAGTTGTATCGCCAGTGCCTTATTATGGTGCGATCTGCATAATCTGTTTGTCTGGCTTTGTATTCTTGTTTTAGCCGTTTATGGCGGCACAGGATTTGCCGACGATTACGTTAAAGTCAGCAAACAAACACCAAATGCTATGACTGCTAAAATGAAATTGTTATTACAGTTTGCTACAGCATTTTTCACCGTCTGGATTATCTCTGCAAACACGCCTGAAAACATCAAATTTTCCGTAAATATTCCTTACTTTAACGACCTGGCCGTTAATCTGTTTTGGTTTTATATTCCGTTCGGCATGGTTGTCATTGCCGGTGCTTCAAATGCAGTTAATCTTACAGATGGTCTGGATGGTTTGGCCGGTGGATTATTAATTTGCAGTTTTACGGTTTTTGCCATTATTTGTGCGGTCGTCGGCGGTGTCTTTATAACAGAATTCCACCTACCTACCATTGAACCATGTCGCGAAGTTGCTGTTTTTTGCAGTGCTGTTATTGGCGGCTGTGCCGGATTCTTATGGTTTAATGCCCCAAAAGCCAAAGTGTTTATGGGGGATACGGGCTCTCTGGCACTTGGCGCACTGCTCGGTACCGTTGCCGTTATGTGCAAACAAGAAATTCTTCTGGCTATCGTCGGCGGTGTTTTTGTGATGGAAACCGTATCCGTAATGATTCAGGTTCTTTATTTCAAAAAAACCGGAGGCAAACGCTTTTTCAAAATGGCACCGATACATCATCATTTTGAACAATTAGGCTGGAACGAAACTTGCGTTGTTGTCCGTTTTTGGTTGATTGGATACATTTTGGCCGTTTTAGGATTAGCATCACTTATCAGCTTGTAAAGGATACAAAATGTTTTCATTTTCCCGCAACAGTCGCAGTCTTTTAGGCAATTGGTGGTGGACCGTAGACAAAGTCCTGCTGGGTCTGGTTTCCATATTGATGATAATTGGCATTTTTATGACTTTTTCAGCCAGTCCGGCTGTTGCCACTCGTTTGAATTACGGTAGTTTTCATTACATTTACCGCCAGTGCGTATATGTTCCGATTGCCTTTGCGATTATGATATATTTATCCATGCAAAATCTGAAATTTATTCGCCGCTTTGCCAGTATCGGTTATTTAGTTGCAATATTTTTTATGATTTTAACATTGTTCTGGGGAGAAGAAACAAAAGGCGCAACACGCTGGATTCGTGTTTTTGGTTTTTCTCTGCAACCTTCTGAATTTGTAAAACCGACATTTGCCGTCGTTGCCGCGTGGTTATTTGACAGTCAGCGTAAATACTCCGAAATTCCGGGAACACTTTTATCAACCGGATTATTTTTAATAACAATCGGTTTATTATTGCGCCAACCGGATATCGGAATGACATTTGTTGTTTCAACTATTTGGTTTTTCCAATTGTTCTTAAACGGGCTGCCTATAATCTGGATTATCGGCTGCGGATTACTTGGTATCGGCGCTTTATTTGCCGCCTATTTCATTTTTCCGCACGTTCAAGCGCGCATACAACAATTCATTACCTCAGAACATGAGCTGAGCTACCAAGTTCAAAAAGCAATGGATGCCTTCCAAAGTGGTCATCTTTTTGGAAGAGGCCCCGGAGAAGGCATTGCCAAACTCAATATTCCCGATGCGCACACTGATTTTATTTTTGCGGTTGCGGCAGAAGAAATGGGCTTTATTTTATGTACGATTATTATCGGTATGTATGCCTGTATTGTCATTCGTGCAATGATGATTTCCATGAAAGACAATAATATGTTTATCATCCTCTCTACGGCAGGATTATCTGCATCTTTCGGTTTGCAGGGAATTATCAATATGGCGTCATCGCTCCATTTAATGCCGACAAAAGGCATGACTTTACCATTTATATCTTATGGCGGATCATCCGTAATAGCCTCAGCCATCGGAATGGGACTGTTATTGGCAATCACACGCAAAAACGTACACGCGGAGGATAAAGATGAAATCTGAAAATAAAAAACCATTAATTATCTTAACAGCCGGCGGTACCGGCGGACATGTTTTTCCTGCAGAATCTCTGGCCGAAGAACTTTCCGCCCGTGGTTATGAATTAGCCTTGGTAACAGACAAACGCGGAAAAGACAACTACCGAGGCAAACTCGGAGAAATTACAAATTATTCCGTTTGCGCCGGCGCCTTGGTCGGAAAATCAAAATGGTTCAAAATCAAAAGCTTATTTAAAACATGCATCGGTATTATCCAAGCAGGAATCATCTTGCTTAAACGCAAACCGGTATGCGTTGTCGGATTTGGCGGCTACGCTTCTTTTCCTTGCTGTATGGCAGCAATTTTGCTCGGTATAGATTTAGTTATTCACGAACAAAATTCGGTTATGAGCCGCACCAATCGTTTTTTGGGTAAATACGCCTCATTTATCGCGCAGAGCTTTCCGAATGCTAAATACACCCCCTCTCGAACACCATCAATCTTAACCGGAATGCCTATCCGTAAAAACATTGCCGAATTAAAAAAACAAACCTATCTCCCGATGGGACAAGACAACTTTTTCCATCTGTTGATTATCGGCGGTTCTCAAGGTGCCAAAATTTTCGGAGACATTATTCCTCAAGCCGTAAAAGAACTTCCGCAAGCTTTGCAAAAAAAATTAAAAATCTGCCACCAATGCCGTAAAGATGATATTGAAAGTGTTCGTCAAAATTATGAAGGATTTCCGAATGAACCACAAATCAGCCATTTTTTTGAAAACATGCCGGAACTATATACTGAAGCAAACTTGATTATCTCCCGAGCCGGAGCCTCGTCCGTATTTGAAATTACTGCGGCAAAATTACCTTCAATCTTAGTGCCGTTACCTATTGCTGCCGATGATCACCAAACGGCAAATGCCGCTGAAATAAATAAAAAGAAAGCCGGCTTTGTTCTCAAACAATCTGATTTTACAGTCAAAAAATTGCAAAAAATCCTTTCCGACTGTATCAGCAATCCTGATGATTTGGTCATCATGTCCGAACGGGCAGAACGGCTCAGTATTACAGATGCATCAATTCGTCTGGCCGATTCTTTGGAAAAAGAAATCATTTTACGAAAATAAAGAGAGGCCTCATGTTTTTATTTTCCCACAGTCCGGAACTGGCTGATATTCTCCCAAAAATCAGAGGACAATATAAAAAAAACGAACCGATGTCCAAACATACATGGTTTGGTGTCGGCGGACCGGCGGAAATAATGTTTATTCCCGCAGATCGGGAAGATCTAAAACATTTTCTGACACATATACCTGATAATATTCCCATAACCCTCGTTGGCGGCGGTTCCAATCTTTTAGTTCGAGACGGAGGCATTCCCGGCATAACAATCAAACTGGACGCCAAAGCTTTTCGCCAAACAAAAATCAATGGATTGCAAATCAAATGCGGTGCAGGTGTTAGAAACATCGAACTGAAAAAAATCTTAATTGAAAACAGTCTCGGCGGTTTAGAATTTTTATGCTCTATTCCGGGAATGATTGGTGGTTCTGTAAAAACTAATGCCGGATGTTTTGGACGAGAAATAAAAGATGTTTTAATCGAAGCTGAAATTATAAATGGTTTGGGAGAAATTCAAACCATTTCACCAAAAGATTTAAACCTGTCATATCGCAGCAGCTTTTTTCCGGAAGACTGGATCATCCTTTCTCTGACATTACAAGCAGAGCAAGCTTCACCCAAAAATATCGCCGCAAAAATTCAAGAACAAAAAGATTACCGCACGGCTAACCAGCCGCATAATGCCAAAACCGCAGGCTCAACATTTAAAAATCCGGAAGGATTGCGCGCATGGGAATTGATAAAAAAATCAGGATGCAGCGGCTTAAGAGTCGGTGGTGCTCAAGTATCAGAAAAACACAATAATTTTTTAATCAACACCGGTAATGCAACAGCTGAAGATATAGAAGAACTGGGCGAAACAATCATCGCCCGAGTGAAACAGCAAACAACCGTTACACTGGAATGGGAAGTAAAGAGATTAGGACTAAGAAAGTAAATAACAGCCCTGCTGCTGCCGCTGTGCCACCGGTATTGATAAACCCTCGGATATATTTGCCGCAGGTTTGGATTTACCGTTTGATTGGTAATGCCGTTTTGCTCGGCATCATCTTTACGATTGCTTTTGCCATTATTACCGTCAAAACCAATCTGATCGGCAAAAAGCTGGGAGACTTGAGCAGCGAATTTTATAACTACAGTGCCCAACTCGGCTTTAATACCAATGACATCATTATTACCGGACGACATCGTACCGGAAAAGCGGATTTGCTCCGTGAAATTGATGTCAGTCGTCAGGACAATATTTTACAATTAGATTTAAAGGCAATTAAACAGCGTCTTGAAGATTTACCATGGATTCGCAGAGTTAACATCCGTCGCTCTTATTTTCCAAACATTTTACAAGTGGACATTCAAGAAAGAGAAGTCAAATCTCTGTGGCAATATGAAAACAACTTTTACCCAATTGACAGCGAAGGAAAACTAATCCATGCCGATTATATTCCAACCGCCCCCATCTTATTGATTGTCGGAGACAAAGCACCGCAAAATATAACCGAACTGCTCCCCGTAATTCAAAAAGACGAAGAACTTTATAAAAGAATAAAAGTTGCTAATTTTATTTCAAGAAGACGCTGGGATATTGTTCTCGACGATATTGAAAACGGTATAACCGTTAAACTTCCGGAAGACAATGTTGAAGCCGCTTGGCAAAAACTTATTGAACTTAACAAATCCGTCGGCATTCTTAAACGTAAATTAACTATCATAGATTTAAGATTAGAAGGAAAGGTTATCATCAAGCTGAGCAAATCTCCGCTGGAAAACCTGCAACAATTAAAAGCCCTTAAAGAACAAAAAATTTAGAGGTAAAAAAGTTGACACATTCATTTAACCGTTTTTCGACGATTTCAGCTTTAGACATCGGTTCGTCTAAAGTTTCTTGCCTGATTGCCAAAGTCAGTCGAGACAATAAAATAAATATCGTGGGTTACGGTTATAATGCGTCAAAAGGTATAAAAAACGGTATTATTACCGATATCGGACAAGCAACACTCTCCGTTTGCAATGCTGTTGAAAATGCCGAACAGATGGCTAATGAACGCATTAATAATGTTATCATCAACATCTCCGGAGAAAAAATTAAAAGCAACAACAAAACCTCCACAATTGCCATTAATCGCAACCGTCCCGTCAATGATATGGATATAAACAAAGTCATTGAAAAAGGTATCAACAAAATTAATATTGAGGGCAATGAACTGGTACACTGCCTGCCTACCAGCTATCGTTTGGATTTAGGCGAAGAAATCAAAGATCCGCACAATATTTACGGAGAAAACTTATCTGTTAATATTTTGCTGGGATTAGTACCTGATATTCAGTATAAAAATTTATCTTCAGTATTGGAAAATTCACATTTAGATATTGCCGAAAAAGCTTTTTCAGCTTACGCATCCGGTCTATCCTGTCTGGTTGAAGATGAAAAAGAACTCGGCGCCACAATAATTGATATCGGCGGCGGTACAACCAACATTGCAACCTTCCGTAACGGCTATCCGGTACAATTTTCTTCTCTGGCCGTCGGCGGTAATAATATAACAAATGATATCGCCTGGGGTCTGACAACTTCCGCCGCACACGCAGAGCGCTTAAAAACACTGCACGGCTGCGCATTTCTGACCAATAAAGACCATGAAGAAACAATTAATGTTTACCCTGTCGGCGAAGAAGATGATAATCTCATCAAACAAGTTCCCAGAGCTGAATTGATTAAAATCATTGCTCCTCGAGTTGAAGAAATCTTTGAACTGGTCAACGACAAAATGAAAGAGCATGGTTTGCAATATAATACCAGCCATAGAGTTGTGTTAACCGGAGGCTGCTCTCAACTTGCGGGGATTCGCGAAGTAGCGGCAATGATTTTGGATAAACAGGTCCGTATCGGCAGACCCAAAAACATCTTAAACTTACCTGAAAAAATTTATAACCCGTGCTTTTCAACGGCTGTCGGTCTGTTAATGTTTGCGGTCGGACACAGCGAAAAGAAACCGGGCAAAGTTCTGCATAAACCCATCAACGGCAACAGCAGTTTTGGTAAAATTTTTGAATGGTTGAAACAAAGTTTCTGATTTAAGATTCTAAAAAAAAGCCCCGCGGCAATTGCGGGGTTTTTTATGGCGCACTCGGCGGGGCTGG
>CAYTQF010000021.1:0-14687 GCA_964440165.1 uncultured Azospirillaceae bacterium
TCGCGTACAAGAGGTATTACAGAAATACAAATCTTTGCAGGATATTATTGCTATTATGGGTATGGAAGAATTATCTGAAGAAGATAAATTGACCGTATCTCGTGCCCGTAAAATTCAAAAATTCTTGTCGCAGCCGTTCCATGTTGCCGAGGTATTTACCGGACGTCCGGGTAAGTTTGTTAAACTTGAAGATACGATTAAAGGCTTCAAAGGCATTATTGACGGTTTATATGATGATGTGCCGGAACAAGCTTTCTATATGGTCGGTACAATAGAGGAAGCTTTGGAAAACGCTAAAAACATCAAAGATGCGGCATAATTAAGCAAAGGGAAAGTTATGGAAAAAAACGTTGAATTGGTAATTATGCTTCCTGATAGAGTATATAAAACGGTTCAGGTTGCAAAAGTTGTGATTCCTGCTGCTGCCGGAATGATGACTGTTCTTCCTGATCGTGCGCCGACAACGGTTTTGCTTGAATATGGATTGTTAAATATTCTGGATGGAGATAACTCTGTTATCGAACGATACTTTATTAAAGGCGGTGTTGCCGATATTGCCGGAGATAAATGTATTATTGCTACTGAAAAAGTCTTTAATTATGATGATCTTAACGCTGAAAAAATTACGGTTATATTGTCAGAACATGAAAGAGAACTTTCAGAAGTTGTGATGGGGATTCCTTCAAGTAAAAAAACAGATATTGACAGCGATACCGCGTTTTATCGTTTTATTCAAAGCCATTATGATCCTAAAAAAGTTTTTGAACATTCGTCATAAAGTCGAGATAAGCCCCGGAAATTCCGGGGCTTATCTTTTATTGACAAAAATAATTTGTTCTGGTACACAAAAAGCAGAATAAGTATTTTTAATTTTTACTATTATGAAACAAGATGAAAGATTGGAACTTTTAGCACAAAAAGTGCTGGAAAATTCCGTACATGTAACGTGTGGTGAAAAAGTCTATTTAGACTTTACCGGTGCAGAAACCCTGCCGTTTTTGAACGCTTGTATCCGTATTATTGCCCAAAAGGGCGCAGTGCCGTATCCTGTTTTCAGAACAGATGAAATGTGGGGCAATTTGCTGAACAATGCTTCGGAAGAAGTCGTAAATCTGTACAGTGAATCGTATGCCGGTTTCATGCATGAGATGGATGTCTGTATCCGTGTCGTCGGTAGTGATAATCCTTATGATATGTCTTCTATGTCTGAACAAGGACGCCAGGCGTATCAGCAGATTTTCATGAATAAGGTACACATGGGCGTACGTATACCGCATACCCGGTGGTGTATTCTTCGTTATCCGACCCCGGCACGAGCTGCTGTGGCAGGAATGTCTACCGCAGCTTATGAGGATTTTTTCTTCCAAAGCTGTTTACTTGATTATCAACGCATGTCTGCCGCTATGGACCCTCTGGTCGAGCTGATGAATATGACGGATAAGGTTAGAATTGTCGCTCCCGGAACTGATCTGAGTTTTTCCATCGAAGGTATTCCTGCCAGCAAATGCGTTGGTTATCGTAATTTGCCGGATGGTGAAGTTTTTACTTCTCCTGTCAGAAATTCCGTAGAAGGGAAGGTTACTTTCAACACCCAAACCAAAATGAACGGCGTATTGTTTAAAAACATCTCTCTGGAGTTCAAGCAAGGACGGGTTGTAAAAGCATCTTCTCTGATAAATGATCGGGAGCTTCAGGCTATCCTTGATTCGGATGAAGGGGCTCGGTATACGGGAGAATTTGCCTTTGGTGTCAATCCGTATATTCTGCGTGAGACGGGTGAGAATTTGTTTGATGAAAAAATCAATGGTTCTTTCCATATAGCATTGGGAAGCAGTTTTGTATCTTCAGACAACGGCAACAGATCCGCAATTCACTGGGATTTAGTGCAAATCCAAACGGAAGCTTGTGGCGGCGGTGAGATTTATTTCGATGACATGCTGATCCGTAAAAACGGTGAATTTGTTCCTAATCGCTTATGGGGATTAAATGAGCAATCTCTAAGATGAAAAAAACACTCTGCTTATTAAATAAGCAGAGTGTTTTTTTTTCAGACATTTTTGATGCTGCACGTGTAACGCGTTGTCGGATTATTTGAAAAAAAGCTGGGTTTTGCAACTGCGCTTAGTTTGTCATTTCCGATAGTATCACCGCCTAATTTTTTCAAAAGATGATTAAGCGGTTCTTTCAACGGTTGCATTGAGGCGACTTGGTCTTTGTCTAAGGTGTCCCATTCATTCTGCAGATAAGGTTTGTGTTCACGTTGAGCCATAACTCGAAGCTGTGTTGTACCGCTTGTTGGATATTCAATTTTGCGAATACCCAAGATAAACTCTTTGCAGTTTTTTTGCGCTTCAAATATAGGCAGATACGGCACAAAAATACCAATACAATTTGCTCCCTCCATTTGATAGTTGGTGCGTATGTAATGATATTTTTTATTTCCGGTACAGTATGTCCATAAGGTATCATACTCTAACGGATTACCAATCTTAAACTTTTCGATCAACTCCTCATCCGTCGGATTATCCAAGCCGTTGATAATTCTCTTAGGCTTGTTTTTAGAACCTTTGGGACGCCCCATTCGTCGCTTAGGCATCTCAGATACACTCATAGCCGGAACATCTGTAGGGGGATCTCCTATAGGAGGTTCTGCATCATTCTGCAATGGTTCTGCAGGAGCTTTTTCCACCGGGGCAGGTGCCGGAAGCGGAGATGAAGCTGTTTTAGGTTTGTTTTTTGAACCTTTAGGCCGACCTCTGCGTGGTTTGGGAGGTTCATTTTCTGCCGCAGCTATAGGCTGAACCGGAGGAATTTCCGTTTGTGTTTCATCAGAGACAGGAGATTCAGGGGTAGAAACATCCTTTTGAGTATCCGATGCCGGATCTGAATCTTGCTCTTTCGAGGGGCTTTCAACCGTTGCCGGTTGCTGATCAGAATGCTCTTCCGATACAGTATTTTCTGTTTCGGAAGGAGGTTTAACCTCTGTTGATTCGGAAGTTTCTGGTGTTTTGGGTTGCTGATTAGTTTGATACTTAGCAAGCAGGCTGCTGATAAGCAGTCGATTTTGCTCCATAGAAAGCATATGCGGCAGCTGAGTGATAACATCATCTGCAGGCAAAACCTCTCCTTTTAGCAACAAGCCGATCATCAGAACTTTTTCCGTGTCCGTTAACTTGGGATTATCCCAAATTTCGGAGAATAAGTTTCCAGTGTTCATAATAATTTATTTTTAGTTTCGATAATAAGACATGTTCGAGCACAAATTATAATAAAAATATCAATAAGTCAATAAAAGTATGACTTGGAATAGATGCATAAAAAAAGCACTGATTTTATCAGTGCTTTTTGTTATAAGATATTATTCTTGAGTTGGCTCTTCTATTGCGGCCGCATCATCCGTTTTTTCTTCTATTTTAATTTCTTTAACCGGAGCTGCCGTTTTTTTCTTTGGTTTTGCTTCCGGAATTTCAAATTTTAAATCATCGGCTGTGATTTCTTCCGAATCATCCAATGAAAAATCAACTTTTTTGGCAGAAGCTTGTTTTTCTTTAGCCTCTTTAGCTTCTTTTGCTTTTTCAGCGAGCTGAATAGCTTTGTTTTCAAGTTCTTTTTTGCTTTTATTTAACAGGTTTTTACCTTCTTTCAGTCTTAATTCTGCTTCTTCTTTTAGTTGAGGCAATTTGCTGGCATTAAAAATAACGGCAACAATAATTACGACTAAAGCCCATCCCCAAAATCCTGACATTGTTTTTTCTCCTTATTACATTAAAAATGAACAGATAAACCGAGTTGCCGAGATCATGTAGATTTTAAAGAAACTCAGATTAATCCCGATTGTTTTGCCGATTTCCGGCAAGATAAAGATAAACAGCACCATAAAAGCTAAGCCAAAATTGTATGATGCCAAATATTTTTGCGCCCACGGTCTTTGTATCCAACCAAAAAGAATTTTGGAGCCATCTAGCGGCGGTATGGGTATCGCATTAAATACCGCTAAAATAACATTAAATATAACCATATTTACCATAAATACACCAATAATACCGCGCATATATGGAGACGGAACAAAAGATACCAGTAACAGCAATAAAGCGGCGATAATCGCCAACCATAAATTCATAATAATTCCGGCGGCAGCGACAATCACACCATCTCGTTTGGGGTTTTTTAATTTAGATTCATTCACTGGAACCGGACGAGCCCAACCGAAAATAAATCCGGATTTCGAAAGCCATAACAAAAGCGGTAAAATAATACTGCCCATAGGATCTATATGTCTTAAAGGATTAAGCGATAAACGACCTTTTTGTTTGGCCGTATCATCACCTAATAAATAAGCTGCGTATGCATGAGCAATTTCATGCAGAATAACTGCAATCAAAAGCGGAATGAATGTAAGAACAAGTTGCAAAATCATTTATTTCTTCTTTACAATACATGTGCCGCCTAAAGCCTTAATGCTGCTGCATAAAGCATCGGCACCGCTGCGATCGGCAAATGCGCCGGTTTTTAAGCGATAAAATGTTTTATTGCCGTCCAAAACAGCGGTTTCAATTTCATGCGGTTGATTTTGAATTTTGTACTTTTTGCTTAAATCATTCCATGCTTTTTCAACGGCCTGTTTATTTGGAGAAGACATTAATTGAATTTGCCAGTTTCCTTTAACGGCATTCTTGACTGTAGCCGTGTTTTCGGTAACAGGTTTAGCCGTTTTTTCTTCTTTTTTTACCGGTTCTGGTTTCTTTTCCTGTTGAACAGCAACGTTTTTCTCCGGTTCTGTCTTAATTTCTTTAGCCTCGGCAATCGGTTCCGGAGCGGCAGCTTTAGCAGGTGCTTCAACGGTCGGCTGTATAACAGCTTCCGCTTGAGCAATAATTTTTTCAGCTTCTGGCAATACATTATCCGTATTTTCCTGAACGGAAATTTCTTCTGAGGCTATTACAGGAAGTTTAGGAGCTTCAGGAGGAGGTAAAAGATTTTCAACAACGGTATCATCTTTCTTTTCAAGAATATTGTAGATACTTTTATCTTGATTGGGAATCTCCATACCGCCCGGTTCACTCGGTTGAATCCGAATAGCTGTTTGCGGACGTCTGATAACCGGAATTTCTTGAGCTGTTTCAACTTTATATTGAGGTGCCAAAATCAGCCAGCCGACAATACCGGCCAAAGTTACACCTCCGGCAATACCTAAAAAAATACTTTTGGAGCGTTTCAGTTCTTCTTTACGTTCTTCCAGACTTTCCATATTATGGTCAGAAATTTTCTGGCGAAATTCATTTAAAAAATCGTCAACTTTATTATCTTCCGGAAATTCCTGTAGCATTCTTGCCTCCTGCTAAACATCTAAAACTTAAACACATCATATTACATAATTTCTTTACAAGCTGTTAAGATAGCCGCCTAAAAACGAACATTTACATCAAAAATACGATTATATTCTTCAATGGCTCCCATATCTGTCATGCAGGCTATATATTCGCCTATAGTTTCAGCGACATCAGTCTCGTCTTGACATAATTCGATTTTTTTTCGAATAGACATAGGCAGCAAATTGTGATTTTCCATAAATGCACTGAATAAATTTTCTAATACTAACTGTGATTTAAGATCCATTCGTGCAACATTGGTATGTGTATAAAAATTATCTTTCAAAAAAGCACGAAGTTGTTTTATGGTTGTTTGCATCGTAGGTGAAAAATCGAGCAAAAATCCATTGTGTTTGCGCACATCCTGCGTGGTTTCTATTTTATATTTAGCGATATTTTCACGAGTATTTTCTAGAACATCGAAAATCATTTTTGCAATGAGATTTCTTGTAATCCCGTAAATTTTTAAATTATCATCCGCTGTGGGATATTTGCTTTCGAATTCAGTTACGATTGTATCAATCAAGGGAATTTCACGAAGTTGAGAAATACTGAAAAATCCGGCGTTGAAACCATCATCAATATCATGATTGTTATAGGCAATATCATCGGCAATAGCACCGGCTTGCCCTTCCATGGAAGGAAAATGTTTTAAGTCCAAATCAAATTTTTTATTAAAGTTTTTCAAATAACGGTTGGTAATTTTTTTTATCGGACCATTATGTTTAACGGTGCCTTCAAGAGTTTCCCAAGTTAGGTTCAGTCCCTCAAACTCCGGATATCTGGCTTCAATTTTGGTCATGATTTTAAGGGATTGAATATTATGATCAAAACCGCCGTACTTTTTCATAGAATTTTGTAAAGCGCGTTCCCCGGCATGTCCGAAAGGGGAGTGCCCCAAATCATGCGCTAAGGCGATAGCTTCTCCAAGTTCTTCGTTTAATTTCAGCTGTTTGCAGATAGTGCGCGTAATTTGTGCAACTTCAATGCTGTGCGTTAAGCGGGTACGGTAATTTTTACCCTCATGATATGCAAAGACTTGTGTTTTGCCGTCCAGCCGCCGAAACGCACTGGAGTGAATTAAACGATCTCGGTCTCGTTGAAACGGAGAACGTATAATTATGGCAAAATCATCATATAATCTGCCGCGGCAATTTTGAGGAGAAACGGCATAATTGGCAAGTTCCATATTTTTTCCTTTCCAATCTGATAAATTTAAGCTAGATTATCTTAAATAGTTTAAAAAAGGGATAAAAATGAAAATTGCCGCTTATAATGTAAATTCCGTTAATGCCAGAATTGAGAATTTAACGGCTTGGCTGAAAAAAGAACAACCGGATGTTGTTTTGTTGCAAGAAATCAAAACGGAATTTAATTCTTTTCCGTTTTTTGAGTTACAGGCGGCCGGTTATAATGCTGAAATTTTAGGGCAAAAAAGCTATAACGGTGTTGCTGTTTTAAGCCGCGGTAAAATTAAAGTGATCCAAGAAAATCTGCCGGACTTTTCTGATGATAATTCCAGATACTTAGAGGTTCTAGTTAATATAAATGACGAGCAATTCAGAGTAGCATCGATTTATTTGCCTAATGGTAATCCGCCGTATAATAACTCTGATGATACTTCAAAATTTGAATATAAACTGCAGTGGATGGATGCTTTTTTACGGCATACGGAAACCTTGGTGCATGCAAAAGAACCTGTGATTTTAGGCGGAGATTTTAATGTGATTTTGAGTGATAAAGATGTTTATGATCCTGCCGCTTTCAAGGGGACTGCACTGTATCGTTCAGAAGTTGTCAATCGTTTGCACGCTTTAGAATATCAAGGGTGGTATGATGCTTTTCGTCTGGTAAAACAGCGCCAGAAAACAATCGCTGACGATTTGGGCAACGGTTATACATATTGGGATTATGCCGGTGGTGCGTTTCCCGCTGATTTAGGACTCAGAATAGATTATTTATGGCTGTCTCCCAAAGCGGCGGACAGAATGTCGACATGCTGTGTTGATCGAGATCCCCGTCGGAGCGCCAAACCCTCTGATCATACGCCGATTGTTGCCGTATTGGAATAAAGCAGTGGATTATTCTTGTTATTTTGTAGCGCAAGACAAATCTTAATATATCATAATCATATCGTAACAAAATAAGTTATTGCAATGAAACATCTTATTTATTTGATATTATCGTTTGGTATTTTATGTTCTTCCGTGTCTGCGCAAGATTCTCAGACTTGGTTGGAAGAAGCATATCAGGCTATCAAATCTTCCTATATCAAAGAAGTTCGTTTGAATGATGTTGTCATTCCTGTTTTGCAAAAAATACAAACGCTGGATAAAAATATAAAAATTTCAGGCGGTCAGGAAACGGTTACGATTTATCAAAACGGTCGGATTTATAAAACGATAAAAAAGCCGACGACGGAAGAGCCGAAAGCTTGGGCCGATTTTACGATGCATGTCGTTCGGGAATGTTCTGCAATCTCACCAAAAATAAAACTGCGAGATTTTGATATTTTAGACGTCTTGCTATATAACGGTTTGCCTGCTTTTGATGCAAATATCGGTTATCGTTCGGAATTTATTGATAGTGCGGAAGACGACAATATCACCAGAATCCAGACTTATGCTGACAGCATGTACGGTACGGCTTTATATGTGCGTTTGGGAATGCTCAATGAGTATACCGTCAACAAGCTGAAAAAGAGTTTGGAGCAACATCCGAATATCAGTGGTTTGTTGTTGGATTTGCGCGGTAATCAAGGGGGGTATTTGCAATCAGGATTGGATGTTGCCGATATGTTTATAGATAAAGGCGTTTTACTGGCAACTTCAGGACGGGATGAAAATGTCTATAAATATTATCGGGCTCATGAAGGTGATGTTTTAAACGGTCTTCCGATTACAATCTTAATAGATGCTCGAACAGCCTCGGCGGCGGAAGCTTTAGCCGTGTCTTTGCGAGATCATGGTCGCGCAAAGATTGTCGGAGCTCAGAGTTACGGTAAAAGCTCCGTGCAAAACTTGTTTCATCTTTCAAACGGCGGTTCTTTATTCTTGACGACCGAAGTTTTTTACAGTCCGTCAGGTCAACAGATTAATACAGTGGGTATCCGTCCGAATGTTTGCAGTGAAATTTTTGGAGAAGATTCAAATATTGATGAATTGCTGGATTATAATTATGACTTTATCTGCCCAAAATTTTCCAGAGATTCATCATTTGATCTTAACGTAGCATTGCGATTGTTAGATCGAAAAAACAAACATTCCAATTAAAATAAGAAAGACCTCAAAAAATTTTGAGGTCTTTCTTTTAGATTAATAGTTATAGATCAAACTCATCGTTTTTTTTTTTGAAAAAGTTACGTTTCTGCAGCGTGTGATGAATATCATTCCAAATTCTTTTAAGATCATCAATGTAATCTTGATATTCATCCATTCTTGTTTGTGTCAATTGTCCGATTTCTATCCTTGAGTACAGTCGCAGCTGAATAACGATTATGTCTCGAAACAACTGTTCCAATTTGTAGGAAGGATAACTGTTTCGCTTTTTGATCTCCGTTGCTCTGAAGATAGCATACCTCTTTTTTATACGGGTAGCTACCAGTAAGGGAGGAAAAAAGCGCAGAAACACGAAAGACGAAATCTGAGGCGCAAAAAGAAAAGCCAGCAGAAGTAAGACAACAATAATAAGTTTCATATTAGGTGTTTTGTTATAATAATAATTAGGTTACGGTTATAATGACAAATTTTGAGTTTTTTGTCAACCTGTATTATACTAAAGTTGAAAACCGATGTCTGGGTGTAAATGAATAAAAATCTTGTATCAAAGAGATTTATACACTATAAAAGAATCAAGTATAATTTTTTTGTGATAGTAAAAAACAGATGCAAAAGTTTCAATCTGCGTCCGGCCGCCAGTCTGTAACTCCGGCAAAAGAGCCTATACCTGAAGAGTATAAAGACTGGTTTTCCGGTGTAAGAAAAATAAAGGCGAAAAAAATATCGCCCCATCTCCCGTCTAGACCTCCGCGTGAAAAGAAAAACGCGGGAGATAATACGCCTGTCAGTCGAAATTACGCTGCGATAGACTTGGGCACAAATTCTTGTCGTTTGGTTATCGCATCTCCTACGCCGACCTCTTTTCGTATTGTGGAAACATTTTCCCGAGTTACACGTTTGGGTGAGGGAATTATTAAAGAAGATGAACTCTCTCGTCTGGCAATAAAAAGAACAGTTGCGGCATTAAAGGTTTGCGCCGGTGTATTGCACGAATATTCTCCGATATTCAAGTCTCGATTTGTAGCCACAGCCGCTTGCCGTCGAGCTCGAAATTGTCAGGAGTTTATCAGTGCGGTTAAAAAAGAAACCGGGCTTAATATCGAAATTATTTCTTCCAAGGAAGAATCTCGTTTGGCAGTTGTCGGCTGTGTGCCTTTGTTGAATCGTAACATCAAAAGAACATTAGTGTTTGATATTGGCGGCGGTTCGACAGAAATTTCTCTGGCTCGTATAACCGGCAGCGGTAAAACTATTATTGAAGGATTTGTTTCTCTTCCGTATGGAGTGGTAACCGTATCGGAAGCTTTCCCCGGTAGTGAAATGACAGATCTGGCATATAATACGATTGTTGAGCGTAGTCAGGAGATGCTTGCTGATTTTGAAGAAAAATTCCATATTATGGAGGCTATCCGGAATCAGGAAATTCAGGTTATCGGTACTTCCGGAACAGTAACGGTTTTGGGCGCCGTGCATTTGAACTTATCCCGTTATAATCGTTCAGCCGTGGATGGTATTTCTATTTCTACCACAGATATTGAAAAGACAATTGCTAAAATTAAACGTTTGGGCAGCGATGGACGCAGCCGCCATCCTTGTATCGGAGCTCAAAAGTCAGATTTAACCATGGCCGGTTGTGCTATTATAGAGGCTTTAATTCATTATTGGCCGATTAGCGAAGTAACGGTTGCAGACCGAGGAATTAGGGAAGGTATTTTGCTGGATATGATGCATAATGCCCAAAACTATACGCATAATGATAAAAATAAAAGACATAAAAAACGCCACTTTTATAATAGGAATACGCATAAATGAAAGAAAAATATTATGCAGCGATTGATCTGGGTACAAATTCCTGCCGTTTGGTGATTGCAGATCAAAACGGTAATTATCTGTATAACCAGTCTATGAATACGCGATTAGGTGAGGGGATGAGTATCGGTAATTGCTTTACACCGGAAGCGTTCAAACGTGGTATAGACTGTTTGAAGGAATATGGCGAATTGATCGCTCGTTCTCAATGTCAGTATCGTGCGATAGCGACAGCCGCTTGTCGTATGGCAACCAATGGTGCTGAATTTGTTAAACGGGTTGAAGACGAATGTGGTGTTAAACTTGAAGTGATTGACGGACATGAGGAAGCCCGCCTGAATTTATTAGGAGCTATCGCCAATGCAGATAACCGCAAGCCTTATCTGATTGTTTATGATATTGGCGGTGGTTCTACGGAAGTAACCTTGGCTAATCGAGAAACAAAAGAAATTTTGCATACGGTTTCAATCCCTTGGGGAGCTCGCAATGCCTCCGAAAAATTTGGGTTAAATGACTATAATGAAGAAAAAGCCCAAAGCTTTCGCCAGGAAATTAACAGATATATGGATGAGTTTAAGCAAAAATGCGATTATGACAGTTATCAGGGAAAGGTAAGTTTTGTAGCAACATCCAGCACGCCGTTGCGTTTATCATCATATATTAATAATAAAAAAGAGTATAACAGAGAAGCTGAAGACGGTAGTCATATGAACGTGGCGGATATGGATCGCGCTTTGTGTGAAATTAATCAAACAACAGAAAGCGAACGTGCCAAAAATATCCATATAGGCAGCAAACGCGCGCCGATATTTATTGCCGGCAGTATTCTGCTCAAAACAATTTATGACAGCTTAGGCGTGGATATTTTGGTGGCGTCTTTCAAATCAGCCAAAGACAGTATTATTCAAGAATTGATACAGGGAGATATAAATGGGGCATCTGAGTAAATCCGCTAAAGAAGTTCGCGGTCGTCATCAGTTGGCCGTTCGGGTCAAAACGTCGAAATACCGAGATAAGTCTTCCAATAAATGGCTTGCCCGCCAGTTAAACGATCCGTATGTGGCAGAATCAAAACGTTTAGGTTACCGTTCTCGTGCTGCATTTAAGCTGATTCAATTAGATGAAAAATATAAATTTTTGGGAAAAGGCAAACGAATTGTCGACCTCGGGTGTGCACCGGGTGGGTGGACACAGATCGCAGTCCAGCGTAATAAAGGTGCCGGACAAGTGGTCGGTATTGATATTCTGCCGACAGAACCGATCGCCGGAGCTGTTCTGATACAACAGGATTTTACAGAGGATGATGCTGCCGATAAGTTGAAAGAATTATTGAACGGTAAAGCAGATATTGTGATGAGCGATATGGCCGCCAATACGACAGGTCATCAACAGACGGATCATTTGCGTACAATCGGTTTGGTTGAAATAGCCTATGCCTTTGCCAAAGAAGTTTTAGCCGAAAACGGTATTTTTATCGCTAAGGTATTTAAAGGCGGCGCGGAAGGACAATTGTTGGCGGACATTAAAAAGAATTTTCGTAAGGTGTCTCATTGTAAGCCGGACGCCAGTCGAGCAGGTTCTCCGGAAGAATATCTTGTTGCTGAGGGCTTTCGAGGAGTTGAAAATGCAAATTAAGCCGGTATTGTTTGGATTAGGTTGTTTATTATCGGCGGCATGTAATGTTATTGCGGCTGAAAAAAATACACCGCCGCGCGAATACCTTAAATGGTTGGATAATCTCAAAGCTGAAATGCGCGAGAAAGGTATTTCCCAAACAACTTTAGACACGGCATTTGCTAAAAACTACTATCATCCCAAATCTCCGATTATTAAAACAGATAGAAATCAAACGGAATTTATTTTGACAACGGGACAATACTTAAAGCGCGTTGTTTCGCCATATCGGCAAAAACTGGCGAGAGAAAAATATAATAAATTGTATCCTCAATATAAAAGTATCGGCAAACAAGGTGTTCCTTTAAATTATTTGGTTGCCTTTTGGGGTGTCGAAACAAATTTTGGTCAGACGTTCGGTGGTTATAATGCCATAGAGGCATTGACTGTTTTAAGCTATGACACACGTCGTCCTGCATTTTTCAAGAATGAATTGTATCATGCGCTCAAAATTCTTGATGAAGGTAATGTTTCTCTTGAAAACATGGAAAGTTCATGGGCCGGCGCATTGGGACATTTCCAGTTTATGCCGACGACATATAATGCCTATGCCATTGATGAAAATAAAAATGGCAAAAAAGATATTTGGAATGAATTCGGCGATGCTTTGGCTTCAGCTTCAAACTATTTAAATAGTATGGGTTGGAAGGCAAATGAGCCATGGGGTAAGCCGGTCGAATTGAGTTGGAATTTTGATTATTCGCAAACAGGCAGAAATTATAAAAAAAGTGTCAAAGAGTGGAAAAAATCAGGTGTAATCGTTTCCGGTATAGATGAAAATTTGCAAGGTGCCGTTATAGTACCGGAAGGTCGGAGAGGGCAAGCATATTTGGTTTTTGACAATTTTCACATTATTATGAAATGGAACCGTTCAGAGAATTATGCTTTGGCTATAGGATTACTGGCCGACAGTATCGTATCAAAACAACCGATTAAAGAGTTTTCGGAGAGCGGTGGTTATGTTTTAAGCAATAAAGATGTTTTGAAAGTACAGGAATTTATTATCCGGCAAAAAATTGCCGATATCGGTGCTGACGGGCGTTTTGGCTCCCAAACAAGACAAGCCGTGCAAAAACTTCAGCAAAAATTCCATTTGCCGGCGGACGGCTGGCCTGATTATCGGCTTTTAGAGAATATTCAGCGTTATAATTCCGGCTGGGGATACGCATTTCCTTTACCTGTTCAAAAATTACACAGCAAAAAATAACGCTCTTTACGAAGCCGAAAAAACAGTATAAATTGGGCTCAACTAGGAAAATAATCGGAAAAATTAATGACTATACGCAAACTGCATATTTTTTTGGTCTTCTTTATTCTTGCCTTGACCGGTTGTGTCTCGAACGGGGTCGATCTGACAGATTCTCCGTATTCTCAGGCGGCTGCAATTAAAGGTCAGGGCGGAATGTATAAAGTTGGAAATCCGTATAAAATTTTTGGGACAACATATTATCCCGAAGAAAATTATAGTTATTCAGAGGTTGGAATTGCATCTTGGTATGGCGCGGATTTTCACAATAAAAGAACTGCTAACGGTGAAAAGTATGATATGAATACATTGACGGCGGCACACAGAACTTTGCCGTTGCCGAGTATTGTCAAAGTAACGAATCTTGAAAACGGACGGTCGTTAGTTTTGAGAGTGAATGACCGCGGCCCGTATGCAAAAAACAGAATTATTGATATTTCAAAACGCGGTGCGCAATTATTGGGATATCAGGTGCAAGGAACAGCCAAGGTACGCGTTGAAGTCTTAGAAAAAGAAAGTAAGGCTCTGAAAGCGGCATTATTGGGTGAAAAAGTTGAAGATTGCAATTACAAAACATCAGCCAATAAAATAGTATCTCAAACGGTTCCGGATGCGGCAGCTGAAAAAACATTGGTTATTTATAATGCAAATACGGCAGATGCTTCTACAACCAGTCATGCTGCGGATGGCCGATATTATGTGCAGGCCGGGGCTTTTTCTCAAAAAGCATCCGCTGACAATCTAAAAAGTCGCCTTTCTGGATTTGGAAAAACGAATGTAGTTGCAGCTGATGTTTCAGGAAAAAGATTTTACAGAGTCCGAATTGGACCGTTTAGTTTTAAGGAAGAAGCAGAAGTCGC
The DNA here is from genome assembly GCA_964440165.1 of uncultured Azospirillaceae bacterium. Lineage (GTDB taxonomy): Bacteria > Pseudomonadota > Alphaproteobacteria > RF32 > CAG-239 > Scatocola. Next base: position 14,237 of record CAYTQF010000021.1, read on the forward strand.
ATTGGCTAAAGTAAGAAATTCAGGCATTCAAAATGCCGGGGTCGTCAAAGATTAAAGGATAATGATATGAAAAAGCATAATTTTTTAACGGGTATGGTTGCAAGTTGTATTCTTTTGGGTGCAGCTCAAGCTGCAGCGATTGAAACAAAAGCTCGTAATGCTGTTTTGATGGATTATGAAACCGGAACATTTTTGTATGAAAAAGATGCCGATAGAATGGTTCCTCCGGCTTCTATGAGCAAATTAATGACCGTGTATGTTTTGTTTTCCAAATTAAAGGATGGCTCTCTATCTTTAGATGATACTTTTACGGTTAGTGAAAATGCTTGGCGCAAAGGCGGTGCTGCCAGTGGTGGATCTACTATGTTTTTGAATATAGGCGAAAAAGTAAGAGTTGAAGACTTAATTAAAGGTATTTTGATACAGTCCGGAAATGATGCCTGTATTGTGG
>CAYTQF010000021.1:14697-19712 GCA_964440165.1 uncultured Azospirillaceae bacterium
GAAGATGATTTTATTGTAGAAATGGAAAAATCAGCAAAGAAAATTGGCTTAGAAAACAGTTCTTTTGCCAATGCCACGGGTTTGCCGCATCCTGATCATAAAATGTCCGTCAAAGATTTGGCTGTATTATCCCGTCATATTATTACGGAATTTCCGGAATATTATCATATTTTTTCTGAAAAAAACTTTACACATAATAATATCAAACAAGGCAACAGAAATCCGTTGTTGTATTCTATGAATGATGCGGATGGACTTAAAACGGGACATACCGAAGAAGCAGGCTTTAGTTTGACCGCGTCAGCCAAGAAAGGTGATCGTCGTTTGATTGAAGTGATGACAGGTATGGCTTCAAACAAAGAACGTTCGGAAGAAGCAGAAAAATTGATGTCCTGGGGTTTTCGTGAATTTAACAACTATCAGGTTTTAACCGCCGGACAAAAAGTTGCTGAAGTACCTGTTTGGTTTGGAACGGAAAAAAAGGTTGATTTGATTGTCGGTGAAAGTGTCAAACGCACGCTGCGTAAGAGTAAAGCTGCAAAAATTAAAATGACGCTTGCATATGATGAACCGGTCAAAGCGCCAATCAATAAAGGCGATAAATTAGGTGTTATCCGCATTGATATTCCCGGACAGCCGGTTTTAGAAGTTCCTGTTATTGCCGCTAAAAGCGTTACTCAGCTGGGATTTTGGGGAAAAATTACGGAAAATATCAAATATCTGATTGCAGGAAAATAATATGTCAGGAAAATTTATCACATTTGAAGGCGGCGAGGGCAGCGGTAAGTCTACCCAGTTAAGATTATTGCAGAATTATTTGGAGAGCAAAAACATTGAGGCTGTCGCTACCAAAGAGCCGGGAGGAACGGATGTCGGTCTGGAATTGCGCCGCATTCTCGTTACCGGAGATAAAGATAAAATGGATGCTGTTGCCGAGGCCTTATTATATTATGCGGATCGTCGGATTCATTTAACGCGTAAAGTTTGGCCGGCATTGGCTGAAAACAAATGGGTATTATCGGATCGTTTTGCCGATTCAACGGTAGCATATCAGTCTTATGGTTATGACGGAAAAATTTCCCGTGCGGTTTTGAATAATTTGCATCAGGTTGCAGTTGGTGATTTTAAACCGGATTTGACAATTATTTTTGATATAGATGTCCGCCGTGGCTTAGAGCGCTCTTTGGCAAAAGCACAAGGCATGGCTGTTAAAGAGCTTCGCCATGAAAGCCGAGAGATTGCTTTTCATGAAAATCTGCGTCGCGGATATTTAGAAATTGCCAAAGAAGAGCCTCAGCGGTGTGTCGTTTTGGATGCGGATAAAAGCATTGAGGCTTTGCATGAAGATGTTGTGCGTTTGATAAATGAAAGGTTTGGGTTATCATAAATGCCGGATGCGCCAAACGATATATTACCTAAAAATAATCCGTATCTGCTCGGATGTGAAAAAGCTGAACGAGTTTTGCTGGATGCCTGGAAAAATAATTCCATGCACAATTCTTGGTTGCTTTGCGGTATTCAAGGCATAGGCAAAGCCACATTAGCTTATCGGTTTGCAAAATTTTTGCTTGCGGCGGATAATAGTCGGAAAGATCAATATACAAGTTTGGAGTTAGCGGAGAACAACCCTGTTTGTAAACTTGTCTGCAACAATGCTCATCCCGATTTGAAAATTATTGAGCGTGATTATACCGATACGGATCGCCGTAAAATCTTAAAAGCCATAAAAGAAGGTGAAGCTTTATCCGATGAGGAATTAAAAGGGCTGAAAAAGTCTGCTTTTATCCGTGTGGATGACGTCCGGACGATTAACGAGTTTATGATGAAAAAGTCTGCAGATAATAACTGGCGCGTTGTTATTGTAGATAGCATAGATGATATGAATCCGGCATCGGCTAACGCCGTATTAAAGATATTAGAGGAGCCACCGGTAAAAAGTATTATTATTTTGATTAGTCATAATCCGGGGCGTTTGTTGCCGACAATTAAGTCTCGTTGTGCTAAATTAAATATATCTCCGTTGGAAGATAATACGGTTGCGAGTTTATTGCGGCGTTATCGTCCGTCGTTAGATGAAAAACAGATTGCCGGATTAGTGGCTATTTCTTCCGGTAGTATCGGTAAAGCTATACGCTATTCGGATAATGATGCTTTGGGATATTATAATGCTTTGTGCAGTTTAGTTACAGCCAAAGAGAAATTTAAACTGGCTGATTTGTTGTCATTTGCGGATAAAGCTGTTAAAGATGAAAATGTTTACATGCTGGTACAAGAGCTGATTCTTAAATTTATTAATGAAAACATTCATAACAGTCCGCGAATTGATGAACTTGCCGCCGTATGGGAAAATACCATCAAAACATTTAACGATACGGATCGCTTGAATTTGGATAAAAAGCAGGTATTAATAAATATTATTTACAGTCTGATTAAAACAATATAAGGAGAGCCATGTTAGTCGACAGCCATTGTCATCTTGATTTTAATGATTTTGAAGAAGATTTTGAAGATATTCTCGCCCGAGCAAAAGCCGCCGGCGTTACGGCTTTATTGAATGCCGGTAACAACATTGATGAGCTGGATAAACAGCTGGCATTGTCTGAAAAATATCCTTTTATCTATGCAGCGGTTGGTGTGCATCCGCATAATGCTTCGGAATATGAAAACATTAAAGCGGCTGATTTTATTGCCAAAGCGGCACATAAAAAAGTGGTCGGTATCGGTGAATGTGGTTTGGATTATTACTATGATTATTCTCCGCGAGAGACACAAATTAAAGTATTTCGCGAGCAGATTATCGCCGCGCAAGAAACCGGATTACCGTTGATTATCCATACACGCGATGCAGATGATGATACGATCAGTGTTTTAGATGAAATGTATAAACAAAAACCTTTTACAGGAGAAATACATTGTTTTTCATCATCTAAAAAATTGGCAGATTTTGCATTATCTATAGGTTTTTATATCTCTGCTTCGGGAATTATTACGTTTAATAAATCTCAGGATTTAAGAGAGATTTTTGCAGAGATTCCTTTAGATCGGTTATTGGTTGAAACGGATTCTCCTTTCTTGGCACCGATTCCGCAGCGTGGTCGCCGTAATGAACCTTCTTTTGTGCGATATACGGCAGAGCAATTAGCTCGTCTAAAAGATATCAACTTTGAAGAACTGGCGCAAATAACCTCGGATAATTTTTATAAATTATTCCGTAAAGCCAGTGATAAAGGGAGATATGAATACAAATGAAAAGAGTTTTAATACTGGGCAGCGGTGCAGCTCCGGGCGTACCGTCCATTAACAGCGGCTGGGGCGTTTGTAATCCCGATAATCCCAAGAATCGTCGTACGCGTACCTCAACGTTTATTGAATATGATAATACGACAATTTTAATTGATACCAATCCGGATATTAACCGACAGCTGACGGATAATGAAATCCGTCGTTTTGATGCTTTATTGTATACGCATGCGCATGCGGATCATATTCATGGTATTGATGATATGCGCGGCATAAATCGTGTTACACGCAGTAATCTTGATTTTTATTGCGGTGCTAAAACATACAAATATATCAAACATAATTTTTCTTATTTGTTGTCTAAGCCGAATATGGTAAAAGATGTTGTGCGTATGCCGAGTTTAGTGCCCAATGTCATAAAAGCAAATCATCCGTTTATGATTAAAGATTTAAAAATTATGCCGATTAAAATTCTGGAGCATTGCCCTGAAAGTCTGGGATATATTTTTAATGACGGGGAAATTGTTTATATTCCGGATTTTCGGTTAATTGCGGAAAGCGGTTATAAACGTATTCTCAAACGTCCGAAGTTACTGGTTTTACCTTTGACAACCCCATACGGACAGGCAACGCATGCCGGTTTGGATACGGTTTTATCTGTGATTGAGCGGATAAATCCGGAACGAACGGTTATTAATCATATGGCTTCAGAGTGTGATTATGATGATATTAATTCTCGTACGCCGGATAATGTTTTACCGGCATATGATAATATGGAAATTGTTTTAGATTAGGAAAGAAAAAGTATGTTATGTGTTTATCATATTGCCGATCATGACGGCAAAGGCTCCGCCGCTATTGTAAAGAGTGTATATCCGGAGATTGAGACATTAGGCTTAAATCATGATATGGAAGTTCCTAAGGAAGTCATTTCCGGTCATGATAAAATTATTGTCTGCGACTATTGCTTGCCGATGGACTATATGATGGAACTCAATGCTACAAAAGATTTAATCTGGATTGATCATCATATTTCCAGCATTAAGGAGTATGAGAAGGCTGTTGCGGCGGGAGCCAAACCGATAGAAGGACTGCGTCAGGACGGAACGGCGGCTATTGTTTTGACATGGCAGTATTTTTATCCGAATAAAGAAGTGCCGTTAGGTATTAAATTGCTAGGTATGAGTGATGTTTATGATCTGAGCGATGAGCGTGTTCGTCCGTTTGAATATGCAATACAATCTCTTGGTGTAAATCGTCCGGATGAAAATGTTTGGAAAGAGCTGATTAATAATACTATGAATATTGATGAAATGGTTGCCAAAGGAGAGGCGATTTTATCATGGATTAAGGTTCGCAATTATCGTTTGGTAAGAGGTATCAGTTTTACCAGTGAATACAAAGGACATCGTTGTATCTGTGCCAATATGCCACAGGGAAAATCTGAATTTTTCGATTCTCTGGATAATTTGAATCGTTTTGATTTTATGGTTAATTTCTTTATGAATAAGCATAATCGTTGGAATTTATCTTTTTATAGCTATAAAAACTTTGATGTTTCTAAAATTGCGGCAGAATTTGGTGGTGGTGGTCATTTTCATGCCTCCGGCGCTTCCGGATTAAAAGAACTGCCGGATTTTTTAAAAAAACATCTTCAGAAAAATTAATTATAGCTCCCGGAAAAACCGGGAGCTATTTTTTTCTTAAAAATAGAAAAAAGAATAATTAGACGAAAAGAAGCCCGACCTCAAAAAATGATTGAAAAGTTGAAAAGG
>CAYTQF010000022.1:0-19088 GCA_964440165.1 uncultured Azospirillaceae bacterium
CACTTTCGGTAAAATTACCATTTATATCTTCTAAAATAAAAATGTTTGGTGTTTTTAGATTAATTGTTTTAATGTTATTTTTCATATTATACTGAGTAAAAACTTTAATAGTAGCTTCTATAAAAGCACTATTTGTTCCTCCAATCACAATTAAAAAATGATTTTTCATCATCTCAAAAATCCTTCACTCAATTAAAAACTAAAACAGAGATACCATAACAATATCTCTGTTTTCAAGTGAAAATTGTGTTTATTTAACTATTTCAGTTATAATTGCTGGATTCATTTTAACAATATATCTATCTCTAATATTAAGATTATCGTCAACATGAGTATATGTATCAAATCCAGTAATAACACCTTTAATTTTTACAGAATGACCTTTTTGAAAACCAATTAAAATATCTTTTGTTACTTTTTCAGTAGGACATACAACAGAATTAGTTTTAAATATTGTTTGATAAGCTAAGGTATCAAATGATTTAATACGAACACAATCACCATATGCAGATTCAACATTTTCAATATGAATATATGTTTCTAAAACACCATTCTTGCTTTGCTTTATAATCTCTTCACGCTGTAATTCTGTGCCTCTTAATAGAGTATTATTCAATTTATCAACATCAACTGTTTCTGCTGCTGTATTCAAGTCAATTTTAGGTGCTGATTCTTTACCTTTATTAGCAAGACCTATAATAACAAACAAAGCAATTATACCAATTATAACCTTTTTAATTGGTGATGATTGATTAGTGATTGTTCCATTTTCATTAGCAATAATACCTTTTTGTTGTAAGATACTCTTTGACATATCATCAGCAGGCTTAAAACCCTGCATTAATAATTTTTCTATTTGTTCTCTGTTATATGTATAAGCAACAATAAATTGCATACCTGGTATACACATCAACAAACCAGTTTTAAAACTAACATAAATAAAAGTTAAAGCAGGTCCACAAATTGCAATTAAGAAATTGTAACCAACAGGTACAGTTTTCAGCATACCTGCATCATTTTTAAGATTAATCTTCATTGTTCATACTCCATATTAAAATTAAGACCACCAAAATAAAGGTGGTCTGAGAGTTGAACAATCATATATGGTTAAATGATCCTTTTAGCCTTTAGAATGAAATCATTCTTGGACATACGCTAAAAGCTCCCAGACCATAATCTGGGATATAATTGCTAACGGTGTTATACCATCACCGAACCATATAAGAGCTGTTCAAGGCTCTGCACCTTATATTTGGTACAAAGCTACGCTATCAAATAAAAAATTGGATTGCAATAAAAAAATGGTGAATAAAATATTCACCATCAAATATAAATCATAATTTAGCCTTATTTTATTTTGCAATCAGTTCTTTAACTTTTGACTGCATTTTTTCCAACACATCGGATTTTGGCGTATATTTTTCTTCAAAAGGCTCTACCGTTTCCCAACCCAAATCTTCATAAACTTTTTGGATCTCTTTTACGACACCCGGTTTCCAACCATAGGAGCCGAATGCCAAAGCTCTTTTATTACGCGGTTGTAAACCTTTCATATAAGTTACAAAAGCAGCTACTCTTGGAAACATCTGATTATTCAATGTCGGCGTACCGATTAAAACATATTTTGCATCAAGAAAATCAATCATAACTTCTGAAATATGTTTTACGCTCAAACAATGTTTAACCGTCGGAATACCGGCATCTTGCAACACAGACATCGCGGTTTCTGCTAATTTAGCCGTTGCGCCCCACATGGTATCATACACAATAACGGCTTTACCTTCATTTTTACCGCCGGCCCATTTTGCGTACAATCCAAGAATTGTGTTGACCTCTTTTTCTCCGGACCAAATACACCCATGAGACGGTGCGATCATTTCAATATCCAAACCTAAAGAATCCGCTGTATCCAACGCCTTTTCGGCCTGATTGCCAAAAGGAAACAAAATATTGGCGTAATAACTCTTAGCTTCCTGACAAACAACATCAAACGGCATATCTTTTACAAAAATACTATCTGCGGCATAGTGTTGTCCGAACCCATCATTAGACAGCAAAAGTTTATCTTCCTGAACATATGTCATCATAGAATCCGGCCAATGCAGCATTGGTGTTGTCATAAAAGCTAAAGTATGGTGTCCAAGGGATAGAGTGTCTCCGGTTTTTACAATCACATATTCCCATCCGGCAGTATCAAAATGAGCTTCAAGAGCCATTTTTCCGGCCGCATTTGTAACAATCTTTGCCTGTGGCGCCAGTTTTTTTAATTCGGGAATATTACCGGAATGATCCATTTCCACATGATTTACAACAATATAGGCTATTTTACCGAAATCAACGATACTTTTGATTCTTGCAATATTTTCATCTGACAAATACGCTTTAACACCATCAATCAACGTAATTTGATCATCCATAATTAAATACGCATTGTATGTTGATCCGCGAGGCGTATCATATCCGTGAAATTCTTTAAGATTCCAGTCTTTTACGCCTGTCCAATAAATATCTTTTTTTATTTCTACAGCCTGCATTATTGATATTCCTTTCGCAAAAAAATAAATCAATATTTATATAGTTTGAAAAAAGCATCTTGACAACTTGCTTAATTAAATTATAAACAATATCAGTAATCATTACTGTTTTTTTAGAGATATGAAATTTTCCAGACAGAGAGAGCTTATTTTACAAACTTTGCAAAATAATCCCGTTCATCCGACGGCTGATTATATTTATGCCAAAGTGCGTGAACAAATGCCTAATATCAGTTTGGGAACAATTTATCGGAATCTAAAACAGTTGGCAGACAATGGAACAATTAAAAGTATTGATGGTTTGGATGGGGTTACTCATTTTGATCATAACACGACAATTCATTATCATTTTATTTGCAATCAATGTAAAAAAATCTACGATATTGATCGTTCCATACTGCCGGAAATAACACTGAGAATCTCTGAAAAAACAGGTTTTTCAGTTGAATCTCACGAAATTACGCTGCGAGGCGTTTGTAATAACTGTTCACACCATAAATAACATAACTTTTGGAGATATATTATGGAACTTAAAGGATCTAAAACAGAACAAAATTTAAAAGATGCATTTGCAGGAGAATCTCAAGCTCGCAATAAATATACTTATTATGCATCCAAGGCAAAGAAAGAAGGATATAATTATATCGCTTCTAAATTTGAAGAAACCGCCAATAATGAAAAAGAACATGCAAAATTATGGTTTAAATTACTTCATGACGGACAAGTTCCTGATACATTGACCAATTTGAAAGATGCTGCTGCCGGTGAAAAATATGAATGGACAGATATGTATGATCGTATGGCTAAAGACGCTGATGAAGAAGGTTTTACAAAAATTGCCGCACTATTTAGAGCTGTCGGTCAAATTGAAAAAGGACATGAAGAAAGATACAACGCTTTGCTGGAGGCTCTGTGTGCCGGAAAGATCTTTTCCCGCCCGACAAAAGTTATTTGGGAATGTGCAAACTGCGGTTATCGTGTAGAGAGTCCTCAAGCACCGGAAAAATGCCCGGTTTGTGATCATCCGCAAGCTTATTTCTTTGAATTACGTGAACAATTTTAAGTTTACGATCTACACTTTAAAACAGCCTTTTATCAGAAAGGCTGTTTTTTATTCTACATCAACGGAAAAAAGTAAAATCTTAATTGACAGACAAAATCTCTGTTTATATCCTGATAACGAAATTCTTTTGACTACGGAGTTGTATATGTCTTTGAAACCTCAAACTAAAATATCCATTATTATTCCTGTTTATAATACACAACGATATTTGAGCCAATGTCTTGAATCTGTCCTTAACCAAACGATGCGAGAAATTGAGGTTATTTGTGTTGATGACGGTTCAACGGATGAATCTCCGAAAATATTAAAATCGTATGCCCAAAAAGATACACGCCTTAAAATTATTACTCAACCGAACTCCGGCGCAGCTGCATGTCGCAACAACGGAATAAAAGTCGCTCAAGGTGAATACTTATGGTTTATTGACAGTGATGACTGGGCGGAACCGGATGCCTGCGAGCTCATATATAAACAAGCCAAAAAAGATAACACCGATATATTGATTTTTGATGCTAATGTATGGACCGGAGAATGTTTTAATAAATATCCGAGTATGAATCGAAAATTATTGCCTGCCGAAACTGTAATCACCCCTAAAAGTCTTCCCGATGAAATTTTCAGTATTTGCAGCGATGTACCTTGGAATAAATTATATAAAGCAGAATTTGTAAAAGCACGTCAATTAGCTTTTCAAAATATTTCTTCTTATAATGATGTCGGTTTTGTAAAATTAGCTTTAGTACTGGCTGACAGAATTTCCGGATTGGATAAAATTTGTTATCATTATCGAGATAATGCAATCGGGGCCATTTCTCGTTCCCGTAAAAAACGCTCATATAACGCTGTTAAAGTTATCTCTTATCTTAAAGAATCTTTAGAAAAACATAATCTGCTTGATTATTATAAAAAAAGCTTTTGGGAACAAGCCAAAGCAGCTTTTTCTTATCAATACCGTATTTGCAGTCTTGCAGATAAATTTATGCTTCGGCGAGAATTCAAAAAATTGATGCCGAAAAAAGCCTATAGAAAAATGCTGGAAAGATCAGGATTGATTACATTTAATATCATAATCAAATTTATTATAGCTTATCTGTTATTCCCCTGGTATATCTATAAAACGTATCAAGTTGTTGTTAAGGGAAAAGAGCCCAAATATTAACGGTTTCTGATTTTTACCCAAAGCATCTTTAAATAATTCAGCAAGCTGTTTGTTGTTTTGATTTTTCTTAATTCGCCCCCCGGAGTATGTCCCGTCGTACGGCGAAAATATTCGGCGGCATCATCTCCGTTTTTCAGTGGAAACATAGCCGCATCGTGTCGTTCTTTATTAACAGCCCAAACAACATTTTCTTTAACGACACGAGCAGGCATTCCGGCAACAATGGTATGAGGCGGAACACTTTTGTTTACCACACTGCCAAAGCCTAAAATACAGCCATTACCTAAAGTTACTCCCTTAAGAACCGTTGTTTTTCTGCCGACCCAGACATTATCTTCAATCACAACATCTTTATCCGGATTAATATGATTTCCTTCAAAATCATAAATCGGATGATAATCCGTATTATAAATTACGGTATCCGCCAGACCGCAATCGCCCATGGTAATTTTTCCGCCTTTGGCCGCAACCAGCGGAGGCCAGGTACACCATAATCTTTTGGCCGTAATTTCAGCGCCGGCATGTAAATCAAATTCTCCGGTCAAGGTTGAATTTTCTCCGATATCCAAATGAGAATTATCATAGGCATAAACCCCTACTTTCATCATTTCAGTATTACGGCCGATACGGACATGAGAATCCTTAATCATAAAAGTACAGCCTTCCATATACACGCCGTCCTCTAAGGTTAAAGAGGCATTTCCGAATAACTTGATACGACTGTTATGAAAAAAAATACTTTTACCTAAAGACAATGTATTATTTCCGCCTTTCAGATAAATATTAGCGGATTTCCAATACGCAGGAACACCCGTAATTTTATTTTGTTTCTTTTTGGTCATTTTATTATCCTTCAATTTTTATCGGAAGCGTAAAATCAAATTCTTTTTTTATCAAATCAACAATCTCTTGACGACGATATGTTGATTTTCCACCGCCCTGATCAACCCATACGGAATGTCCGCTGTGTCCTTGCCATTGATGATGATAATATTCCTCTTTTTTAAGACTGCGGCTGCCATTGCCCGGCCATTCACCTTCCGGTAAAGGATCCGTAAACTTATATCCTAAATCAACAGCCATGCCAAACCAATATGCCGCCGTATCCGAATGAGGATACATGTTTCCAAAAAAGCTGCGGCTTTTTTCAGTAATTTCACGCGCTTTTTCCACATTTACCATACAACACCATTCATTTATTCGGCATTCCCGGCTAAAGCCGTCTTTAGGATTAAACGTTTTAATATCTGGTGTTTTCGGAGAAGGTGTTAACGGCCAATACGGAGAGGGACGTTTACCTTCAAGAATAGCTTTCGGATTACAAACAGGTTTAAAACGACAGCGCCAGCATTGTCCGAAATCCCCGACAATAGCCAAATCTTTATTTTCAGCAAATGTTTTTAAAAATAACTCAACAACATTTTTACGATACAAAACATCGTCATGCATCATCATCAAATATTTTTTATCCGTATTATCCAATGCATACTGGTAACGAATGTCGGAACGATTATGACCATATTTTTTGCTAAAGAACCGCGTCCAACGCTTCAGCATAAATTTCCAATCCATATATTCCGGATAATATCCGCGAACATAAACCTGTTTAATGCCAACATTGACCGTATTTACCCGAACATCAAGTTTCCAGGGCTTAAAATACTCAATAACATCCGGATGCGTATATAATTCATAACTTCCATCATTAGAGCGATCGTCGTTAATATAGACCGTGTCGATCCAATCCTGCGCAACAGCTTTCAATGTCATAAGAGTGTAGAGCAGAGATTCCGGCTTTTTATAAGAATTTATGGCAATATCAATTTTAGTCATACAAACAACCTCGCTAACTTAAACTTCCGCTTAAAAAATAAACGACAAACCAAAGCTTTGCGCAATCCAAGCAAATTTGGCTGTAAAGCACCTTCCTGATATAATTCCCAAGCCATTGTTGAAGCCTCATTCAGAGACTGTTTAGGATTATTTGACTTTAAGCGACGCAGAGGCTGAGATATTACAGATTTAAAAATAAAACGGGTAATATATTTTTGTAAAATTTGTTTATCTTCCGGTTTGGAAACTCTTTTGGATTTGAGAAAATAATCAGACAGAACCTTTCCGGCGGCAGCATGAGAGCGAATGTATTTATCGCCTATCCCCCTGTTCATAACCGAAGTGGAACTGTCTCGATAATACAAAAGCTCCGTATCCGTATGAATCAGGCTGATGGTATGAAACATAACTTTTAAGCTGAAAATGGTATCTTCTGCCGGTTGAATACCTGCCGGAAATTCTATTCCGGCAATAGCATCTTTTTTATAGAGACGGTTCCAAACCAAAACCGATCCCCCTCTTTTATTACGAAAATAAAACTTAAACGGATCACGAGTTGTTTCGTATTTAATTTTATCCAATTCATAACGCGGAGGATTATGCATGACAAAATCATCAGAAACCGTTTTATTTACAAATTCCGCAACATCATAATTATCTTTTTTAATTAAATAATATAAAACTTCCAAAGCCTGCGGATGCAGCATATCGTCTTGATCAAGCAGAGCAACATACGGTGCAGCGGCCTCTTTGAGACCTCGGTTTCTGGCCACGGAACAACCTGCATTTTCCTGCGTAATTAACTTAAAACGCGAATCCTTTTTCACATACGTTTGTACAATTTCTGCAGTGCGATCAGAGGAGCCGTCATTAATACATAAGACTTCAAAATCTTGAAAAGTTTGGCCTGCTACAGAATCCAAACACGGACATAAATATTTTTCGGCATTATATAAAGGAATAATAAGAGAAACAGCTGGCATAAGCATCCTCAAAACTAATTAACATATATATTTTTATAGACTTAGTATGCAAAGTTTGCAACAGCTTTAAATAATTTATTAAATTTAATCCGGTATCATTACATCAACAAAAGGAAGATGTATGAAACCGATTAAAGCCGCCATTATATCCGTTGCCGGAACTCATTTAACCGATGAAGAGAAAAAACTGTTGGAAAAAGAAAATCCTCTCGGTGTTTCTTTGTTTGCACGAAACATTAAAGATACCCAACAGCTTAAGGCTTTGACCAATGACATATATAATGCCGTCGGAAGAAACGATATGATCATTGCCACAGATCAAGAAGGCGGACGGGTTTGTCGTCTTAAAGAACCTAATTTCAGGCATTATGCTTCACAAGCGGCGCTAGGTTCTCTTGCTCCGGATAAAGCTCAAAGAGCCGTATATCTTCATGCTAAATTAATTGCCGATGATTTGCATAAATGCGGTATAAATTGCAACTTTGCACCGGTTTTGGATCTTGCTTTTTCTGAAATGACAAAAGCACTGAAAAGCCGTTGTTTTCATTCTGACGCCAATATCGTAACCAAGCTCGGAAAAATAATTCTTGATACTTATATGCAAAACGCTGTTCTTCCCTGCATTAAGCATATGCCGGGACATGGAGACTGCATTAATGATCCGCATTTAGCATTACCTGTCTTACAGCACATTAATCCGCATTCTTTTTATCCTTTTATCAAATTGGCTCCTCAGTCATTGATGGCTATGACGGCTCATATCGTTTTGCCTGAAATTGATGTATTACCGGCAACCCTGTCTGCCAAGGTAATTCAATCAATTATTCGTCGTGAATTTAACTTTCAAGGAATTTTAATTTCAGACGCTTTGGAGATGAAAGCTCTGAACGGAAGTCTGGCTCAAAGAGCGCTTCTTTCCATTCAAGCCGGATGCGACGCTGTTTGTTATTGCTTGGGCAAAATTGAAGACAGCTCTTCCGTTTTAGACAACTGCGGATATTTGAATGATCGCGCATGTAATGTGTTGGAAAAAATTTCAAATCTTATTTTAATGCCTTATGCTAACACGGTTTTACCAACAGAAAAAACAGAATATGACACTCTCATTGCTCAAGCTGATGAACCTAATGATGATTACGATGCTGTTGAAGTTTTAAATCAATTATCTGCAAAATAAAAAAGCCACCTCTGAGAGGTGGACCGGAAGTTGAGGACTATATAGAGAATAGTGCGACATATTAGCATGATAAATCATGCCTATTTTGCCACCTTCCAGTCCAAAAAAACTAAAAGGCGTGCAAGTATCGTCTTTACACCGACGCTCTATTGGGTTCTCACACCCAGTAACAAGACCCTGATCTTATTACAATGCAGAGCATACATAAAATATAGTTATTAGTCAAAGACTAAAATACATCTTTTGAATAAAAAAGGCACAATAACAAAAAAATTATTATGCCTTTATTTTCTACCGCTTGATTTAGCGTTCTTTTTTTATCGCTGCTATATTACGAACAAAAGCCCTGTCTTGTTCTAATTTTTCTAATGTAACAGGAATTTTACGACGCCAGTTCGGATGTTTGTCAATATCTGTTCCCGGTAGATTTTGCATTTTTTCAACATGCAAAATATCTTCCAACTGCGCCAAAAATACTTTTGAAGCTGAGCGAGAAACAAAACGATTAACGGCTTCTTCTATTCCTTCAGGATAAGCTTCACCGTACAGATAATCACCTTTGCGATAGCTATCCTCCGGCCATACCCCATTTTCATCCATGGCTTTTAACAGCTTACTGCGATCTGCTTCTCTTTTATGATAAGCTTCTACAGCATCATGTTCCGAAACCAGATCCAAATCTTTCATCAAAGCCACATCATAACCAAACCACCACATTCTTAAAGGGCTCATATCATGCGTGCCAACAGATGTAAATGCGTGGACAGGATATGTATCGGGACGAGAAAAATCTCCCCAGCCGGAATCTTGACGTTCCGCCCACAAAACGCTTAAGGAATATACATTTTTAGCTTCTAACGCTTCCAAAAAACCTTCGGGAACATTACCGATACTTTCACCAACAATATGACACTGATTTAAATGGCTTTCGATAGCGACAATATTCAGCATGTCCTTAAAATTATAATAAACATATGTTCCAAAATCATCCTTATCCGGAATCACATACAGCCGCATCAACCCCATAACGTGATCAATTCTTAACGCTCCGGCATTAGCCATATTGGCACGTAAAATTTTAATAAACGGCTCATATGCACGCTCTTTCAAAACATACGGATTAAACGCACCAAGGCACCATTTTTGTCCGGTAGTGAAAAAAGCGTCAGGCGGTGCTCCGGCACCGGCTTCTTTAATAAATAAATCATTCTCGGCCCACAGTTCAGCACTGTCTTTACCGACACCGACGGCCAAATCTCTATACAAACCGACTCTCAAACCATTTTCTTTTACTTGAGCGCAAGCCTGCTTAAACTGACGATCTGCTTCAAACTGCAAAAACTTAAAGAAACCGACCTGTTCAGCATGAGAATCTGCAAACGCTTTAACAGCTTTGGAACTTGGATTTTTATATTCAGGTTCCCAAGCTTCCCAACCGCCCCAGATTGTTTTGCTTTTTTCTTCATACAAAGCCTGAAAATCAACAAGCTTTTCTAAATCTTCGCCTTTTTCGGCACAGAAATTCAGATACTCTTTAAAACGAGCACTTTTTTTATCTTGGATAAAACGTTTATAGGCCTTTTCCAATACACTCATTTTAAGCGGATAAACTTCTTCATATCGTATTAACTCGCTATTGCGCAATTCATTCAGTTTGTCTTCTAAACCGGCTTTATCTTCTGCTTTAAATTCAGGAACTTTTTCAACATCAATGTATATCGGATTCAAAAATAAACGACTGATAGAACTGTACGGACTGGCATTTTCAGGAAAATTATGAACCAATACATTCAGCGGATTTAATCCGATAATATCTGCTCCGCAACGACCGCAAACTTTAATAAAATCACATAAATCCGTAAAATCACCGACACCCCAGTTTCTATCACTGCGCAAAGAATACAGCTGTAAAGCATATCCCCAAACTTTGGAATTGCCGATAATCGGATTTTCATAGCATTTTTCCGGTGCTACTGCCAATACAGATTTATATTTGTTACCATTTATTTCCAAGGTAATATCATAATAACCAATCGGTAATGTTGTATAAATTTTATAACACCATTTGATATATTCTGTTTTACCGATATTTTGACGATCACCGGTATCAAAAATCCGGTAATCAACATTTTCAATTTGTCCGGTTTGACGATTGGTCAATGTAAACTTGAAATCAGAAGTCGGAACAGAAGATGCAACAACAGCATCAAACCAAATATCGGAACGTTCAACAACATTGATGCCTTCCAATGTTTTTTGCCATCTTTTCTTATCAAAATCGACCAACGATTTAGCGACATCTTCCGCCGTCCAAGCTTTATAACCAAGCTTATCGGCAAAAAACTTAATCGTTTTATCTTCCACGTTGTATTCTCGAGGTATGAGGCCGCCATCTTTAAAAGAAATCGCAATCCCGAGTTTTTCAGCAAGCTGCTGCAACAGTCTGTCCATAAAAGTCTCCTAATTTTTAATTTCGAATAATAGTACGCTCCATGCCGGCAGAGTAATTGTTCCCCCGCCGGTTACTCTGGTTGATGCTAAAAATTTTCCGGAACTGTCAATATGCAAGTTCCATGTTTTTCGACCACCCAGAGAAGGAAGCTTCCAAATTTTATCTGTATGATTAGCATTAAAAATACAGACATAAAATGTATCATCGGCATAAACACAATAAGACAAACAGCGACGATTGCCGTCATGCCAATCTTCTGTAGAAAACTCCACACCGTGTTCATTATACCATGTGATGTCTTTAATATTATCTTTAACAACTTTACCGGTAAAGAAATGACGGCGACGAAAGGCCGAACACTTTTTACGCAATTTAATAAGCTTTCTGACAAAATCAGACTGTTTAAAATTCTCAGCAGACAATGCTTCCCAAGCAATCCACGTTAAGACATTATCTTGACAATACGGGTTATTATTACCGTGTTGCGTTTGTGCCAACTCATCTCCGGCTAACAGCATCGGCGTTCCGAATGAAAATAACAGTGTACTCAGCATGGCGCGCATACGAATAAAGCGATTTTCTAAAATGCTATGATTATCCGTTTCGCCTTCCTCGCCTGAATTCCAACTCCAGTTACTGTCATTACCATCACGGTTTTCTTCACCATTACTGAGATTATGTTTGCCATTATAGCTCACCAAATCATGCAGATTAAATCCATCATGTGCCGTAACAAAATTCACACTGCTCCAAATATCTCGATTTTGATGGTTAAAAATATCGCTTGAACCGGCCAGACGGCTGGCTAATTCGGCTGTCTGATATAAATCTCCTTTCCAGAACCGACGAACAGAATCCCTATATTTATCATTCCATTCTGCCCAGCCTGCCGGAAAAGCACCGACCTGATAACCGCCGTAACCAACATCCCAAGGCTCTGCAATCAATTTGATACCTTTCAGAACGGGATCTTGTGCACACGCATACAAAAAACCGCTATGTTGCGTAAAATTACACTGTTCTCGAGATAAGGTTGTTGCCAAATCAAAACGAAAACCGTCCACATGCATTTTTTCAACCCAATAACGCAGAGAATCCATAACCAATTGCAAAACATAACGATTTTGCAAATTAAATGATGCTCCGCAGCCGGTACTGTCATAATAGTAACGTTTATTATCCGGATTTAAAACATAATACGAACTGTTATCAATTCCTCGGTAGCATAAGGTCGGTCCCAATTGATTGCCTTCTCCGGTATGGTTGTAAACCACATCTAACAACACTTCGATATTGCTTTTATGCAAACGTTTGACCAGTTTTTTAAACTCGTCAATATTATCACGGGAAAGATAATTTTGTTCCGGTGCAAAAAAGCTGAAGCTTTCATAACCCCAATAATTATCTTTAACATAACCTTTTTTATGGCGGTTACCCATAAAAGCATGAATCGGCAAAAACTCAACTGCTGTAATCCCTAATCCCGATAAATGATTAACAATAACCTCATTGGCAAAACCGGCAAATGTGCCTCGTTCCGCATCCGGGATATTCGGATGGAGTTTTGTATAACCTCGGAGATGGGTTTCATAAATAACACTGTCTTCCATCGGAATATGCAGCTGGGTATCTCCTTCCCAGTCAAAAGCATTCTCATCTACCACGACAGATTTAGGAACATATGGTGCACTATCCAATGTAGAAAATGATAAATCTTTTTCCGGACTATCCCAATCATAACCAAAGATCGCCTTATGCCAAATAAGCTTACCGACAAGTTTTTTACCATAAGGATCATACAGCAGTTTATTCGGATTAAAGCGGAATCCTTCTTCAGGCTGATACGGTCCGTAAACACGATAACCGTAAACCTGCCCTACTTTTGCCCCTTCAAGATAAATATGCCAGATGTTATTATCGTTTTCAGTAATCTCATATCGACCGATTTCTTGTGAACCGGAATCATCGAATAAACATAGCTCGACTTTTTCGGCATGAGCTGAGAATAATGCAAAGTTTACGCCTTCGGCATCAGGTGTCGACCCTAACGGATATGTTTTTCCAACCGCTGCTGTAAACTTATGCATTACTCATCTCCAAACTTTAGCGAACCGGCTTTAAAACAATGGTTGAGAGCGGTGGAACAGTAACTTCAACAGAATACGGCTTACAATTCCATTCCCTCTCTTCGGCCATCATAATACCTTCATTTTTAACACCGCTGCCCCAGTAATTTTTATCATCACTGTTAAAAATTTCCTGATAGCCGCATTTTTCGTTTACACCTATGCGATGAGCTGTTCTCGGAACAGGCGTAAAGTTACATATCACAATCATATAATCTGACGGATTATGTCCTTTACGAATATAAGAAATAATACTGTCATCGGCATTGGAATGTTCAATCCACTCAAAACCGCGATAATCAAAATCTTCTTCATAAAAAGCAGGGTTGCCTTTATACATCAAGTTCAAATCACGGACACAGTTCTGCATACCTTTATACATGGGATAATCCAGCAAATGCCAGCGCAGGCTTTCTTCAGAATTCCATTCCCAATCCTGTCCGAATTCACAACCCATGAACAATAATTTTTTACCCGGATGCGTGTACATAAATCCGTAATAAGCTCTTAAATTCGCAAACTTTTGCCACTCATCTCCCGGCATTTTGCCCAGCATAGAACCTTTCCCGTGAACAACTTCATCATGGGATATCGGTAAGATAAAGTTTTCATTAAAGGCATACAGCAAACCAAAGGTCAACATTCCGTGGTGGTATTTACGATGTATCGGCTCATGGCTGATATAGCGCAGCGTATCGTTCATCCATCCCATATTCCATTTATAGCCAAAGCCTAAACCACCCATTGATGTCGGACGAGAAACCATCGGCCATGCCGTAGACTCTTCAGCACATGTGCAAGCTCCCTTGCTTTGTCCGTAAACAAGCTCATTCATCTTACGCATAAAAGCGATGGCTTCAATATTTTCATTACCGCCATAAACATTTGGAATCCACTCGCCGTTTTTACGCGAATAATCCAAATACAACATTGAGGCAACAGCATCAACACGCAAACCGTCAATATGATATTCTTTTAACCAATACAAAGCGCTGGCACATAAGAAGTTGCAAACTTCTGTACGTCCATAGTTATAAATTTTTGTTCCCCAATCCGTGTGCTCGCCTTTACGCGGATCGGCGTGTTCATATAAATGAGTTCCGTCAAATTCAATTAAACCGTGCGCGTCTTTCGGAAAATGTGCCGGTACCCAATCCATAATGACAGCAATTCCGGCTTGATGGAATTTATCAATCATGTAACGCAAATCATCCGGCGTACCAAAACGGCTGGTCGGAGAAAACATACCGATAACTTGATATCCCCAAGAACAATCCAAAGGATGTTCTGATAACGGTAAAAATTCTACATGTGTAAAGCCCATATTGGTAACATATGGAACCAAATAGTCAGCCATTTCACGATAAGTTAAAAACTCTTTTCCGTTTTCACCTTTACGACGCCAAGAGCCAAGATGAACTTCATAAATCGACATTGGTTTATCGAGCGTATTACTTTCTTCACGGCCGGCCATCCATGCACCGTCTTTCCATGTATAATGATTTAAATCATATACAACAGAGGCTGTTTTCGGACGAACTTCACTCCAAAATCCGACCGGATCAGATTTTGTCAGGATATATCCTTCATGGGTTTTGACTTCATACTTATAAACTTCACCTTCGCCAATACCCGGAATAAAAATATCCCAAACACCACAGGTCGGATGTTTACGCATAACATTAACACGGCCATCCCAGTTGTTGAAATTACCTAGAACAGAAACACGTTTTGCATTTGGCGCCCAAACAGCAAAAGCCACACCTTTAACGCCGTTAATTTCCATAACGTGCGCACCCAATTTTTTATACATTTCAAGGTGGTTTCCTTCAGCTAAAAGATAGACATCAATATCGCCTAGTGTAGCCGGGAAAGAATAAACATCGGGTTGTTCATATTTATTACCCAAATCATTTTCAATTCTTAAACGATATGAAAAATTTTCAATCGGGCCGAGATTAATCTGGTAGAATCCACGATCATCAAGCTTGGTCATAAAACCTAAAGACGTACCATCGTCTTTTATCACTTCTATTGAATTGCTGCGCGGTTCATAAACTCTGATAAAAAAAGCTTTACTGCCTTTATCCCGATGAAGTCCTAATACTGCAAAAACATTACCATGATCACCGTTAATGACAGCTTCCATTTCTTCTTTTGATAATAAATTTTCCATATAAAACAGCCCCCTAATAGACTATGACAAAAATAATTAAACTTGATGATATCAGTTACACACATATTTTATAATACGCAAACTCTTTAAAAACAATCTATAAATTCTTATCATTTTAAATGCAAGCAAATATCTTTGTTATTTGAATTTATTTTACTTTTCAAAAACAAAGTAACGTTTTGTTGTTGACGTATTATTTTTTACCTGTATAGTGAAGTTTGTTATATAACAATTTTTTTGGAGTTAGTTATGGTTAGTAAACTTAATGAAAATGCCATCAGAGAAGCAGCTTATTATCTGTGGCAAAACGCCGGTTGCCCTCAAGGAAATGACGAATATTTCTGGGCTCAGGCTGTTGAACAATTCAGCAGTAAATCTAAAAAAACTTCTGCATGCAAATCTTCATCTTCTTGCGCTGCAAGCAAAAAGACAGCAAGCAAAAGTTCTGCTAAAAAATCTAAATAATTTTCTTATTTAGGTTCGAAAATATAAAAAAAATTCCTGCTTATTCGGTAGGAATTTTTTTTATATTTTTACGGCCGAAATAACATATCCCAAAACTGGATTTTCTCCTTCATTCCGCAATCTTTTTAACTCGATTTTTTCAAGACGGAATCCACATTTATTGAGAACATTTTTAAGATAAATTTCATGATGAAGAAAACGCCCTGACGCATGCAGATAATACGAAGAATCATCTACATTATTTTGTGAGGCGGTAAAAAGAATCCGACCGTTTTTTGAGAGTGATTTATAACAACCGGAAAGTATATTTTCTAATGTCCCAAAATAAGTAAAAACATCTGCTGCTACAATTAAATCAAATGTTTTTTTATTTGCAAATAACCAGTTTTCCAGATCCATACAAATGAGTTTGGAATAACATTTTTTAGCCTTGGCTTTTTTTAGCATTTCTTCTGATATATCAATACCATACAAACAGAACCAACGCGCATATTTTTTTAAAAATCTGCCACAGAATCCGGTTCCGCAGCCGATATCCGCAATCCGCAAAAAATGATGTTTTTTACTTTTGTAAAGCAGCTCCATTTCAGCATTAATTAATTGTGGTGCCTGATATTCCAATCCCTGCAAAATTTCATCAAAATCACACGCAAATGCATCAAACATTTTTTTCACATATTGAGGATCTGCCCTTGTAATGTTGGTTTGATGCAGCAAGGCATGTCCCATATGTTTAACGGTTGCATTATCCCCATATTTTTGCAGCCATTGTTTGATATAAATTTCAATTTTTTCAACAGGAATTATCGGTGCTAATTCATATAATAAATATCCAAAATTAATATGATGTTCCTCTGCTCCTTCAGACACTTCAACTGCCTGCCAACCATATTCTAAGGCTTTCAAAAACTGTTCTGTTTTTTGATAAAGTTGACTTAATGAATTGTATATCCAGGCATCTGTTTTATCTAATTCCAACAATCGTATTAAAGTCTTTTCTGCTTCCGGATATTTTTCAAGTTCAAACGCTGCATTACCATACATTGTTAACGCGGATATATCATCAGGAACCTGCTGCAATATCTTTTGAGAATAGTCAAAGGTATTTTGATAATCTTTTAGTTCCCAACAACTATTTGCTGCATTTATCAATGCCGGAATGTTATGAGAATCCGACATAAGAATTCGCTGATAGTATTGCAAAGCTTGTGCAAAATTTTTCTGCTGATAAAATATATTACCCTGAACAGTCAAAGCATCCAAATTTGTCTCATCTTTTTTTAGAATTTTTAACAACAGTTTTTGCGCTGCGGTAAAATCTCTTTTTTCATAAAATCGTAATGCTTTATCTACTTCCGAAACCGACATTTATACTCCGAATTGTATGATTATCTCTCTAATAATAAATTTTTATCATTTTCGAGTAAAAAAACTATTGACGGATTGTAATTTATATTATAATTCTATGTCATCCGATGGGGGTATGGCGGAACTGGTAGACGCGCTAGACTCAAAATCTTGTTCCCTCTGGGAGTGTCAGTTCAAGTCTGACTACCCCTACCATCAAAAAAAACTCTGGATTTTTTTAATCCAGAGTTTTTTGTTATCCTCACACTGCTTTATTGATATCAGCATAATATATCCTGCGGTATTTTATAAATAACGTGCATTATCTAAATTACAAGTACGAAAAATTCGAACACAGAATCCTAAAAAGAAACAAGGGGTTAGCTCTTTTCCTTATTATTTTTATTAATATATTGTTAATGTAATGATTGAGGCATGGAGGATTAATAATGAAAGTGAATATAGCAAATTATCTGATTGAAGATTTTAGCAATCGCTTTCCAATCAGCAACACTGGTGTTATTGATAATGATATTATTGATGTTATGGTAAACGGCTGGTTTAACAACCGCTACCATACCCCAAGCTTTAATATTGCAGCTGATGAGAGATCTTCTCAAAAGCCAAGCCTGCTGATGTAGGCATAAATTAATGCAAATCCCTGTCGCAACAGGCACAATGCGACAGGGATTTGTTTTATTTTTGACAAGGGGGGGAGCGTACCTATTTTTCGCTCACGCTTACCGATTTTTATATTCTAGCTAAATCAAAAATTTTTTTATAACATCTCAATCAGTGATAAACATCAATAAAAATAAATATAAGGAGATAAAAACATGATGCACCCATACGAAGTTCAGTCCAGACAATCTTATAATCGCAACTTGGTTTTGTTGAGCAAAATTTATGAAAGTTTTGAAGCATTGGAAGAAACTCTCGGACAGCTCCAACTGGAAGAGCCTCTGTTTATAACCTATGCTGCAAAAAAAGCTTTTGCACAACAGGTTTTGAAAAACCCGGAACGCGATGAAAAACTCTTAAAATCTTCTAATAATCGTTTACAGGCTTAACTTATGCTTTATTTGATCTAAAAACCCTCCGATTAAAGGAGGGTTTTCTTTTTTTTGCGATAAAATCGGAATTAATTTCTAAAAATAAACCCCGCGTCGTTAAACGCGGGGTTTTACTCTTAAGCTCGTTTCCACGTTGTGCCCTGCGGCGTATCTTCAAGCAAAATGCCCTGCTCTTTCAGTTCGTTCCGAATAGCATCGGCTGTTGCCCAATCCTTATTCTTTTTAGCTTCCAAGCGCGCTTGTATTTTTGCTTCTATTTCTGAATCATTTTCATCCTGTCCGCCTTTAAACCATGTTTCCGGATTTTGAAACAACAAGCCCAACATGTAAGCATCAGCCAATAATTGAGACTTAAATTTAATTTTATCCTCAGAAGTTTCCGCTTTATTCAAATTGTTCACATCTTCATGCAGATAACTCAAAGCTAAAGGCGTATTCAGATCATCGCACAAAGCATCAATCAAATCTTCACGCGGAGCAACCTCTTGTTCTTTGATATCAGCCACTCGTAACAAAGCATTATAAAATTTATCCAACGTTGCCTTGGCGGCATTTAAACCGTCAAAAGTAAAATTAAACGGCTGATGATAATGCGCTGTTAAAAACAACAAACGTAAAGCTTCCGCCGGCGCACGTTCCAAAATTTCATCCAGCGTATAAAAATTACCCAATGATTTTGACATTTTAACACCGGCAACCA
>CAYTQF010000023.1:0-18550 GCA_964440165.1 uncultured Azospirillaceae bacterium
GCGACCTCTACGTCCCGAACGTAGCGTTCTACCAGGCTGAACTACACTCCGTTAACACCGTCTGTTTTATCACAAAAAATTAAATTCTCAACTGTTTTTTATAAAAATATTATTTTTTTATATAAACCATTATAAAAGCACAATAAAATCAAAATAATAAAAAATATAAACAAAAAATTGACAAATTTATTTTTTGTGCTATATTAGCTCTAGTCGATGTTCAAAATCCATTAACCGAATGAGGAAAAAATGAAAAAATTTACAGTATTAGCTTTAATGTTAGTTGTCAGCGCATGTGCTCATGGTCCAATCTTCGGAGATGAAGATTGCTCATATAAAACAGCCAAGACATATAAACAATATCGTGCTCAAGAACCTAAAGTATATCCTTGTGCAGAAGTTCAACGCCCTGTTGTTCAACCACAGCCATGCAACGGATGCGAGCCTACTGTAAAAGAAACTCGTGAACCTGTAGAAATTGTTTATAAAAAAGTAACCTATACAACAGTTTACGAACCAAAAACAACAACAAGCGTTTCTTACGAAAGAGAACCTGTTAAAAATGTTACGGTTCAAGTAAAAAGCAAACCTGTTGTAGTAAAAGAAACCCCAACCGTTTCTCAAGTGATTGAAACTCAAACCACTCAGGAACCGAGTAAGATTTCTGCAGAAGAAGTAAAATAAATTCATCATATCGTTCTCATTTCTAAAAATAAAAGACCTGCTCCCCATTGCAGGTCTTTTTACTTTCTACAAAAACTAATTTTCTCTACAAATATAACAAGGCGGAATAACCCCATCTTTGATAATAATCAGATAATATCGGACAAAAGCAAAACGGCGCCCGCTTTCATCATCACAAACAGACCAATCAATCGGCGAAAAATCAATATCATTAATAGAATTGAGCTGAATTAACTCTTCATCACATCCATAATATTTTCCATTATCCTGAGAAACTTTAATTGGTGGACTGACATAAACAGCTTCAACCAAACCATCTTTATCCAGCTGTTGAATATCAACGGAAAATAAATCACACTCAGCCACAAAATCTCCTAAAGCATGCAACGCTTTATCATGCGGCTGAATCGTTTCCGTAAAAAAACGGATACCGCGGCTGCGTCCGGAAAAACAACTCTCCATCCAAGCTGCAATTTCATCTTGATCATCAGATCCGGATCTTTTCAGATAATAGCGCGTATTAACACAGGGACTCTTCGCAAAAGAACATAATCCATCCCTCAATACACTGCTCCCTTTTTTCACATAATGATAAAGTTTCATATTTTCTCCTAACATCCTAAAACCAAAATAACACAAAAAACAAAAAAAAGGACACTTAAATCGTGTCCTTATTGATTTTATTGCAATAGTCTCCGTGATTATGGGGAAAGGGGAACTTTTAATATCCTCTGGCCGAGGACGGGGAAAGAAAAGGAGAACAATTACATCAATACAATTACATCAATGAAATATGGTTTGCTGCCGGACGACCTTTGTCATCAAAAATATCAAATGCAACTTCCTGACCATCGACCAATTTGCGTAAACCGGACTGCTGCAAAGCTGTAACATGAACAAAGATATCTTTTGAAGTATTCGGAGCCTGAATAAAGCCATAACCTTTTTTAACATTGAACCATTTAACTGTACCTTTTAACATAATCAATTCCTTTTTATAAAATGTGTTTAAGTAGAGAAAGTTTGTAAAGCTCTTGTTTTCCGCCTTACGAAACCAAGTATAAAAAAATATTAGAAAAAGGAAATATGGTAAAATTCGTACATAGTATACAAAAAAATCCGACAGCACCGATACATAAAATGAAATATAAAATAAAAATAAAACATTTTATTTTCAGTCAGTTAGACTAATTCGTCCAAATCTTCCTGAATATCATTATCTTTATTAAAATATTTAAAGTACGGATTTTCTAACTTTTCTTCAGTCTGTTGAGCAGAGATCGTTTGATTATTACCATAAATATTTACATGCCGATTTTGTTCCCTTGTATTTACATCAGAATCATCAAAATCCAACACACCGCCAGCCCCTAAAGCCTGAATAGAACAGCTGACATAAGCTCCACCGGCAGCTGGAATTACAACAGACTCATCCTCTCCCTCACGAGAAGAACGATATTCCTGATTTCCCCCGCCGGAACGGTCATCACTGTCATCACGAACAGCAACATTATTAGAGGTATCTATAATTTCAACAAATGATTGAGAACTACCGCCCCCGTATTTTCTTTCAACAGAACGGCTGGTAGATAAAGACGTCGATACTTTTCTGGTTGACGATACATTCATGGCGATTCTCCCATAACATAAAGTCATCATATCATAAAAAATTTACAAATTCCATAAAAAATTGCAAATTCAATAAGATAGTAACAAAAGCGCAACAAATTTCTAATTATTTAAAAGAGTTAACCAATGATCCCGCCAAAACATACCAGCCATCTATCAATACAAAGAAAATGACCTTAAACGGTAAAGCCAGTACCGTCGGCGGCAACATCATCATACCCATCGACATCAAAACAGAAGCAATAACCATATCAATAATCAAAAAAGGTATATATATTAAAAAACCAATTTCGAATGCTCGACGCAATTCGCTGATCATAAAGGCGGGAACTACAATTTTAAGCGGAGTCGCTTCAACCGATTCGGACGGCTTTTCTTTTGCCAAATCCATAAACAGCAACAAATCTTTTTCTCGCGTATTTTTTACCATAAATTCTTTTAACGGATTCGTTGCTTTTTCCAATCCGTCCATAACTTCTACTTTCTCATCAAACATAGGTTTAATACCTTGTTCCCAAGATTTTTCAAATGTCGGTGCCATAATAAACATCGTCAAAAACAGCGCCAACGAAATAATAACGGTATTAGGCGGCGTTGAATTGGTAGCTAATGCGTTGCGGGTAATTGAAAAGACCACAACCAAACGCGTAAAGGAGGTCATCATGACCAAAATGCTGGGCGCAACGGAAAGCACCGTAATCAGCATAATCACATTAAAGATTCGAGCTGTTGCCGAACCGGACGCATCCTGCCCCATATTAACGGATAAAGACTGAGCCGACGCAGGACTGACGGTCAAACACAAAACAAGCAAAAGAAGTCCTGCAATCCATAACAATTTTTTAGACATTTATTTTTTTACCTTTTTAGTATCCAATAAAAGATTCTGCTGTCCATTCAGCACCAAAACATACTCTGTATCATCACAACGAATAATCGTCATCACGTTTCTGGCATCCAATCGTTTAGATTCTTCAACGGATAACCGATTCGAAACCTTCATCTTTTTAAAAAACAAACTGCCTTGCCCTTTGGTTTCACAATACTTTACAAGCCAAACACTGACAAACATCAGTCCCAAAACAAAACACAAAGCCAAAACAGCGTGTAAAAACACTAAAGCATCCATAATCAACATTCCCTGTTTCTCACACCCTACAAGCTAACATATTGTAAAATAAATGGCAACATGTTAACAATGAAGCTATGAACAACGATAAAAAAAATAAAGACTTCAAGGCAACGAATGACTTGCAGTCTCTTTCTCAAACCCTGCTGCCGTTTGCCCGCGACATTTTAGGCAAGAACGGTTTTGTGGAAACGGATATTATTACCGGATGGGATCAAATTGCAGGAAAAGAACTCGCACAATATAGTTTTCCGCAAAAAATTGATTTTCCGCGCGGCAAAAAAAACGGCGGTTGCCTGCATTTAATGGTACCTTCCGGAGCTTTTGCTATAGAAATTCAACATCGGGAAAAATATATTATTGATAAAATAAATACATATTTCGGCTATCAGGCGGTTGCATCTCTAAAAATTATACAAAATAACAATTTAACTTTGAGCGATTTTCAAAAAAATCCAAAAAAATCCGAACCGCTTGCACCCTTGACGCCGGAAGAAGAAAACAACATAAAAAAACTGAGTAGTGAAATAAATAATCCAAACTTAAAAGAAATTTTAATAAAGTTAGGGCATAGTATCTACGCAGATAACAACAAAAAAGAGAATAAGAAATGAAAATTGAAAACATTATCAAAAAAATAAGTGCCATTGCAGCCGGTTTCATTATCTATATGATCGCAGCCGGTTTTTATCTGAGTGCCAAAGGTTTCACGATGTTGCCTGATGGTAATATTGTATTAGTTAAAGAAGCAAATGCAGCAGATTTGGGATCCGCTGTTGCCAATCTGGCTGAGCCGGTTGACCCGACAATTGCCTTTACCCTTCCGGACGGACCGTATATCGGTAATGAAAACGCTCCGGTTACAATGTATGAATTCTCTTCATTAAACTGCAGCCACTGTGCAGATTTTCATTTGTCGATTCTGCCTAAACTCAAAAAAGAGTTTGCAGATAAAGGCAATCTTAAAATAATTTTCACCAATTTCCCTCTAGATCGTAAATCTATGAAAGCAGCCATGCTGTCTGCTTGCGTTCCGGAAAGCGGTTATAATAAATTTATCACAACATTATTCAAAAACCAAAGAGATTGGATGCTCTCTCGTGATACGGACAAAACATTAACCAATTATGCCGTACATAACGGTTTAACCGAACAACAAGCCAAAGACTGCTTAAAGAATGATGATTTGGCAAAAGAAATATTGGATGTTCGCCAACAAGGACTGGATCGACTCAAAATTCAAGGAACACCGGCATTTCTGATTGTTAAAGGCAATGACAAAGAAATCATTCATGGTATTCCAAGCTATGATGTTCTCAGTGCTTATCTGCAAAAAAGAATATATCAATAACAACCTGTTTTATCATCAATGAAACAAATTCGCGACGACATAAAAAAACTTGATGCGCAGATAAAAGAATTACAGCGCAAACAAAACACAGAAACAAAAAATCCTCAAAACAGATTTGTTTCTGCATATCAGGTTGGTTCACGCGTTGCGGTAGAACTGGTATCCGGCGTCTTGGTCGGAGCTGCTGTTGGTTATTTTCTGGATAAAATGTTCAACACTCAGCCTATAATGCTGGTTATTTTTCTTATTTTCGGCGGCGCGGCCGGTTTTCTGAATGTTTACCGGTTTGTACACAAGCTGAATGCCACAAAGGAGTAAAACATTGTCAAACCCTATGGAACAATTTGAAATCAAAGAAATTATTCCCATCCATGTCGGCGGAATCAATATTTCTTTTACAAACTCAGCATTGTTTATGGTGCTGGCCGTTGTTGTATCCAGCCTTCTGTTTGCGGCATGCCTCAGAAAACGCAGCATTGTACCGACTAAAGCGCAATGCATTCCTGAAGGTGTCTACAGTTTCATATCTAATTTATTAAAAGAAAATGTAGGACCGGAAGGTCTAAAATATTTCAGCCTTATCTTTACAATTTTTATGTTTGTGGCTCTTGGTAATGTTCTGGGCTTATTCCCGTATGCCTTTACTTTTACTTCTCATCTGGCCGCTGTCGGCGGATTATCGGTAATTGCTTTATGTTTTAATATCGGTATCGGCATAAAAAAGAAAAAGATCGGCTGGCTGCGTACATTTCTGCCCAAAGGCATCCCTTTAGCTCTGGCACCGTTGATTATTCCGATTGAATCAATTTCATTCTTGTCTAAACCGTTCAGCTTAACAGTCCGTCTTGTTGCCAATATGACGGTTGGACATATTATGTTGAAGATCATTGCCGGTTTTATTTTCGCACTTGGAATTTTCGGGATAGTCCCACTGGCATTTAATGGCTGCATCATCATCTTTGAAATATTCATTGCTCTGCTGCAGGCATTTATTTATACAGTTTTAAGCTGTATATACCTTGGTGATGCTATACACAGCCACTAAAATTATCATTATGTTAACCCTATTATATTAACTTCAAGATGAAAACAAATAATAAAAGGAGATAAAAAAATGGAACCTATGGCTTATCTTGGCGCCGGTATGTGTGCTTTGGCTATGATGACTTCTGCTTGGGGTGTTACTCAGGTATGGACTACAATTATTAACACTGTCGGCCGCAACCCGCAGGTAAAAAAAGACGTTGATATCTATGGTTGGGCCGGTTTTGCCGCTGTAGAAGCCATCGCTTTGTATTCATTGGTTATCGCTCTGGTTATGTTAACCGGAAAATAGATCTGTCAGAATTCGGGCAGAACTCTATTCTGCCCGAATTCTGAAACACAAGGAGATAAACATGCCTCAATTAGATCCGACATATTATGCTTCTCAGCTGTTTTGGCTGATTATCTGTTTTTTTAGCATGATGTTTATCATGTCTTACTTTATTTTGCCAAAAATACATGATATCAGACAACAGAGATCCGATAAAATTGAAGCTAATCTCCGCAAAGCAGAAAAGATTAAACAGCAAACGGAAACGGCTCTGCAAAAATATGAAACAGCTTTGCAGGAAGCCTCTCGTAAAGCTCAAGCCTCACTCAATGAAACCAGAAACGAGCTGGCAGAAATGATTGAGACAAAACAAAAAGAACTTGATATCAAACTTCAGCAAAAAATCCGCGAAGGTGAAGCTGAAATTCAAAAAAATAAAGAAAAAACCCTCAAAGACATTCAAAAGATTTCAGAAATTGCCGCTTCTGAAATTCTAAAAAAACTAAATATAAACACAATTAAAAGCGCAGATATCGCCGCTATTATCAAAAATGAGGTCAAATAATGGCTATTGATAATCTCAATACAGGAAAAGAAATCATTGACGCAACTCGTAATGCTGTAATTGAAGCGGCAGAGAACGTTTCAAATATTATTGAAGAACACGAGGCTGCCGCACACCATGAAATTTTTTATCAAGGTGCTGAATTTTGGGTCGCCGCTGCATTTGTGCTCGTTGTTATCTTATTGGCTCGCCCAATTTCAAAAATCATTATGAAAATGATTAATAATAACATCACAAACATTCAAGAGCGCATTCAAGAATCTGTTGATTTGCAAAGCGAAGCGCAAAAACTTTTAGCATCTTATGAGCGCAAATTCAAAAACGTTAATGAAGAGGTTGAAGCAATTATCAAGCGTTCTCAGAACGAAATTGACTATATTCGCAAAGCAGAACTCAGCAAACTTGAACAAGAAATGAAACAACGTGAAGATGAAGTTGATGAACGCCTGCAAGCAGCTAAAAACAAAGCCTCATCTGAAATTTCTCAGTTTGCCGGCAATCTGAGTATTAAAGCTGTAAAAACAGCATTACACAAAGGTCTGACAACAAAAGACCTGTCAAATTTAATTGATACTTCTCTGAAAAATTTAGAAAAATTATAATAAAAAAGCCGGATGTTCCGGCTTTTTTATTACACATTTTTACGTCCTATCCGATAATACCGAAAACCGGCATCCGTTACTCGTTTTTCATCAAGAAGATTCCGCAAATCCACCAAAGCGTTACCGCGCATTAAAGACTTAAGACGTTCCACATCCAGCTTTCTGAAATCCTCCCACTCTGTCAAAATGGCAACAACATCAGCACCTTCAACGGCATTATCAATGCTGTCTGCATATTTCACACGATCTTGCAATAGAATTTGAGCATTAGACATCGCCTGAGGATCATAAACAGTAACATTATCCATATGATTCAAGAGTTCGGTTAAAATCTGAATAGCCGGGCTCTCACGGCAATCATCCGTCCCTCCTTTAAAAGCTAATCCCAGTATGGCGATTTTAGCATCTTTTTGGTTTCCGGCCGCGGCTCTGATTCTGTCCGCCATAAATTTTTTACGCTGATCATTACCATCGATAGCTGCTTTAATAAGACTTAAATTAACACCATACTGATTACCCATATAAGCCATCGCGTTGGTATCTTTCGGAAAACAACTGCCGCCATATCCCGGACCTGCGTTCAAAAACTTATTGCCGATACGGCTGTCCAAACCCAATCCTTGAGCAACTTCAGCAATATCAGCACCGGATTGTTCACAAAAATCAGCCATTTCGTTAATATAATGAATCTTAATTGCTAAAAAGGCATTAGACGCATATTTGATTGTTTCACTGGAACGACGATTCACACATAATATTTTTGTTTTTCCGACAAACGGCTTATAAAGTTCTTTAACAAGTTGCAAGGCTCTTTCACTGTTAGCACCGATAACAATTCTATCCGGATTAAAAAAGTCATAAACAGCAAAACCCTCACGCAAAAATTCAGGCAGAGAAACAACATCAAAATCAGCATGAGGATTTTTAGCACGAATAATTTCTTCAACCTTATCGCCTGTACCGACTGGAACCGTAGACTTATTGGCAACAACGGTATATCCGTCCAGATACTCAGCTAATTCGTCCGCTGCGGCATAAATATATTTCATATCAGCTTCTTTGGTAACAGGATGCGGCGGTGTACCGACGGCAAGAATAACAATATCCGCTCCGCTGACACCCTCTGCCATAGAAGTCGTAAACTTCAGAGAGCCTTTCTGCAATTGTTTTTTAAACAATTCTTCCAGACCATCCTCAAACAAAGTTACCTGACCTTTTTTAAGTTTGTTTATTTTAGATTCATCTTTATCAATACAAACAACATCATATCCCAACTCAGCCAAGCCGACACCTGTCGGCAAACCAACATACCCTGTACCGATAATTCCAACCTTCATAAAAAAACTCCTTTAGTTAAAACATCTTAACTAAAGGGGTAACATTTCATTAAGAAAAATCAAGAGAAATATCAGACATATCCCCTTATGGGGGATTGTCCGAGACTAAAATAATTTCTTTTTCCGACGATCATACAGCAAACGCTGTACATACCGACCTTGATACAAGTTGATACCTAACGAATTCCCGATTTCAATCGCCTTAGCGTCATCAACTCGACATAAAATCATCTTAGCACGCTCTGCCTTGTTGACATAATCTTTAAAATGCTTGTCCTCGTTAATAATATCTAAAAATGCCGGATGCCAAAAGATTTTCATCAAATCACAATTCAGATTTTCTCGGTTAATATATTGCAATTTATCTACCGTAATCCCGTCGATACAGATTTTATATCCTCTGTATTGTGCAAAAGACTTAGCTAATAAAAACGCTTTAACATCGTTAAAAATATCAACCAATTGCAATTCCAAAACAATTGTAGACCGCATTGACGGAGAAATATGTTCATCAAACTCCAAAAACTCATCTGATAAAATAGTAGAGACATTTAAATTCATACTGAAATTACTGGTCAACGCACCGTCATCATGCCTGCTGACATGAGCCAAAACCCGCTTATCCAATGTTTCCGTTAAATGCATAAACAACCACGGATTAGATGTCAAATCCACATCCGGCAGCAAAATATCACGCAAATCCGGTATAGACACATAAACCTCATCAAACAGCATTTGCGGCGCAGATTTTCCAATAACGGCACATACAGCCTGCCGACGGATAAGACTTGAAAAATCCACACACGCCAGACTTTTTTCAACTTTATCCAAAATCTGAGGAGACAAATCACGTTTTGTTTTTTTCTGAACATGAAGAATAGCTTTTGCAACTTCTTTAATTTGCGGTTTTTCAACCTCTTTAACCGGAGCAGATACAGGCAAATGCTTTAATTCATCCTGCAGCTTTTGCAATTCCGCTGCATTTGAGAAAATACTGACGGCTCCGGAACTCACAATATCAACGGCCTTGGCAATAAGAGGCTCACTATTTAATAAGAATTGCATTTGCACCAAAACGGTCTGCAATTCATCATCAAAATTACCTACATAAAAAATCAAAACATTTTTATTATTCAGTTCAAAAATTTTGCCCTTAATTTTGTGAACAAAATCCATCAAAATATCTTCATTAACACGAGGCATCAACTCAACGGTTTTTGGATTAAAACGACAAACATTTACCATAACGGCGGTCGCATGCAAATTCAGCGTCAGAATTTTTTTCAAATATTCCTGAGGGTTATCCTCATTCCAATTTTGGCGCATTCCAACTTTACCCGATTCTTTCTCGGATTTTTTTTCATTATTTTGTTTGTTGCCACCAAAGAAAAACATCAATACTCACCACAAATCTTCTAAAATTTCTTTACAAACACATTTATCACGCTCCGCCCCGGAAAGCAACCGTTTACGCTTTAAACATTCCCTAATCTGGCAGTTTTGAGAATTTGGACAACGTTTATAAATATAAGAAACTTCAACATCATCCACAAATGGTCCCTGAAAAACAGAAAGACCGTGTTTAACACCCCACTCCAAAGCGGCAGACGTATCACATTTAGCAAGAATAACATTATCTCGCCCCAAAACTTCTACCAGCTTTTTAACGTCTTCATTTTCCGGTTCAAATTCTAACAGCGGCTCCCAGAAAATTTTAACCAAATCAGGATTCAGAGTTTTCATATTAATCATCTTAAGCGCTGTCGTATTTACACCATCAATTAAAATTTGATGTCCGCCGCGACTTAAAATATCTTTTACCTCAAAATACAAAGGCAAATTGTTAAACACATCAATTAACTGAACTTCAACAATAATCTTGTGCCCCTGCTGCAGAAAATCCCGACCGAAACGAACAAATTCCGGAGAAAATACAGAAGATAAATTTAAATTGATACTTATAGTATTCGGCCAATTTTGTAAATTTGCAGAAAAGAACGCTTGCAACATTCTCCGATCCAAATTTTGCAACATATACAGATAAAGCCAGCGATTTTCTTCCAAATCCAAACCGTTAAACAAAAGATTTAGGTCTTTAACTGCAACAAAAAACTCCTGAAAATAAACCTTAAATTGCCCCGGTCCTAAAACCTTAACAACACTTTGCCGTTTAACCAATTCTGAAATATCGGTACGTTCAAGCTTTTGTAAAACGCCTTCCACATCTCCCGCCTCTACTGGAGACTTAGTTTCTTCATCTTCCACATCAAATTGAACGGCATTACTCTCAACCAAATTTGCAACAAAAGCATAAAAAGATGCAAACGCTTCGGGAAAATTAAAAACCGTAGCAAACTCACTTCTATTACTTCCATGCAAGATAGGATCATTTGAAACGCCTGCACGCAGCTTATCAACCGCGTCATCCGCCATGTCCTGCGTAATATCGCGTCCTAAAATCACAAAATCGCCATTACTCATCGGAAAAAAAGCGCCTTTCGTCTCACCGACGACGCTGTCAAAAAACTTTTCCAATATTTTCAAAAACTTGGGATGACGATGTTTCGGACGCAGCTTAGAAACAGAAATATACAGCACAGCATATCCTGCCGAATTTTTTGCAATCCGCTCTAAAGTATTTAACAGGTATTTCTCCGCCATTAAAGAGTGCTGAACCATAATTTTTCCATACAGTCAAAGTTTCCACAAATTTTATACTATTACGAGTTTTATATTATATCAAGTTTCTTACATTTTTGCTAACAAGCCTGATTTTTATAAAGAAAAAATCATTGAATTTTAACAAACAGTCGATATAATCGGGAAAAATTAAAATCATAATAAAAATTAAAGGAAAACAAGGATGTTAACCCCTAAAAATAATTTATTCCCCATTCGCAACAAAATTTTAGAAAAAGTTGCTGCCAGTTTTCTTAACAATGACTTTGCCGATATTGACAATATTCCGGCAGAGGTTATCCCGGATAATTCAGTCGCATACCACGGAAATTTGGAGAAAGATCGCAGCATTGTCCGCCAAATTTGCATGGCTGTAATGGGATTTTGCCCTTCTGATGAAGAAGGTAAAAATAAGTCTTTGTCTGAATACGCCAAAGAAGCTAAAAACAGAACAATTTTACAACCGTCAAAACTGTCTGTTATCAATGAAGCCTGCATGGCTTGCCGCAAAGAACGCTATATTGTCAGCAACATGTGTCGTGCCTGCATTGCCCGTCCTTGTCAGGTTAATTGCCCTAAAGGAGCCATAAGCTTTGTTGACGGCAAAGCATTCATTGACCAAGATCTATGCATTAAATGCGGCCGCTGCCATGATGTTTGTCCGTATTCCGCAATTATTAAAAATGTTATTCCTTGTGAGGATTCCTGCCCGGTTGGAGCCATCAGTAAAGATGAAGCCGGGAAAGAGCATATTGATCCGGAAAAATGTATTTCTTGCGGTAAATGCTTAAAATCATGTCCGTTCGGCGCCATTGTTGAACGTTCTCATCTGATTGACGTTTTGCGCGATGTTAAAGATGCAAATAAAACCGTTGTTGCAATGTTAGCGCCGGCTATTGTCGGACAATTCGGCGGAGACATTAACAATATCGTCGGAGCATTAAAGAAACTCGGCTTCAGTCGTGTTATAGAAGTCGCTGTCGGTGCAGATATCACAACAATAAAAGAAGCTCATGAATTTTCCGAAAGAATGGAAAACGGAGAACAACTGATGACAACATCATGCTGTCCGGCATATTATAAAGCGGCTGATCTGCATATTCCGGAAATAAAAAAATACGTTTCTGATACACGTTCTCCGATGTATTACACTGCAGAACTGGTAAAACAAGAAGATCCGAATTGCAAAGCTGTATTTGTCGGACCTTGCTTTGCTAAAAGAGTAGAAGCAATGGAACGTGATCCGTTTGTTGATTACGTGATTACTTTTGAAGAATTAAACGGCGCCTTTAATGCCGCACAAATCAACGTTGCCGCTTGCGAAAAACAAGATTTTGACATCATTTCTTGCGCTCAGGGACGTGGTTTTCCGCTAATCGGAGGCGTTGCCGGAGCTGTGGAATCTCTGCTGAAAGATAAAGTAGAAGTCAGAGCTGAAACGATTGACGGCTTAACGCCTGATAACATTAAATTACTCAAAAAATATGCGACCAAAGGCTGTAACTGCAATCTGTTGGAAATCATGTGCTGCCAAGGCGGATGCATTGCCGGTCCCGGTTGCGTCGCTGTTCCTCAAAAAGCCAGCTTCCAAGTCAAAAACTATACGGCTCAAGGAAGCGACTTAAACGAAAAAATAAAAGAATAAGCTCCATAAAAAAAGCCTCTGATAAACAGAGGCTTTTTTCTTTTTATTATTGCTCTGAGGCACTCTCCTGCTTTTCGCGACAGGCATGAAAGCCTAAACATGTTTCTTCACTGGGTTCCAAACCCATATCGAAACAATCTCGACGGGAAAAACGATAATCTTGCGGACAACAATCTTTAAAATATTTATTATCCAAAGGACAAGGCAAAACACCGACATATCCTGACGGACATTTTTGCATTGTAAAACCGCTTTCATAGCAACGCTGCGTTACATTCGTATTTTGAAAACCGTTCGACTGAAAAGTCGGCTGATATTGAGAGACAGGGCTTTTAGAAGAAGACTTGCTGCCGGAGCCGACCACTAACGGCCGTACCGCAGCATTCGCACTTGCCGCAAACAACACACAAAATACGACTGTAAGAAATTTATAACGCATCATTCTACTTGCTGCCAAGATTCAAAGTTCTATATAACATCTGGGATTTTTTGAGGGTATTTTCTTTTTTCAAAGCCTCAATTTTCATAATATTTTTCCAGATATGCGTTTGTTTATTTTTCAGCATCTCGTCAATTTGAGCATGCTCTAACAGAGCTTTATCTAACGACAATTTTTGATTCATAATAAAGTCCTTTTGTGAGATGATTCTTTTAATGGTTCTGATTGTACGTTATTTTTAGCCGATTGTCAATTATATCCGCGGCTCATCGGCAGTTGACGGCTGAGCTTATCAATCAAACGATAATTTAAATCTATATCCGACTGCAAAACTTGAATTTCTGCTGACAAACTTCTAATTCTGTCTTCTCTGTTAGAAATATCGCGACGGCATTCCATAATCATTTCTTCATGACGAGCTGCCTGAATTTGTATCTGACGTTGTTTTTGTTGTTCAAAATCAAAAATTACAGCATTCATGTCTTACTCCATATTGTTTCTATATTTTATATAAGAATGATTTACGGATTTTACAGATAAAAAATAAATTTTTTTATTGCATTTATCTTTCATATGTTGTACTAAAGACTTCGAGCCCTGGTGGCGGAATTGGTAGACGCGCATGCTTCAGGTGCATGTGGCCCCAGGTCGTGGAAGTTCGAGTCTTCTCCAGGGCACCATAAAAAAATCCCTCTTTATGAGGGATTTTTTTATAGGATCTCGCTAGATAACATTCAAGAAGAACTCAATAAGAAAAAGAACCGGTTCAAATTTACAATCAATCTTCTCATACTAAAAAAAACACCCCTTCAAATGAAGAGGTGTTTTCTTAAAAATCCCAAATGCTATTAAGCAGCTTTGCTGTTTTTCATAGCGGCAAATTCGTTCATTTTACCGATAACATAATCCAAATCTTCATTATCCAGATATGGTGTCATAGGAATAGAAAGAACCGTCTTAGAGAGTTTTTCACAAACAGGCAAAGAACGAGTATTCCATTTTGCATAAGCTGTCTGAGTGTGAACCGGACGAGGATAATAAGCACCGCAAGGAATACCATTGTCTTTTAAGAATGCCATCAATTCATCACGATCAGCACAATCAATAGTATATAAAGCATAAGCTGATTTGCAATTATCTAAAATTCTTTGTTTGTGGAAATAACCGTTCAATTCATTATCATAGCGGCTGGCTACACGGAAACGATCTTTCAATTCCTGATCAAATACTTTTAATTTCTGCAAAACAACAGCAGCTTGGAATGTATTCAAACGACCTGTTATACCCAAACGAACATTATCATAATGATCTGCAGGGCTCATACCGTGAACACGGCAAGATTTAACCAATTCATTTTCTTCTGCAGAATTTGTAAATACGGCACCGCCATCACCATAACAAGCTAATGGTTTTGTCGGATAAAAAGATGTTGCAGACATGTCAGCAATAGAA
Organism: uncultured Azospirillaceae bacterium; assembly: GCA_964440165.1. Lineage (GTDB taxonomy): Bacteria > Pseudomonadota > Alphaproteobacteria > RF32 > CAG-239 > Scatocola. The sequence continues at coordinate 14,828 of CAYTQF010000023.1, forward strand.
CCGGAAGTTTTGCCTTTATAAACAGAACCATAAGATTGGCAAGAGTCTGACAAAACTTTCATTCCGTTTTTATGAGCAATATCAATAATTGCATCATAATCGCAAGGAGAACCAAAGATATCAACGGCAACAACAGCCTTCAAATTCAGCTTACCTTCTTTTTTAACTTCGGCAATAGCTCTTTCCAAATCTTTCGGATCCATATTATATGTATCCGGATCTGAATCTACAAAAATCGGAGTTGCACCCAGCAAAACCGGAGCTTCGGCAGAGGCAACAAACGTGAAAGAAGATACAAACACGGCATCACCCGGTTTGACATCCCATGCCATCAAAGCCAAAGTCAAAGCATCTGTTCCGGAACCGCATGTTGCGCAGAACTTTGTACCGGAATAAGCAGCCAATTTTTCATCCAATTCACGAGTTTCAGGTCCTTGAGCATAACCACCGTGATTTAAGATAGTTTTGAAAGCATCCAAAAAGTTTTCCTGACCGATAACTTTCTGAGCTGTAGCACAGTCAAATAAATTAATAGGTTTTGCAGGTTTGCTAGTCATAATAAAATCCTCTTAAAAGTTTCAACTGAGAGGCACTATAAGGCATTTTTTTCACGAATGCAAAACACAAAACATTTCTTGTTTGTAACAATAACAATTATTGTGCGGGAATAACGAATATTTATTGATTTAGAAAAAAATAATGCTATATTTTATTAGAAGATTTTTTTATTAAAGAAAGGATTTCCCGTGCAGAATAAGCTTTGGTTTTATACATGCCTTTCGGCAGCCAGCCTTTTAACATGCAGTTGTACAACAACATCTGCTGGTCATGCTTCCGATGAGCCGACTTTAGAGCATGTTAATCGCGCCGTATTCTCATTTAACTCAAAATTTGATAAATACCTGATGCATCCTGTTGCCGAAGGGTATCGTAATATCACAACACCATACATCAGAGAACGCATCAGCAATGCATTATCAAATGTTAAAGAACCGGTGTTTGCACTTAACCATCTTTTGCAGGGAGAACCCGTTAAGAGCAGTAAGAGCATTGCTCGTTTTGCACTCAACAGTACTCTGGGTTTAGCCGGAACATATGATGTTGCCGGACAGGGTTGGAATTTACCTAAAGAAAAAACCGGTTTTGATGAAACCTTAGCCGCGTGGGATGTTCCGGACGGTCCGTTTATTATGTTACCGTTCTTTGGTCCGAGCACACCTAGAGCCGCCGTCGGATTATTGGCTGATTCTGCTGCCAATCCGGTATACTGGGCAACCCAAAACGATGCTAATATCAGAGATAAAGTTTATCTGCCGTACATAGCTCTGAATGCAACGGCTGTTCGTGAATCTACCATGGATTTGACTGATGACTTTGAGCGCAATTCCGTAGACTACTACAGCACATTAAAATCCGCTTATATGCAAAACCGTACCGGCTCTTCAACAGACGGTGCCGCCTCTTATGATTTCGGCATGGAAGATGAAGACGAAAATTTTGATGAAATGGAATAAAGGAGCATCCAAATGAAAAAAACAATTATGGCCTTATTTGCCGCCGTTTTACTCAATACCGGCATTGCTAAAGCAGAAGTTAATGCTCAAGGTGCTGAAAATTTTGTAAAAAACATAACCCAAGAAGGTATTGAACAAATCATCAACGCCCAAATACCCGCTGCTGAAAAATCAGCCAGATTTAAAAAATTATTTAACAACGCGTTAGATTTGGACTTTATCGGGAAATATGTTCTCGGTCGTTACTGGAGAACAGCCACCCCGCAACAAAGAACAGATTTTATCAACACTTATCGTGAATTAAATACACAAGTTTGGTCAGAGCGTTTTGATGAGTTCAAAGGGAAGAAATTTATTTTCAAAGGCACTTCTCCGTCAAATTCAGAAAATCAAGTATTTGTAAATACGGTCGTTCCCATGGACCAAGGTGAACCGGCAACCGTTGTTTGGCGTGTTAAACAAACCGGAGACAATTATAAAATTATTGATATCGTGATTGAAAAAGTCAGTTTGACAATGGCTAACCGCAATGAATACACTGCATTCATCAAAAACAACGGCGGTAACGTCAATGCTTTAATCAACAACCTCAAATCTAAATTAAAATAATCTGATAGATTACAATGAAACACCCTCTGAAATGAAACAGAGGGTGTTTTTTTTGAGCCCGTTTCACCGAGAAATAAAGAATAATCAAAAGGCGAACCGTTTCCGATTCGCCTTTTCAATCTCACAAAGAGAAAGCTTAAGCCTGCTGAGCAGCCTTTTCAGCTTCTGCTAAAGCAGCTTTTTCTGCTGCTACACGAGCTTTATCGCTAGCACCTTTAGCATTAACGTCTCTGTCAACTAATTCAATAATAGCCATAGGAGCAGCATCACCATAACGGATACCTGCTTTTAATACGCGAGTATAACCACCGTTACGAGATTTATAACGTTCAGCTAAAGTAGAAAACAGTTTAGAAACAACTGCTTCATCACGCAGGAAAGCCAGAGCCAAACGACGAGAATTCAGATCGCCTTTTTTAGCATAGGTAATCATATTGTCAGCAAAAGTTCTCAATGCTTTAGCACGAGTAACAGTAATGTTGATTTGTTCATGAGTCAACAAAGCATTTGTTAAGTTAGAGAACAAAGCTCTTCTCTGAGATGTTGTCATGTTTAATTTTTTCTGTTTCATACCATGTCTCATGGCCTCTTCCTTTCATTTTCTATAGCTTTGCAAGGCAAAGCGGATAAAACACCGGTTCTTACTACGGACTCGCTAAAGCGATCATACATAAAAACCCTTAATCACAGCGAACTTGTATCACACCGTTTTCAAAAACACAAGTAAAATATTGAAAAAATTTATTTATCTTTCGGCATTATAGCCAATCTATACCCGTAATACTCAAATAACTGATAATATTGCTTCCAACTGCGCAGTAAGCCTATTTCAATGTTATCCAAAATCTGCGGCGATATTTGAAGCTCTTGCGCAACCGCAAATAAAGACCTTTTACGCTCCAAACGAAGCCGCCCGAGCAAAATTCCTATTTCCTTTTTAGCCTGTTTTGCATAATTCATATTCTGAACTCCGTATTTGTTAAAAAAAACAAAACTCACCCTGAAAAACTCAAGGTGAGGGAGTTCACAACCGTCAGAATATACAGCCTGATGTATTCAACATATTTCATCAGCTCCCTCTTACAAAGGAGTTGTTTTTTTTCATTTGGATGCTCCATAAGCGAACACCGCTTACAAAAACGATAATAGAAGAGAATAAAAAGAAAGCAAGACAAATTTATACAGAACAACAACAAAGACTATCGTTCACATTCAAAAAATATTTATTTCTATTTAAAAACGTTATCTCTGGTTTCCTATAGTCATAAAACAACTGAGATTATTAGCATTTAACGACCGTTCAGTGCTCTATCTTACAAATAAACTCCGGACTTCCAGAAGCAACATACTTCATAAAGAAAATCTGCCAATCCATATATCAGATTGACAGATTCCCATTAATAATCCGCTAAACGAATTTTTAGAAGTGTTCGTCTACACGTTTAATCAGTTCTTCAATATTCTCAGGCGGCCAACCCGGTGTATCCATACCGAGGTGAATACCCATTTTAGCCAAAACTTCTTTGATTTCATTCAAAGACTTACGACCAAAGTTCGGAGTTCTCAGCATTTCAGCTTCTGTCTTCTGAACCAAATCACC
>CAYTQF010000024.1:0-18421 GCA_964440165.1 uncultured Azospirillaceae bacterium
TGGCATCGCCTTCGGCTTTGCCGTTTCCAAATGTATATACCCATTTACTCATGGTTATTTAAGCTCCTATAGCTATATATTAAGGTTAAAACGAGGACACAATCAATTATGTCCAATAGGATTCGCAAAATATCCGTTTTTTATAACAAAAGCGGGTTCCGCGAGGAGTCTTTAATAACAAAAGTCCAAAAACCGCAAGCAGAACCGGTTTTGCCGTTTAAAACGAACACTTTGAGCATCCGCCTAAACTGAGCCGAATCTATAACACTTAATTAGATTCTTCAAGAAAAAAATCAAAACGCGGCGATTCTACCCACAGATTCCATGAAAATAAAAAAATATACCCCAAAATCCGGCTTATTAAGAAGATATTAATACAAACATGCTAAAAAAAGAACTGACTATACAAAAAAATGTTGCAATTTATAAAATTTGTGTTAAATTTGACAAAATTTTACAAATTGACAATTTTGGAGTTTTGCAATGAAAAAACATTTTTTAACACTTTTTGCTCTTATCGGATTTATTGCCGGAACAGCTGGTTCTGCCCAAGCATCTTGCGACGGACCTTACTTAGCAATCCGCGGCGGTGTAGCCAACCATACTTTGGGTGATAAAGATGAAAATATTGCCACTGATAAAAAATTAGATATTGATGACAACTCAGCAATGATCAGTGGTGCATTAGGTTACCGTTATAAATACTTCCGCGTTGAAGCAGAATACATTTATCGTGAAACATCTGAAAACAGAAAATTTAACGTCGCAGAAACACCAAGCGGCAGAAAACTTGTTACCAGCCACAGCGCTGAATTTTCTTCTGAATCATATATGGCAAACATTTACTGGGATATCTCTCCGTATACAATGTTTACACCGTATGTATCAGCCGGTATCGGTATCACCAGTTTGGAATATACATTTAAGATGAACGACTCTTACGGCAATGTCGCCAAATACAGTGAAGACAACTTTACATGGTCTGTCGGCGGCGGTTTGTCAGCTCAAGTAACGACTCGTTTTAACATTGACTTGGGTTATCGTTACTTTGATATGGGCGAACTCGACAGCGGTGCCGTTCACAATCATGAAGTATACGGCGGTCTCCGTTATACTTTCTAAAAAAAACAACTCCAAATCAAAGCCTCCGAAAATCGGAGGCTTTTTTTTACACTCACACACAAAAAAATTATAGACAAAACTTGATTTTTTACCTTTTTTGCAGTACACTGCAGATGTTAAAGTATCATTATTAAATTTTTATATTATGGATAAAATTGAAAGTTTTTTCAAATTTGAAATCACGCAAACAACCAAAGTTCTTCTCTATAAGATAGAGAAAGGTAACAACAAACGCTGGCTTCTGGAAAAAAATGAAGACGGCAGTCAGATCATTCTTCGGGATCTCAAGCGCCCGGACGACAACTTCGTAACGATCAAAGTGTTTACACAAACACTGCATATCACAACGGCGCACGGATTTGTCTATGTCATACAGGACAAATCAGGAGACGGTGCAGAGGTTTCGTTCAACGGTCCGGTCAATGCTTTGCTCGCACAGGCACTTATGCCGCGTATGACCTATGTCCCCCAAACTTTGCGGGCCATGAGCAGCGACATGGATGGCTTTACGGATATCAATGAATTCATGGAACGACGGGCTCAACGACACAACGGCAAAGTCAATCCGCAGGACAAGTTCGGCTGGCGCGTCAACATGAAGTTCAACAATGAGCTGGAGGACTGGTTACCGCCTTTTAAGGGCGGAATGCGTGATAAAAGCGCAAAGAAAAGCGGTAAATTCTCTCGTAAATAAACCTCTTTTCACTCTCATTCTAAAGCCCGGAATTTTCCGGGCTTTTTCTTTTAATTTCATAACATCTATTCTTCAGAACAGAAAGCAACGCCCCGTAATTTTTGAGCAACATATAGAAGACTACAAATTACAAGCATAATATCTGTTATTCAGGAGAAATAGAGCGGGTAACGGAAGCGCTAAGCAAAAATGACTTTAAATGTCATTTTTGTCTGCAAGCTCTTTGGAACATCTTATTGAGTTAGGCTGCGACAGAAGCCGCGACGAAATTAGATGCCTAAGATGTATTCCCGTCCGCGACAACAAGCTTGCGACATTGGAGCGGGTAACGGAAGCGCTAAGCAAAAATGACCTTAAATGTCATTTTTGTCTGCAAGCTCTTTGGAACATCTTATTGAGTTAGGCTGCGACAGAAGCCGCGACGAAATTAGATGCCTAAGATGTATTCCCGTCCGCGACAACGAGCTTGCGACATTGGAGCGGGTAACGGGAATCGAACCCGCATTATAAGCTTGGGAAGCTCACGTTCTACCATTGAACTATACCCGCAATATGGCACAATATACAACGGATGATTTATTTTGCAAGCACCTTTTAACCACATACAAAAAGACCTGCTTAAATACAGCAGGTCTTTAGAAAAATCCGTATGTCAATATTAACCCTGACGAGCTTTCAACTTCGGGTTCTTTTTATTGATAATATATACACGACCTTTACGACGTACTAATTTGCAATCCTTATCGCGTACTTTCTTAGATTTTAAAGAACTGTAAATCTTCATTTTTTTTTCCTTTATGCTTTGTTTGACGGCAATTTATGATAAAACTTCCGCTTTGTCAACCTTATTTTTAGATTTCCGGTAATTTTTTAAGATACCTTTTGCTTTTTTCGATTTATTTTCTATAATAAACACAAATTTTGGGGACCGATATGAAAAAAACAATCCTATTCATTGCTTTACTGGGCTGTTTGCACACAGCACCTTGTCTGGCACAAAAAATGTCATACATGGAAGAGATCAGAGCCTTAGGAGCCGTTTCCGGACAAGGCTTGGCTTGCGGCTCATCAAGATACGAAACATTTGAAATGCTGGCGCGCGCCATTCTTATATCAAAAGCTTCTTCCGATCGCGAACAAGCTCGAGCTATGCAGGTTTATAATGAAGAAAAAGCCAATACTTATGTGTCCAAACAAATGGACGGCTTATTTGAATGCGCTCAAATTAACAGACGTTTTGATGCTCAAGACATTTTTAACGCAAAATTATATGCTGACGGAACAATTCAAATGCCTGACGGTTCAATTATCACACCGCGCGCACCTTATGATGCCAGCTTGGTATATAACACTGAAATTGATGAACATTCAAAGGCTGAAGCAATCTATAATAAAAAGAAAAGAAAAACTCAAGAAGCGCCAAAAATTAACGCCGGTGTAACAGGAGACGCAACCAGCCGCGCATATACACCACCGCCGCCGGCTGATCTATATACGGATACAGATACAAGCGACGGCGTCAGCAACACCCCGACACAACAACTTCCGGAATCTACAGTCGGACACATTCGCCGTTCATATTAAATCTGTTGCAAGTTGGCTTTTTTTCTATATACTGCCGATAACTTTAACTGAATTATAAGGAGTCCTAATTGATATGGCTGCATACCAATATATATATGTAATGCAAAATCTGACCAAAGTTTTTCCGGGAGGAAAAGAACTTTTCAAAGGTATAACCCTATCATTCTTCCCCGGTGCTAAGATCGGCGTATTAGGCGTAAACGGCGCCGGTAAATCCACGTTATTAAAAATCATGGCCGGTGTCGACAAAGAATTCAACGGAGAAGCATGGGCTGCAGACGGTGTAAAAGTAGGATACCTGGAACAAGAACCTAAAATGGATCCAAACAAAAACGTTATGGAAAACATAATGGACGGTTTGGGTGAAGTAAGAGACTTATTAAAAAGATTTGAAGAAGTTTCCGCCAAATTTGCCGAACCTATGAGTGATGAAGAAATGAACAACCTCATCAACGAACAGGCAGAACTGCAAGAAAAAATTGACGCTTGCAACGGCTGGGATTTTGAAAGAACGATTCAAATAGCCATGGATGCACTCCGCTGTCCTCCGGCAAATGCCGATGTAACAAAATTATCCGGCGGCGAAAAACGCCGTGTTGCTTTATGCCGCTTGTTGCTGCAAAAACCGGATATGTTATTGCTCGATGAACCTACTAACCACCTAGACGCAGAATCCGTTGCATGGTTGGAACAACACCTCAAAGAATACAGCGGTACGGTTGTTATGGTAACACACGACAGATACTTCTTAGATAATGTAACCGGCTGGATTTTAGAATTAGACAGAGGACAAGGTATTCCTTATGAAGGAAACTACAGTTCTTGGCTTGAACAAAAACAAAAACGTCTTGAACAGGAAAGTCGGGAAGAGACAGCTCGTCAACGCACCTTAGCCAACGAATTGGAATGGATTCGCAAAAATCCTAAAGCTCGTCAGGCAAAATCAAAAGCACGTATTAATGCTTATGAAGAATTATTGGCAGAATCCGGAAAGGACAAAATCAATCAGGCTCATATTTCAATTCCGATGACAGAACGCCTTGGCGACTTGGTTATTGAAGCCAAAGGAATTTCCAAAGCCTTTGGAGAAAAATTACTGATAGATAATCTTTCCTTTAAGATTCCCAAGGGTGCGATTGTCGGCATTATTGGTCCTAATGGCGCCGGTAAAACAACCTTATTCAAAATGATTACGGGAGAAGAAAAACCGGATAGTGGTGAGATTCGTCTCGGCGACACCGTAGACTTAGGATACGTCAACCAATCCAGAGATGAATTGGATCCTAATAAAAACGTATGGGAAGAAATTTCAGACGGTCTTGATATTATTGAACTTGGTAAAAAGACCATTCCTTCCCGCGCTTATGTCGGACAATTTAACTTCAAAGGCAGTGATCAACAGAAAAAAGTCGGACAATTATCCGGTGGTGAACGTAACCGCGTCCATTTGGCAAAAATGCTGCGCAAAGGTGCTAACGTCATTATGCTGGATGAACCGACAAACGATTTAGATGTAGATACTTTACGTTCTTTGGAAGAAGGCATTATGGAATATCCCGGATGCGTCTTAGTAACTTCCCACGACCGTTGGTTTCTGGATCGTTTGGCAACACATATCTTAGCTTATGAAGGCGACAGTCAAGTTGTTTGGTTTGAAGGAAACTTTGAAGAATACGAAGCCGACAAGCGTCGCCGTCTGGGCGAAGAAGCTTGCCGACCACATGCTATTCGTTACAAAAAACTGGCATAAAAAACCATAAAAAAGCCTCTGAAATATCAGAGGCTTTTTTTATTACGCAATTATAACTTTACAATATGCAATAAATTACTTTTACTTCCTTTATAAAGAGGGAAGCCGGCTGTTACAACCACATATTGCCCCGGTTTGCCGATACCGGTTTCTTTTGCAATCTGTCGTGAGATTTTTTCAACATTATTAAAGTTTTTGAAAACACCTTTATTAACATAACTGCGAACGCCCCAAACTATTCCCATACGATTGGCAACATCTTCATCCGGTGTAACGCCTAAAATAGGAAGATCCGGACGTTCTTTCGCAGTACGCAATGTTGTAAAACCGCTGGTCGTAAATGTAATGATTGCCGCCACATTTTTCAGATTAGAAGCCATTTCTCCGGCAGCACAAGAGATGGCATCCGATTCGTCATCACGTTGAGTACATATACGAGAATTACGCATTAAATGATAAAATAGAGGATCTCTCTCAACCTGTTCAATGGTACAGTGCATCATAGAAACAGCTTCTACCGGATATTGTCCGGCAGCTGTCTCCGCAGACAACATAACCGTATCGGCACCATCATATACAGCCGTTGCAACATCGGAAACTTCTGCTCTGGTCGGAGTTGGTGCTTTAATCATAGATTCTAACATCTGAGTTGCGACGATCACCGGTTTAGCATATTTACGACAAGTCGAAACAATACGTTTTTGCATGACAGGAACGGCCGGAAGCGGACATTCAACGCCTAAATCGCCGCGAGCCACCATAATACCGTCAGACAACTGAACAATTTCATCCAATTCTTCCATGGCGCTCGGTTTTTCCAATTTGGAGATAACCCATGCCCTACCGTCAATCAATTTTTTAGCCATACGCACATCTTCGGCTTTTTGAACAAAAGACAAACAAACCCAATCAACACCCAATTTTAACGCGAAATCCAAATCATCCCTGTCTTTTTCCGTTAATGCAGAAATAGGCAAATGAATATTCGGGAGATTAACACCCTTATGGCTGGATAAATCGCCACCGACCAAAACGGTTGTTACGGCATGTTTTTTATCGCACTGATCAACCCTAAGACGGATATTTCCGTCATTTAACAACAACTCATCACCGGGTTTCAAGGCTGCAAAAATCTCAGGATGAGGCAATGTAACACGCTCTTGCGTACCTAACTCTTTTTTCATATCCAGGGTAAATATAGTGCCTTTTTGCAAAACAATTTTACCGTCTTTAAATTCTCCGACTCTGAGTTTAGGACCTTGTAAATCCGCTAAAATAGAAATACGAACTTTTTTCTCTTTGGCAATTTTTCTAACCAATTTATAACGCTCTTTGTGTTCGGCATGCGTACCATGACTGAAATTAAAGCGAAAAGCATCGGCTCCGGCATCAACCAACTGTTCCAACTTCTCACGTGTAGCTGTTGATGGTCCAATTGTTGCAAGAATTTTCGTACATGTATTTTGCGGCATATTTTTATCCTTCAAAATTAAAAACAATACCAATATATATAGTCGCAAATAGGTTAACAAGCTATTTATTTCTTGTAAAAAAGCACAAGCTTTGCTAAAGTCGTCGACAGCAAAACATCAACCTGAAAGGAGAAAAACAAATGTCTGAAACTGAAGTTGGCGGAATTGCCGCAGACAGACTGCGTTCCTTGATTGAACGTATTGAACGCCTTGAAGAAGAAAAAGCAGGCATTGCATCAGATATCCGCGACATTTTTGCCGAAGCAAAAGGTGCCGGTTTTGATGTAAAAATAATGAGAACGATTCTCAAACTGCGGAAAATGAACGCCGCAGACCGCGACGAGCAGGAAATCTTGCTTGAAACATACCGTAAAGCTTTGGATATGTAATCAAAAGGCCCGCCGCAAGGCAGGCCTTTTTCTTTAGAACAAACCACAAATAATTCCGCCGACGGCACCACACAGAATATAAAAGATCGGATGTTTTTTCCAAAAATACATAACGGCAAAAACGATCACCAAAACAACACCTCGAACAATATCAGTAATACTGCTTTCGGCTAAAAGATATCCTGCAGAAAGAATCAAAGCCAGTACTGTCGGACGAACAGTCGCTAACACGGTATTAAACGCATCATTATCCCGAAATTTATTCATAATACCAGCCAATAAAATAATGATGACTAACGAAGGAAAAATCAAACCGGCAGTTGCGGCCAATCCTCCTGTAATTCCGGCGGCCTTAAATCCGGCAAATGTTGCCATATTAACACCGACCGGTCCCGGCGTGGATTCCGCAACGGCGATCATATTGGCCAGTTCTTGAGTGGAAAACCACGGATAAACTTCTGCCAAATTATATAAAAAAGGCACTGTAACCAAACCACCGCCAACGGCAAACAAACCAATTTTAAAAAATTCCCAAAACAACAATAAATATATCATTTCCGCACCTGTTTCAAATAACGACAATACCCCAACAGACCGGCAACAGCGACCAAGGCGACGGGAGAAATATGAAAACCGGCAATCAGCCCCAAGGCTCCCGCAAAAATAAATATATCAACCCTATTTTTAAGCGCTGTTTTTTTCAATTTCCAAACCGCATCTAAAATAAGAGCAATAACAACAATCCGGATTCCCTCAAAAGCATCGGAAACATATTTATTATTCATATAGAGCTGCAGAACATTCGCAAGCAAAAGAATAACGACAACAGGAGGAAAGATCAAAGCAAGCGTTGCAGACACCGCACCGACAACACCTTTACGTCCATAACCGACAAACGTCGCAACATTTACGGCAATAATACCGGGAGTCGACTGCCCGATACAAAAATAATCAACCAATTTTTCATCCGTAAGCCATTTGCGTTTTTCGACCAACTCAACCTGCAACAGCGGCAACATGGCATACCCGCCGCCAAATGTAAAAAGACCGATTTTTGCAAATACGCAGATAAGTTCCCATATTTTTTTCATCACACCCTCATTGAAAAACTTTCCGACATTATTAAATCAATACTATCATTGGATAGCAAGGATAATTTTAATGTTAATCGCCATTCCCAAAGAAATAACACCGGAAGAAAACAGAACGCCGCTGTCTCCGCAAACAGCAGCAGCATTAATTAAAGCAGGTTTCAAAATACAAATAGAAAAAGGAGCCGGAGAAGCCGCCCTGTTCTCAGATGATGAATATGCCGCGGCCGGAGCAGAAATTATGCCGGATGCTCCTCGCACATATAAAAACGCGGATATTATATTCAAAGTGTGGGCACCGACCGCTAAAGAAATAAAAAAATTACATGCTGAACAAACCGTAATTTGTAACGCCTCAAATATTGTCGATTACAAAGAACTCAAAAAACTTGCCGAAACAGATATTAACCTTTTTGCCTTGGAATTAATGCCTCGTATCTCAAAAGCTCAAAATATGGATATTCTGTCTTCTCAAAATAATCTTGCCGGATACGCCGCCGCTATCCATGGAGCTGCCATGCTTAAAGATTCGCTGCCGATGATGATAACCGCTGCCGGAACTTTACCTCCGTTAAAATGTTTGATTATGGGAATTGGTGTTGCCGGATTACAAGCAATCGGAACCCTAAAACGGATGGGAGCCCAGGTTTATGCAACAGATATCCGACCGGAAACAGCCGAGCAAGCCTCCTCTCTCGGCGCTCGCTTTGTCGAACAAATAGATGACAACTTTTTAGCAACTTGCCATTTAATCATAACATCAGCGCTAACCGCCGGAAAAAAAGCCCCAAAGCTTTTGACCGATAAACAAATAAATATTTTAAAACCGGGAACCGTAATTATAGACTTGGCAGCAGCAAATGGAGGAAATATACCCGACATTCAAACCGGAAAAGATATCACAATTCTGCGAAACGCATTAACCTCAGCATATCCGCATGCCGCAAGCACAATGCTCGCCAACAATATCTATAACTTTACTTCATATATTTCGACAAACGGAATATTAAATTTTGATACCTCTGATGATATTGTCAAAGCAACCTTGATCTGCCGAAATAAACAAATTTCTCATCCATTTTTAACCGGAGAATAATAATGGAAGCCATCGATTCTCTTACAATTTTTATTCTTTCCTGCTTTGTCGGGTATTATCTGATTTGGGGAATTACCCCTGCACTGCATTCCCCTTTAATGAGTGTATCAAACGCTATTTCCGGAATTATTATCATCGGAGCGATTGCAATTGTCGGCAGCACATCCTCAACTATCGTACTCTGGACAGGTTTAGCTGCAATTGTTTTAGCCGCGATTAATATTTTTGGCGGATTTGTTATCTCACAACGCATGTTGCAAATGTTCAAACCCAAACGGCAAATAAAGGACCCGAAACATGATGCTTAATTATATTCCTTTGCTTAATCTGTCTGCAGCCATCCTGTTTATTGTAGCATTACGCGGACTGGCTTTTCCGTTGACGGCTTACCGAAGCAACTTGTGGGGTATGATCGGCATGTCAATTGCTGTGGCTGTCAGCCTGCTGCATCAATCACATTTACCGTTAATTTTCGCCGCAATTGCCTTAGGCGGATTAATCGGGACAATTATTGCAACTAAAGTTAAAATGACCGCATTGCCGCAAACCGTTGCGGCATTCAACGGATTGGGCGGACTGTCAGCATTTCTGATTGCCGCAGGAGAACACGCATCCCTGACACCTGATCTCATGGAAAATGCCTTAGGAGCAATCATCGGTATCTTTACATTTTCAGGTTCCTTTATCGCTTTTGCCAAATTACAAGGAATAATATCTTCCGGCAGCCGCTTACGCAGCCATATTTTTAACCTTATTCTCGTTGCCGCTATTGCCATGACGTATTGGTTATATGCCAATAATCCGTCCAACAATAATTTCTATACGCTGGGTCTCTTAACTTTCTTACTGGGAATAACCATTACCCTAAGGATTGGCGGCGCGGATATGCCTGTAATCATCTCGGTCTTAAACGCCTGCTCCGGTCTGGCATCTGTAGCCATCGGTTTTGCAATACATAATACCCTGCTTATAATCACGGGAGCATTGATCGGAGCCGGCGGATGTATCTTATCTTATGCGATGAGCAAAGCCATGAACCGCTCTTTACTCAAAATCTTATTTGGTTCAGAACCGACAGCCTCAGCAATAAACGCAGGACAAGCAACGACTAAAATCGCACATTCAGGTTCTCCGTCAGATGCAGCATTTATGATGGAAAATGCCCGTAAAATCATCATTGTTCCGGGATACGGCATGGCTGTTGCTCAGGCCCAATATGCTCTGAGAGACATGGCACTTTTATTACAAAACAAATATCATGCTGAAGTAAAATTTGCGATTCATCCGGTGGCTGGACGCATGCCCGGACATATGAATGTTTTGCTGGCTGAAGCCAATATTCCCTATGAAAATATCTTTGCTTTAGAGGACATCAATCGGGAATTTGAAGATGCCGATATTGCTTATGTCATCGGCGCCAATGACATTACCAACCCTTTAGCAAAACAAGATGCAGCGTCCCCGATCTACGGCATGCCTATTTTAGAAGTAGAAAAAGCAAAAACCGTATTCATTGTCAAACGCTCCCTAGCTTCAGGCTATTCAGGACTGGACAACCCGCTGTTCTATGCCGATAACACAATCATGCTGTATGGTGATGCCAAACAGGTTACATCTGAAATCATCAAAGATTTAGAGAGTAATGCCGGCTAGAGCATTAAAAGTAATGCACCAAACAAAACGGCATATAATACCACACCGGAAAAAAACTTGCCGGCGACACTGAAATCCGTACGAGAAGGAATAGCATTTTCAACAATAATGGTTTGCAACAAAACATATAAAACATAATTAAAAAATGTCGGCGCCATCAAAGGTAAAAAGTAGCGGTTAATATAAAAACCGATAGGCAGCAACAATAACGGAGCCAACGCCGCCGGAACCGCATTGTAAAATGTGATGTTTCTAAAACCGACACTACCCATGACATAATCGCCGTCAAGATTTTTACGCGGCAAAACCGTAAAATTGCACGGTCTGGCATTCAAAAAACCGCCGACCAGAAAATGCATGGTTTCATGCAGCAATGTCCCCGGAACATTAACCAAAGCGCTGACCCACATACTGCTGTATGTTGCATATTTCAGGCGTGTTAAAAACACCACCAATAAAATCAGATAAAACCGATTGTCAAACACAGCTTGTAAAAAAGCCGGAGAATCAATCAATACCGCAAGCTTATAATAAATCTGCGCTAAAATTTCCATATTATCTCTCATTCAAAACGGTTAAGCCGGCCAAATAAGTATTTAACAGCAATTTGCATAAATTCTTTTTATTCACTCGGCTGAAATTATCCAAAACTTTAGTTGTTAAAAAAGAGCTGACAGAGAATAAAGCCAACCATAATACATGTAAAGAAAGCTGCCGTTCTTTCGGACGCAAATTCGGATAAACTTTATCAAAAAACGGCTGCCAAATAGTTGTAACCGCCACCAGTTTACGCAAATAAGATTTGGGCAGATTTTTATATTCGGCATTCAAATGAAAGTTATATAATAAAAACCACAAATTAGGATTAACCATCACAAAAGCAACAAACGCATCCAAATAGCGGTTCAGCATACCATAAGCATTATCATCTTCAAAAATTTCCTGCATATAATGCAGCAATTCTTCAATGGTAATTTTATTTTGCTCCAAAATAAAATTGTCCATGGTGCCGAACTGATTATAAATTGTTCCGACAGAATAACCGGATGCATCCGACAGTTTGCGCGCTGTCAGAGCTTGAACGCCGTTTTTGCGTACGAGTTCACGTCCCGTATCAATTAAAACTTTTCGTACCTTGTCTTTTGCTGTTATCATACTACATTAACTTAATATTTACGCTTGAATTTTATAATAAACTAAATCTGAACACTGTTCAATTTTTTTCTTTACATTATGAGAATAAAAAAATGCGCTTTATAATCTCTTTTATCTTTATCACAGGAATAGCTGCTCTGACCGGTATCAAAAACCTGAAAGCACAAAATAATAATGAATTTTATGACAGTCTCCTGTTATCGGAAGAATTTGTCAAAGTTGATGAAGGAAAGGAGGCTCGAAACGCTGCTCGAAACCGCCTGCAAACAAATCAAGAAAAAATAAAAATTGACAGCGATCGCCTCAATGAAATCATGCAAAAACAAAAAGTACGCCGTCCCACGGCAGAAATGGACAGCAACACCGCTAAACTCATGCCTGCTCCGTTTGGTTTACTCTGGGGAGCAACCTACAGAGAAACCCTGTCCAGCGGCGTCAAACTGACAAAGACATTTGAAAAAGATTATATTAACAGCTTTATTGCTGATGAACTCCCCAAAGCTTTACCCAATATTCGTTATGTTGTGGTTACCTTTGGACAAGACAATCGTTTATGGCGCGTCATTGCTTATGGAGATTTTATCCAAGATACACCGAGTGCCTCTAAAGTATTAGAACAATACAACCACTACTATCGTCTGCTCAATAAAAAATATGGCAACGCCGAACAAACCTATAATCCCAAAATCAATCGTATCGAAAAAATTATTGATTTAGGGCACGGAAAAACTAAAACAGAAATTGAAGAAATCCCCTCCACAATCGGCAATGACAACTTTTTAGCTGAATTGCAAAACGGAGAAACAGACCTTTATAGTACATTTTATAACAGCAATGTCGGCGCAGCACTCAGCGTAAATGTTGACGGCAACGGCAACAGCTATATTATTCTTGAATACAAAAATCTTAAAATTTTCCAGGACATACAAGACAAAACCATGGATGCCCTCTGATAAAACAAGGACAATTTGATGACTAAAAAAATAAGCTTTTGTGGTATATCCGGCAGTGGAATGAGTTCTCTTGCCCAAATTATGAAACTGTCCGGATATGAGGTTCGCGGTTCGGATCGCAGTTTTGATCAAGGACACGACACCTTGCAAAAACAAGCTTTGGAATCTCTCGGCATAACGATGTATCCGCAAGACAGTTCCGCTATTACCGATGATCTGGATTGTCTTTATATTTCCACAGCCGTAGAAGATTCTATTCCGGATGTCAAAGCCGCCTTAGAAAAAAACATCCCTATTCGTAAACGTTTCGACTTATTGGCAGAATTATTTCATCAATACCCTAAAGGCATTGCCGTCGGAGGCACCAGCGGTAAAACAACCGTAACCGCCATGATCGGTTATATCTTAGATACTTTGTCTTATAATCCTTGCGTTATTAACGGGGGATTACTGCGTAACAGTCAAAACATTCAAGGTATTCCGAACTACATTTACAACAAAGGCGATATTTGCGTCATTGAAGCGGATGAAAGCAATGGTTCTATCGAGGCTTATCATCCTTATATTTCCGTCATAAATAATATCGGTCTCGACCATAAAAGTCTTGAAGAGCTTGAACAATTATTTCAAAACTTTGCAAACAGAACAACGAAGGGTATCGTCATTAACGACGATTGTGAGCTTTGCAAAAAAATATCTTCACCAACTCAGCGCATAACATTTTCTTTGAAAAACGCACAGGCTGATTTTTATGCTTCCGCCATTCAAAGCATCCCGAACGGCATTCGCTATACTTTGGATAATAAAGAGTTTACTTTGCAACTGATTGGGGAGTTTAACGTTGCCAATGCTCTCGCAGCTATTGCCGCTTGCTCATTACTCGGTATTGATAAATTTAAAGCCGCTGAAACCTTACAAAGCTTTCTGGGCACCCGTCGCCGTCTTGAAGTCATCGGACAGAAAAACGGCATAACCGTAATTGATGACTTTGCCCATAATCCAGATAAAATATCTGCTTCAATGAAAGCTCTGCGTAATTATCACGGTCGATTGATTGTAATGTTCCAACCACACGGTTTTGCCCCCATGCGTATGATGGGCAAAGAAATGATCAATGCCTTCTGTCGCATTATGGATAAAAATGACATTTTAATTATGCCGGAGATTTATTTTGCCGGCGGTACCGTAACCCGTGATATTTCTTCGGCTGACTTTATTCAGCTTGCACAAAAACAACATAAAAACGCGTTCTTCTTTCCTGAAAGAGAACAAATAAAAGAATTTATCGCACGAACAGCCCGTTCCGGAGATCGTATTGTCATTATGGGGGCTCGCGACAATACCTTGCCTGATTTTTGCCGAGAACTACTGGAGATTTTGTAATGTTCAAACTGGAAAAAGGTGATAAAGTCGGCATTATATCCCCCTCTTCTTGCCTGAATGACAAAGCACCCGTTGCCGGAATAAATTACTTGAAAAGCCTCGGACTGGAGCCGATAACCGGACAACACATCCTGTCATCTCATCACTATATGGCTGGCACGGATCAAGAACGAGCCGATGATATAAATACTTTTTTCGCAGACAAACAGATCAAAGCAATTTTTTGCACACGCGGCGGCGCCGGCAGTCTCAGAACACTGCCTAAACTTGATTTTGAAACAATTAAACAAAATCCCAAACCCATTTTCGGTCTCAGTGATTCCACCGCTTTGCAAAACGGCATTTACACACAAACAAATAATATTTCGTATACAGGCTTTCTGCTGTCATACGACTTTCGCCAGGATACAGTTAATCCGATGGTTGACGCTGATCTGCAAAATATCTTAACCGGAAAATCTTGCAAATATACTTCCGGAAACTGTATTAATCCGGGACAAGCCGAAGGAGAATTGGTTGGTGGAAATATGTACGCGTTCTGCTCACTATGCGGAACACCTTATTTCCCAAATTTAAGCGGCAAAATTTTGGTTTTGGAAGAAATCGGAGAAAAAAGCTACAAACTGGATATAATGTTAAGACAACTCTCCATGCAACCGGGATTTGACCAATTAAAAGGCATTATTTTCGGTTCGTTTGAAGCCATAACCACAGCAGATTCCTGTGATGGTTCGGCTGAGAATAACATTACAATTTTTGCCAAAGAATTATCAATTCCGGCAATAAAAAACTTTCAATACGGACATATTCCGGCTCGCCATATTCTGTCAATCGGACAAAAGGTCAATTTAGACGCTGAGAACTGTATCCTAAGTTTTTAAGAGTATTTATTATTCGCTTGTAATTTGAAAGAAAAGTTCTAAAATAAAGACAATAAAATAATTTATTTTCAAAGGCTGCAACAATGAGTGAAACATTTGATAAATTTGATTTTATGATTAATGAAGAAGACGAAGTTATGCTTCTTTTGTATCAAAGGGAAAGCAGCCCGCATCAGGCTCGCATTGAAGTTGATATAGACAACAAATCCGCTTTGCTTTTTCGTAATGAAGAAGATGTTATTGAATTAAACGGTATTGATGACAATGTATTAGACAGTCTTCAAGATGCCGATAAACTTTTGGTCTGTGAATTAAGCAGAGAAGAAGATGAAGACGGCGATAATCAAATTCAATACGCTTATGAAGCAGATATCGAACTTTAATCAATTTTACAGATTACAAAAAAGCCTCCTAAATATTAGGAGGCTTTTTTGTAAGAACAATGCAAAACTAGAAATCAGCCAAAACTTCGGCAGATTCATGAGCATGTTGCAAAGATACCATTCCGGTAATATGATAACCGGCGTCTACGTGTAAAACTTCACCGGTTACGGCAGCACCCAGAGGAGACAACAACGCCATAGCCATAGCGCCGACTTCTTCCTGAGTAACATTACGTTGCAACGGTGCATTTAATTCATTCCAACGCAAAATTTTTCTCAAATCACCAATACCGGAAGCCGCCAATGTTTTAATCGGACCGGCAGAGATGGCATTAACACGAACACCCTGCGCACCCATATCAACAGCGGCATAACGAACAGAAGCTTCCAAAGCAGCTTTAGCCACACCCATAATATTATAGTTAGGCAAAGTTCTTTCTCCGCCCAAATATGTAAGGGTAACAATAGAACCGCCTTCACTCATATATTCGGAAGCGCAACGGCAAGTTTCTAAAAATGAATAACATGAAATATGCATTGTATTGGTAAAGTTAGCTAATGTCGTATCAATAGTGCGACCTTTTAGTTCATTTTTATCAGAAAATGCAATAGCATGAACAACAAAATCAATTTTACCCCATTTTTCACCTAACTCTTTGAAGCAGGCTTCTACGCTGGCAGAGTCGGTAACATCACATTTAATCAACGTCGGTTCAAAAGATAATTGTTCAGATAATGGCTTAACTCTCTTTTCAAGAGCTTCATTCTGGTAAGAAAACGCAATTTGAGCGCCCTGAGCATCAAGAGCCTGAGCGATACCCCAAGCAATAGACTTATCATTTGCAAGACCCATAATCAGGCCTTTTTTGCCAGCCATTAACGGAGTATTAGTTGTCATAATATTTTCCTTTGCATTATTAAACAAATTAATGTAATAAATAAATTACGAGAAATTTTTATCCAATTTTGCCGTTATTGTAAACTATTTTTTTTGAGAGATGCGTATGTATTGGAAAACTCTGGCACAAACCATAAAAAACGTATTTATAATACCCTTAAAAGCTGTGGTAACTTTCTTTATTTTTTGACTCGCCGAGCTCAAAATGACACTATTTTGCGGGTTGCGTCATCCCTAAGCTACACATCTTTAATTGCCATCGTGCCGCTGTTTACGATCGGACTTTCTGTTTTTTCGGCCTTTCCGGTATTTGAACAAATCAAAGAACCGATGAAGGAGTTTTTAATAAACACCTTAGCGCCGACCGCCGAAAAAGAGTTCAACCAATACTTTTCCGAAATTGTTACCACTGCCGGACAACTGACCGCTATCGGTATTATCAGTTTGGCCATAACAGCAGTTTTAATGTTATCAACAATCGAAAGCAGCCTGAATTTTATTTTCAAAGTAAGCCGTCTGCGTCGCATAACCACAAGAATAACCCTTTATTGGACAGTAATCACATTAGGTCCTTTATTGCTCGGAACTGCTTTTTCTTTGCGCGGATACATTTACACCTTACAACAGATCATGCCTGAAGACTTTGTCTCCACACAAACACTGTTCTCCATCCTCCCATCATTAATGACCATGCTGACCTTAATATTGGTATATGTTTTGGTTCCCAATAAAAAAGTGCGTGTTACCAGCGCGATTGTCGGGGCATGCGTCTCTGTAATTATTTTCAGCTTTTTGCGCAAAGCCTTTACTTTTGCCATTCTGAAAAGCGCAACTTATAAAATCGTTTATGGCGCATTAGCAACCATCCCTGTCTTTTTAATCTGGATGTATCTGGCTTGGGCTGTGGTAATTTTTGGCGCTGTAGTTACCGCTGCACTTGATGAATTCCGCCAACTGAACGAAGTCCAACTCAAAAAAATCATCATCGCTGGAAAACCCGAAAAACGTCGATAAAAAAATTTTTTCAATATAAATAAAAAAGCTCTTGCAAAAAGAACAAAAATAGTACATTTTATTTTCATCGGGATAACTCTTATCTGTAATTGTATTTTTATGCAATACATAAGATAAATAAACTATTACTAACTTAGAAAGCGAGTGTTTCATGGAAAAAGATAAAGCTCTAGACGCCGCCATCAGCCAAATTGAACGGGCATTCGGCAAAGGCTCCATTATGAGAATGGGGCAAAATACTAATGTGGATATTGAGGCCATTTCCACCGGCTCCCTCGGTATTGATATAGCTTTGGGTATCGGCGGTATGCCTAAAGGTCGTATTATTGAAATTTACGGACCGGAAAGCTCCGGTAAAACAACCTTGGCCTTAAGCGTTATTGCACAAGCTCAGAAAAAGGGTGGTACTTGCGCTTTTATTGATGCGGAACACGCTTTAGACCCATCCTATGCAAAAAAGATTGGTGTTGATATTGAAAACCTTTTAATATCTCAACCTGACGCCGGCGAACAGGCTCTTGAAATTGCAGACACATTAGTCCGCTCCGGAGCTATCGACGTATTGGTTGTTGACTCGGTTGCGGCACTTGTTCCCAAAGCTGAACTTGAAGGAGAAATGGGCGATTCCCATATGGGCTTGCAAGCACGTTTAATGAGTCAGGCATTGCGTAAATTGACAGCAACGGTATCACGCTCCAATACATTGATTATCTTTATCAACCAAATCCGTATGAAAATCGGTGTTATGTTTGGCAATCCTGAAACCACAACCGGCGGTAACGCTCTCAAATTCTACGCTTCTGTCCGTATGGATATCAGACGTATCGGCGCTATTAAAGACAAAGATGACGTTATCGGCAGCCAAACTCGTGTCAAAATTGTTAAAAATAAAGTAGCCCCTCC
>CAYTQF010000025.1:0-17409 GCA_964440165.1 uncultured Azospirillaceae bacterium
ACGAATCAAAACAGCACTAAAGCCTTTCAAAGATTCAGCTTTTTTGCTAGCTTCATCAAACAAAGCTTTGTTGCGAGCTTCTAATTCTGCTTTTTGTTTTTCAAAAACGGCTTTGTTAGCTTCTGTTGCACGCAAAGCTTTTTTTGCAGGCAGAAGATAGTTACGGGCATAACCGTTTTTAACATTAACAACATCGCCCATTCTGCCCAGTTTTTCAACATGTTCTAAAAGGATAATTTCCATAATACTCCACTCCTTTACTTACATAGCAACATAAGGCAGCAGGCCGATATAACGAGCGCGTTTAATAGCGCGAGCCAGCTCTCTTTGTTTTTTAGCTGAAACAGAAGTGATACGACTTGGAATAATTTTGCCTTTTTCAGAAATATAGCGAGAAAGCAATTTTACATCTTTGTAGTCGATTGTTAATCCATCTTCACCGGAAAATGGGCAAGATTTTTTTCTTCTAAAGAAAACTTGTTTAGCCATAATGTTACTCCTTATTCTTCAACTGCAGATTCTTTATCGCCGTTAGCTGAAGAAAATTCTTCAACTTTAATCGTCATATAACGGATAATATCTTCATTAACCCGCATAACACGTTCATATTCGGCAATAGCAGAAGCCGGAGCGGCAATGTTCAAAACAACATAATGACCTTTGCGGTTTTTCTTAATACGATAAGCCAGGTTTTTCAAACCCCAGTTATCAACTCTGACAACTTCGCCGCCCTGTTTTTTAATAACAGAACTCAAATCTTCAACAATGCTGCTGACTTGCGAAGCACCAAGATCTTGACGTGCAATCAGCACGCTTTCATAATTAGCCATATAAAAAACTCCTTATGGATTTCTCAACAACGGGTCTTGCGACCCAGATTAATGTATAGCCGAAAGTCTGAGACTCCCGGCAAGGAACAGCAGAACTATATCCTAAATTTCTTAAAATTCAAGCATTTTCTTAAAAATAAACATTATTTTAATATTTCTCCTGTAATGTAAAAAAGAATTTTATTAGGAAAAGGCAATGGATTTAAACAAAACTGTCGCAAATATAGCCTTAATCAGTGCATTAAGCGCCTGCGGACTGGGCGGAAGCAAAACCGAGCATTTGGTTTCGCAGCCGATTGTTTACGCCAATGAAGAAAAAGAAATCTATTTGCAGGAACCCTACAGCAGAATAATCGCACGCTGTTACGCCAGTGCCTCAGACGCAGCGGAAGCTTGTGCCATGACATTTGAATCACGTGGTTACACACGTCTGACAAACATCCCGTATAAAACGGCACGCTACGATTTTTTAACCAAAGATACTTACCCTACCCGCCGTTGGAGAGAACGGGAACTCACTCCCCGCTGGTAACTTCTGAAAGCGGTTGGTAACGATGCTCTCCAGAATTAACACAATTACATTTAACGGCCTTGAAACACTTGATGTCGAATTGCAAACCCAAATCAGTTCCGGTATGCCTGCATTCAACATTGTCGGATTACCGGACAAAGCAATTGCAGAGAGTAAAGAACGTGTCCGCGCAGCATTACAATCTCTGGGCTTAAGCCTTCCGGCCAAGCATATTACAATAAACTTGTCTCCGGCAGATTTGCTCAAAGAAGGCTCACATTTCGACCTGCCCGTGGCTTTAAGCCTGTTAAGTTGTATGGGATTAATCCCTCAAGAAGAATTATCAGGTTATATTGCTATGGGAGAACTCAGCCTGGACGGTAGCATTATTTCCGTAAACGGTGTTTTGCCGGTCGCTATTCACGCCAACCGTAAAAATCAAGGACTAATTTGCCCGGCAACACAAGGTGGTGAAGCCGCTTGGTCCGGACTTTCGGATATTTTAGCGGCTCCGGATTTATTGTCTCTGTTAAATCATTTCAAAGGCAACACTGTTCTGTCTCGTCCAACACCGCAAAAGCCCAAACAAAACACAAAATATTTAGACATGAGTGATGTCAAAGGTCAGGAAAACGCTAAACGAGCTTTAGAAATTGCGGCTGCCGGCGGACATAATGTTCTGATGTCAGGCCCTCCGGGATCCGGAAAATCAATGCTGGCGGCACGCATGCCGTCAATATTACCTCCTTTAACCGCTGATGAAGCGTTGGAAACAAGTATGATTCATTCCATTGCCGGCGCGTTGAAAAACGGCGGTCTTTGCACCGAACGCCCGTTCCGTGATCCACATCATAATGCCTCGACACCTTCATTAATCGGCGGCGGCAGAAAAGCAAAGCCAGGAGAAATATCTTTAGCACACAACGGTATCTTGTTTTTAGATGAACTTCCCGAATTTGACCGTTCCGCTTTAGAGGCTTTACGGCAGCCGTTGGAAAACGGCTATGTCAGTATTGCCCGCGTCAATACACACGCGATCTATCCCGCAAAATTTCAACTCATCGCGGCAATGAATCCTTGTCGTTGCGGAAACTTAAGTATTCCGGGGCTTGCATGCTCCAGAGCTCCAAAATGCGCACTTGAATATCAGGCCAAATTATCCGGTCCGTTGCTTGACCGTATTGACATACATATAGATGTTCCGGCTGTCAGTCCGTGGCTTATGGGAGAAGGACGTACGGGAGAAAGTTCCGAAACTATTCGTACCAGAGTTATTTCGGCTCGAAAAATTCAAAAAGACAGGTTCCAAAAGTTCGGAATTAACAATTTATCCACAAACGCAGAATTAAAAGGACAAATGTTGGAAGATGCCGCCATCCTCGAAAATGACGCAAAAAACCTGCTTGTAACCTATGCAGACAAAAACCATCTCTCCGCAAGAGCCTATCATCGCACATTACGGTTAGCAAGAACAATTGCAGACTTGCAAAATAGTGCAAACATCCTTAGAATACACATTGCCGAAGCGTTGACATACAGATATCAACAGCCGGAACTTAAGTAGAAATTAGGAGCGCTTAATAATGACTTTTTTAAAATCTGCACCAGTATTGGCACTTTCTGCAATTCTTGCCGCCACAACAAGCTTGTATTCATTGGCAGAAGCAGGATGCAGCAGCTGCGGAAATAATTCTGTTGAGCAAACGGCGCCCCGTAAAATAATAAAAAGATCATCTTCTCCCAGAAGAATTACGCGCAGAGAAATTTTTCCGAGCCGTGCCAAAACGAATGAATCTATCGGCAACGAAATGAGAAACAGTGCTTATGGTCCGATTTTCGGATCTGATGATTGTTCTCGCAACGAAGGTCCGATGTTCGGCGACAATACCTGTACACGCAGAAAATGCGGCGGAGCCATGTTCGGTCCTCAAACCTGCAAAAAAATAGAGCTGCCCTGCGAAGACTGCAAAAAAGAAGCAAAAGACTTAGATCCTAATGCACCGGCGATCCGTAATATTAAAGAAATTCCGGCTATTATACCTGATCCGGTTTATAAATGCTCAGATTTGGCACCGGTACAGTTGGAATGGGTTGACTTCCGTCTCCAAAGAGGACGCACTCAATCTTATTCCCGCGACTTGGGAAACTACCGTTTTCGCCTGTTTGGCTGTCGCCGCAACAGTAAAAAAGCCATGCTGAATGAAGGCAGAATCATTCAGAAAAACATGAAATTTATTGAAATTTTCGAAGATACGGTCAGAGATTGCTACTCTATTGTTAAACTACCAACCGATATTTGCTTGCAGAGTTCTCCGTATAAGGCACCTGAATATATCTTAACGGCAGAAATCTCAGATTACTTCATGAATGTTTGTGATGGCTACAACTGGGATGAAGCACAAAACGAAAATCTGCGCACAGGCTCTGCAGAAATGACCGTCGTTTGGCGTTTGATGGATTTAAGCAAAAGCAAAATCCTTTGGAAAGGAGAAACAACCGGTTACAGTGAATTGCAAAACGGAACGGAAAATGGCGAAATGCAATTAATTGAAGACGCCTTCGCCGAAGCCGTACGTAATTTAAAAGGCATGCCGGAATTTGAAGCACAACTCGCTGTTCGAGTATCTCCGAAAGAAATTGAACGCCAGAAAAATGTTCTGCTGGCTCAAGAACGTGCTGAAGACCCAATTAAATGTAAATTTGAACCGCAACAGGTAACAACAACGGCTTGCGCTGTTAATCCGGAAGCACTTGCTGATAGCGGCGGCATCCAAAGTAACGGCGGTGCCCTCGGTGATGGCTATACACAAACATCACAATGCAAAGTTCCGGCAGAAATGCTTGAATTTGAAGCACCTGAAACTAAAGCATTTCAATGCACCGGTGCCGGCGGTTCTCAAAGTTTATACACCTCTCAAGGTACGGCGTTATGCCCTGTATCAGAGAAAGATGTAATTCCGCTGGAACTGCAAACTGCAAATATTGTTCCGCCATACACAAGCAACAACGGTACAATTTGCTACGGTTATAACAATGCCTCTAACGTATATGAATTTAATCCTTACACAATCTCGGGAGAAAAACAGCAAATTCCGGAAAAAATCTCCCGTAAAATATGTGAACCTGAGATTGTAGATTATTTCAAGATGACCGAAAACAACACATGCGAAAACCCGTTATTTGCCGAAAATAATGAAGCTTGTGATCCGTCTCTGACAGTATTCCTCAAAGCTGAAGGAACATGCTCTTCCTCAACTTCGGATATATTTGAAGTGCAAGAAACAGACGAGACCAATGTGCCTCAAACGCAGATGTGCTTATTTGCCGAAAATAATGTTACTTCCACCGGAGGTATCAGTAAAGATGACGGCTATTTCATTCCGGAAGTAGAAACTATTGAAATAACCGCCAACGAAAATATCCAAGCTCCCTCCTCTTGGCAGCCGTATGAAGACACAGTCTTTACGATCAGCACCTCAGAAACAGCCGATGATATCCCGGTTCTTGAGGGCGTTCCGATGGAAAGCGTCAGTGTTATAAAAGAAGTTCCGACTACGGCAATCACTGTTACGGAAGAAACATCTGTAGAAAACATTTTACAAAGCGGCGGATTTAGAGAAAACGGTTTCATTTATATCAGAAATGAAGACGACTCGATTGAACGCGTAAAAGTTTTGGAAATAACCTCCGGCGGCAATGTGTCTCAAAGCGGCGGCATCAGAGATTCCGAATTTGTATATATCCAACATGAAGACGGTAAAATCGAGCAGGTAAAACTGACCGAAGAGATCAAAACCGTTCAAGATACTAATATCAGCACGAACAATAATTTCTGTATTGAAAATGAAGCGCCATATAAGGATCTGAATCCGGAAAATATGTACAAAGTCAGAGCGTCTGTTATGTCTGTAGATAATCACAACGGAAAACGCGCAGCCGGACTTTTAATATCTAAAGATTTAATCTTAGTATCTGCAGATATCATTGATGAAAATATACCAGAATATGAGATTGAAACCATAAACGGCGTCAAAGCACAGGCAAGAGTTCACAGAATCAACCTGCAAAAAAACCTGGCTTTATTGCAAAGCACAACAGACCTTTACTTTAGACCATTATCCTTAAATATGGAATTACCGGCCACCGGTAAAGAGGGATATATATCTCTCGGCTGGTTAAATAATGCTGAAGGAGAAAATTATCTGGATGACGCGGGAACCATCCAAGGATATCGTTATTCTGAAGACAAAGGTACGGAAATTATTGTCGATACATTTGTACAGACCGTAAGTTCCGGCAGTACATTGATTGATGATAAAGGCACCGTCAACGGTTTTGCATCAACCATAAAAAAATACGATAATTCCTCAGATTTATACGTTCCTATACTGGATGCCATCAACAGTGTCGGATTAGAAGTCTGCGGACAAACAGAAAGTTTGGCTCCAATTCCGACAGCAGTCGTCAAACCGATGTCTTCCGCTATTGAAAGCGACACAAGTTCTAAAGCCCCTGAAATTCTGGCGAAAAAGAACCGTAAATAAATTCGAAAACGCCTCTTTCAAAAAACAAGAGGCGTTTTTTTATTTTTGCTATTGCATTACCAATAAAATTTACCTACATACTAAAAAGAAACAATCAACAACGGAAAATACCATGACTACAATTTTATGTATAAGAAAAGGCTCTGAAGTTTTGATGGCCGGAGACGGACAGGCCACATTGGGCGAAGCAATCGTATTTAAATCAAAATCCGTAAAAGTACGTCGAATTGGCAACGGTCAAATCATTGCAGGTTTTGCCGGTGCGGCAGCAGATGGTATCACTTTAATAGAGCGTCTGGAAGCAAAGCTTGAAAAACACGCTAACCAATTAAAACGAGCAGCCGTAGAACTGGCAAAAGATTGGCGTATGGATAAATATCTGCGGCAGTTGCAGGCGTTTATGATTGTTGCAGACAAAGATGTTTCTTTAGTCATATCCGGAACCGGAGAAGTTATGGAGCCAGACGATGGCATCATCGGTATCGGCAGCGGCGGCAATTATGCTATGGCCGCAGCAAAAGCGCTATATGATATTGAAGGCCTTTCTTTGGAAAACATTGCACAAAAAGCAATGAAAATTGCCGGAGATATTGACGTCTACACAAACCACAACGTGATTATAGAAAAGGTAAATTAAAATGACAGGAACAACATTCAGCCCTCGCGAAATTGTTTCAGAACTGGACAGATATATTATAGGTCAACAGGATGCAAAAAAAGCTGTCGCAATTGCATTACGTAACCGTTGGCGAAGAATGCAGTTACCGGATCATATGAAAGAAGAAATTGTTCCTAAAAATATTTTAATGGTCGGTCCTACCGGTGTGGGAAAAACAGAAATATCTCGCCGTTTGGCAAAACTGGCCAAAGCACCGTTTGTAAAAGTGGAAGCAACTAAATTTACAGAAATCGGATATGTCGGACGGGATGTTGAATCCATTATCCGTGATTTGTTGGAAATCGCAATAGATAATACCAAAAAAGAATTGAGAAAAAGCGTCCGTGCGAAAGCAGAACTCGCTGCTGAAGAAAGAGTTTTAGAGGCTTTGGTCGGCGTAAACGCATCAGATGAAACCAAACAAAAATTTCGCACTCTGTTGAGACACAATGAGCTCAACGAAAAAGAAATTGAAATCAGTGTTATAGATAACACACCGGCCAGTATGCCGTCCATTGACATTCCGGGCATGCCGGGGGCACAGATGGGTATGATCAGCCTTGGCGATTTAATCGGTAAACCGTTTGGCGATAAATATAAAACACGCAAAATGACCATCGGAGACGCATATAAAGTCTTAATGGATGAAGAATCTGACAAACTGCTGGATAATGATACAATTATTCAAACTGCAATAAAAAGCGTTGAAAACGATGGTATCGTGTTTATTGACGAGATTGATAAAATAACCGGAAAAGATGAACACCGCGGCGGGGATGTATCTCGTGAAGGCGTACAACGGGACTTATTGCCTCTGATTGAAGGCACAACCGTCAATACAAAGTACGGTAATGTCAAAACAGATCATATTCTGTTTATTTGCTCCGGAGCTTTTCATCTGGCAAAACCATCAGATTTACTTCCGGAACTTCAAGGTCGCCTGCCTATTCGGGTTGAACTTCAGGCATTAACCCATCAGGATTTTGTACGTATTTTGACCGAACCCGAAACAAATCTGATTCAACAATATATTGCCTTGATGAAAACAGAAAACTTTGAACTTTCATTTTCTCAGGAAGCCATTGACAAGATTGCAGACATTGCGGTTGCTATCAATGAAAATATTGAAAATATCGGCGCCAGAAGATTACATACGGTATTAGAAATTTTACTGGAGGAAATAAGCTATACCGCCTCAGAACGCAGTGGCGAAAAAATGGAAATAACAACCGAAATGGTCAGCCAAAAACTGGAAAAATATACCCGAAGTACCGATCTTTCTAAATTTATCCTGTAACCATGATAAACCAAAAAAAACATATTACAGAAAGACGTGCTCAGGATTCCGTCTCCTCTTCCCTTAGAAAATCGGGTTTTGACGAGGATAATAAGAGTGGCTCCGCGCAGCGCAA
The DNA here is from genome assembly GCA_964440165.1 of uncultured Azospirillaceae bacterium. GTDB lineage: Bacteria > Pseudomonadota > Alphaproteobacteria > RF32 > CAG-239 > Scatocola. The sequence continues at coordinate 7,956 of CAYTQF010000025.1, forward strand.
GAGCGGAATGTACATAGACGTACATGAGCATCTGAGCAGCGAAAGACGCGCTCAGGATTCCGTCAAAACCCGATTTTCTCCTTTGGGGATCTATATTCACTGGCCTTTCTGCCTTAGCAAATGCCCTTATTGTGATTTTTTTAGCGGCGTCAAAAAATGCGAAGATGAAAATGCTCTTATACAAAGCTACATCGAAGATTTAAAGTATTTCCGTCATTTAAGCGAAGAATATCAAGTACAAAGCATATTTTTTGGCGGAGGAACACCTTCATTAATCCATCCTCAAAACATTGAACGGATTATTGATTGCATTACCTCGCTATGGCCCTACTCTTCAAATATGGAAGTATCATTAGAAGCTAATCCAAACAGCAATCATCTGTATATGTTTCGCAGTTTAAAAACAGCCGGAATTAATCGCCTGTCGCTTGGCGTGCAAGCCTTAAATTCAGATAATCTGAAATTTTTGGGAAGAACGCACAATCTGCAGCAAGCTTTACAGGCTTTAGAAGAAATAACTCATATTTTTGACAATCATTCGGCCGATTTAATTTATGCCTTACCCCATCAAAAACTTAAAGATTGGAAAAATGAACTGCAACAAATCACAAACTTCGGTCTAAAGCATATTTCTCTGTATCAGCTTACAATTGAAGACGGAACATTCTTTGCCAAAAAAGGCATTCAACCCTTAGAAGAAAATGCAGCTGCAGAAATGTACTCTTTTACCTGTGATTATCTCAATCATAACGGTTATCCGCAATATGAGGTCTCTAACTTTGCCGCACCGGGTTTTGCCTCCATTCATAATCTCGGCTATTGGCAAGGGCTTGACTATATCGGCATCGGACAATCGGCACACGGACGAATACATATTAATAAAGAACCTTATGCCCAAACACATCCGAGACAACTGGAAAAACTGACTCCGCAAGAACGAGCAGAAGAATTAATAATTATGGGTATGCGCTTAATTGAAGGTCTCAACAAGCAACGCTTTTTCCAAATCTGCGGCATAAATTTTGACAGCTTTATTGATCAAAAAAACAAACAAAATCTCCTGGGTGCCGGCTTAATTTCAGATTCCGAGCATACCATAAAAACCACAGCAAAAGGGTTACCTCTCCTCAATAGAATAATAGAAGAATTATGTTGTTAATACAAAAAGACCCGGAAAAAATTCCGGGTCTTTCCTAAAGCACATTAAAGCTTAAGCGTGGCTGTTCAACCAAGATACCAAAGCATCTTTGGAATTCAAACCGACTTTGGTATCAACCTGTTTACCGTCTTTAAATAAAAACATAGTCGGGATACTGCGAATACCATACTGAGCTGCGGTATTTGGAGCTTCGTCCACATTCATTTTACAAATCTGTACTTTATTACCGACTTCTTTAGAAACTTCTTCCAAAACAGGGCCGAGTTGACGGCAAGGACCACACCATTCAGCCCAAAAATCAACCAGAACCAAACCTTTGGAATTCAAAACTTCATTTTCAAACTGATTATCTAAAATCGCTTTCATCAAATATCTCCCTTTGTCTGATAAAATTATTGTTATATCTAATATAATCAATAAATTTATATATTAAAGTATTATTATACGTCAATCTGCATAATTCTGGCTGTATCAGTCCACAAAATAAACGTTCTGACCGTTTTATCCGGATAAATACGCTCCAACAAACTCTTATAAGCAGACAACTGCTTTACATAAATATTTTGTACATCCTGAGGTGTGTCCGCAGCGGGACGATTCGTCTTAAAATCAACAATCCAAACCTCCTGCGGCAATACGACCAAACGGTCAATTTGCGCTGAAATAATTTTTCCGTCAACCTCTCCCATAACAGGAACTTCAGCCCAAGAGCCTTTACCGAACAACGGTGCAAAATCAGGATTTTCAATCAAGGACAAAACTTCCTGAACAATTTTTTCCCGTTGACGAACATTAAATTCCGGCGCATTTTTCAATAAAAATTCCTGAATAACAGCAGTCTTATTCGTCAATTGAACATCCGGTAAAAACTGCAATAATTTGTGAATTACAATACCGCGTCGATACCTATTACCGCTTTCCTGATGCAATGGAGAAAACAAAGCATCTTCTTCATCGGTTTCATCCGGCTTTGACGGCGTAAACGGTTTAGCCAGAGGATGCTCGGTTTCCGGAATTTTTCTCAACCAGTCAGGTAAACCGGAAACAACCGTCTTTTGTTGTTCTTCAACCTCTTTTTTAGGTACGGTAAGCTGTTCAGATTCATAAAAAATGACATCTTCATCAACTTGTCCTATATCTGCAATGGTTCGACGGCAAAGGTTATACCAACAATCATCTTCAGGTTTGCGATTTTGCATATAACCGCAAATACATAAACGATCTTCAGCACGTGTAAGCGCCACATACAACAAACGCCGATATTCTTCTAAAGCATCTTGTTGCTCTTTGTCTTTAATCCGACGGCAATTTTCATCATAATCAGAGGATGACAACGGATAAAAGAAAATATCATCCCACAACATCCCCATACCTTTTTTGGCATTAACCTGTCGTACGGTATCGGGAAGAATAACAATCGGCGCCTGCAAACCTTTAGAAGCGTGAACAGTCATAACACGGACGGCATCTTGCGTATTTTGCTCCAACTCACGCTTAATTTCGATATTGTCCTGTTCAATCCAATGAATAAACATCTGCATTGACGGGACATGTTCACGCTCAAAATCAAGCGTGAGATTCACAAATTCATCCAAACCGTCCTCAACTTCTGTTCCCATACGTTCGCAAAACTTACGACGTCCGCCTTGTACATTTAAGACATAAGAATATAACTCAAACGGACGAATAAAATCGGACATATTCAACAGAGTTTGCAATTGAGAATACACATTTTTATATTTCGGATTATCGCCTAAACGCGTCCACACGGACGCCTGTCCGCGATTATAACACAAAGCAAATAAATCATCATCGTCCAACCCGCATAACGGAGATTTCAAAACTTCTGCCAAAGTCAAATCATCCGTCGGCAGCAACAAAAATTTGCCCAAACTTATTAAATCTTGAATCGCAATCTGCTCTAAAAGTTTAATCTTATCCACACCGGCAATATTCACACCCAAGCTTTTACATTCGCGTACGATTTCTTCTACCAAAGCATTGCGGCGCTGCACTAAAATCATAAAATCACCATAGCGAACCGATCGCCCTTGGGATAATAACGGCTCTTTTTCTTCAACCATCTTTTTAATACGAAGCGCAATGGATTTTGCCAGTCTGCGGCTTGTTGAATCGGAAACTTTCCTCTCCACCGGCGGCAGCCATACATCCGCATTTTCATCTTTTTCTGCTTCAATCAGAGGCCAAATTTCTACCCGGCCGCCCTCGCCGCTCCTAAACGGAATATGCGTCATATCCTGCTCGGGCAACACCACTCCCTGTCGTGCCGTTTCATCCTTAAAAACAGTATTTACGCTATCCAGAACAGCCGCTGTCGACCGGAAAGAAACTTCAAGATTAATTTCATTAAAATTATGGGCATGTTCTCTAAAATACTGTCGCATTTTTTCAAATTCACGCGGATCTGCCCCCTGAAAACTATAAATAGACTGCTTACGATCTCCCACAACAAAAATCGTCCGTCTTCTATCTGTATCTCCGCTGCCGTCAAAAAAAGCCTCCGTCAAAGAACGAACAATTGCCCATTGGTTCGGAGAAGTATCTTGCGCTTCATCAATCAAAACATTATCAATACCGCCATCAAGCTTAAACAAAACCCAATCGGCAACAGACTTGTTTTCCAATAATTTCCGCGTCAACATAATCAAATCATCATAATCCATACGGGCATAATCAGACTTAAACTTCTGATAACCGCCAATCAAAGCTTCAGCCAAAACGATAATGGCGCGCGTTGAAGCAAAAACTCTCCATGCCGTCATTTTTTCTTCCGTCTGCTGTAAAGCCGTCGCAACATCAACAGCGGCTTCATTGAGTTCAGGATACGTTGCCAACGCATTTTTTGTTGCATATTTGGCACAAATTCCGCCGTCTTTTTTCAAAAACAAAGACTTCAAAATATTATAGGACGTCAAGGGCAATCCCTGCTCCAAAACATCAAACAATAAATCCGCCTTGCCATGTTCTGTCGCGCTTCCGCTCTGCCAAGCGCAGGCAATTCTTTTCAAATTATCAATATCAACCGAACACAACAATTTTTTTTGTAAAAAAAGTTCATCCTCTTCAGGCAAAACATTTAACCGCCGACCGAGCTCATTCAATAAATCATCCTGTTTCGGATAAGCACGCAATAATCGGATAATCTTTCCGGAATTTTCCGTAATAGAAGTTAATATATCAGGAAAAGTGAACTCACTGACATTTCCCGTTAAATAACCTAACGCTTGTGCTAAAATTGTATTTTTTCCGCTTTCGGCATCTTGCAGTAAAGTTGTTTTAATTTTTTCCAAAGCCTCGTTTTTTGTGCGATCATCCATAACTTCAAAATAAGGAGATATACCGGCTTCCAGAGGAAAACGCTTTAAAATATCCTGACAAAAACTGTGAATGGTTTGAATCTTCATGCCACCGGGTGTATCCAACAACACCGCAAATAATTTTCTGGCCACCGCCGTTAAATTTTCATATTTTTTTCTATCCGCAGGCAAGTCGCCTAACAACGCAGACAACTCCTTATCTAATTTATCATCAGGTATTACAGCCCATTTACTGAGACGAGAAGCAATACGATTGCTCATTTCAACGGCAGCCGCTTTTGTATATGTCAAACAAAGAATTTTAGCCGGAGCCACACCGGATAATAACAGGCGCATAACACGGTCAGACAAAACTTTTGTTTTACCGGTTCCGGCTGAAGCCTCTACCCAGACGGAAGCGTTAGGATCTGCCGCTTTTCTTTGCTGCCGGGTTGCCAATATACCACGCTGTATTTTTATATCTTCGCTACCCGCCATTTTATTCATCCTCCGTATCTGTTTCGGCAACACGGCTTAAATGTTCATAATCGGAATACTTTGGCGCAATCTTAGGATTTGGCTTACTGATATAAGGTGTTTCTTCAAAATCAAATAAAGCAGCCAGCTTACGAATACGTTCAAAAGCATTTTGCAAAATCGTTTCCACATTGTCAAAAACACCGCTTTCTTTTTTACCGAGCGGCCAATAAATCAACGCCTCTGCCGTAGAAGCAGGCAAACCATCAAAACCACCCTTCTCGGCAATTAATGCTTCTATAGGTAATTGCGGCGCATAAGAATGTTCTATTTCTTTAGCAGAACGCGCTTGTCCGGTTTTATAATCTATAATGTTAATGCCGCCTGATTTTTTAACATCCACCCGATCAGCTTTAGCCGTAATCGTAAACATTCCTGCCGGAGCTTCAAACTCAAATTTTCCCGTCAATTCATTATAAACACGCTCAATATCCTGACGATAAGAAGTCTCTTTATCCGTAATCCATTCCACCGTTTTTACAAAATTAGGCCACCAAAAAGCACGAGTTTCCGCCGCAATTTTATTCTGAGTAAAATAAGCCTCCCCTAACCGCAACAACTCCTCTTTGGCATTATCCGGATACACGGAAGAATATTTATTGTTAAATTCTTCCAAGACCGCATGAATAATCGTGCCGTAATCGGCAAAAGTCAAATTCGCTTCCAAATCATCCAAAGGCTTTAGTTTCAAAATATATTTAGCAAAAATAATATACGGATCGCGCATCCAATTTTCGACAGCACTGGCAGAAAGCACCCTCGGACGAGCTGAAACAGGCGGACGCGGCGCAGCCGGCAAAATTCTTTTTAAGACTTCTGCTTTATCCAAATAAAGCGCCCACTGTTTGTATTGATGATCTTCCAATACTTCAGGCTTAATACCGGCAGCCTGTAAAATTGTCTCCAAGCGCATCCACCAGCGAGACTTGACGGTCGGAGTTCCCTGAACACGCTCTGCTCGTGTCAAAAATACTTCTTTATTCGCTAACAAACCGGAAAAATCAGCAGCCAATACACCAATATTTTTTTCAGGCAAAGGCAAACCGAAATCTTTTTTCATCGGACGAGACATCCAAGGATCTGCCTGCACCGCCTGCGGCCAGACATTTTCATTTACACCGCCTATGATCACTCGGTCAAAATGCTGTAAACGAGCTTCAATCGGTCCCAAAATTTTCAATCGAGGATGCATTCCATATCGACTGCGTACAGCAATACCATTCATCAAAGCATCTAATAAACCGGAATATTCGGAAGGATTAATCTCACCCAAAACTTCTGCATAATCAAGAACATCAGCCATAAAACGAGCGGCTGTTTCGCCGTCATCACCTTTCCATAAAATCTTATCTCCGGATTTTTCATTTGTTGCGGCTAAAATTTCCGCGATTTCTAAATGCGTCTGTAATAAAACTTTTAAATTAATTTTACTTTCCGTAAAACAAAGCAATAATTTGTCGATTTTAGTTTTAAACTCATCTTCCAATACGCAAACTTCTTCATTTTTCTTATTACGCAAGAAACGACGTTCATATTCCCGAACTTCCTTTCTCGTCTCAAAATAAGTCTTTCCGTTTCCAAATAAAGGATGCTTCATCAAACTTAAAACAACGGTAGGCGCTGCTTTTTGTTCGGCAGCCTGAGCCACCAATCGTAAAAAAATGCCGACCGGCGTCAAAGACAACGGTTTACCGGCAGAATCATCAACATCGATCTGCCAACGAGCCAATTCCGCCGCCGTACGGCGAGCCAAATTTCTGTCGGTCGTTACGAGTGCGGCTGTTTTTTCCGGTGTTTCCAAAACTTCACGCATCATAAGAGCAATGCTTAAAGCTTCTTCGCGCATATCCCGACAATTTATCAAATGAATTCCGGATAAAGCATCCTGTTTAATCACTAAACTGTCAATATTTCGCCATTTATCAGAGGTTACAGCAGGGCGCATTAATTCAGCTAACAGATACTCCCTTCCCTTATCACACACAGGTATAAAATCACAAACATCATGCCGATTGATTTGCAGATAATCCAATAACGATTTCAGCTCAAATTGAGGATGAACTTCATCAACCTGCAACCAATCATCATCACTCAAAACTCTATCCAAACCATACAAAAAAACATCACCGTTTTCTAATTCTAAAACGGTCTTAACCATTTCCTGCATTAGAGGAAAAGCCGCTGTAGTACCGGCTACGACAATCCTTTGTCGAGGCGGATGTTGCCGCCATAACGAGATTTGTGCCTGTAATAAGCGTTTTTTATATTCCGCAGCATCAATCTTGCCGTTATCAGATAAAATCTTCGGCCAATATAAAGTAATAATCTGTAAAAACTTAAGAGTCTCCTGCCAATGCGCTGCATATTCCGAAGGAACAATGTTGTTTAATGCATCAAAAGACAAATCCTGATTGATTGTCAAATCCATCAGACGTACCAATTCTTTAGCCAAAGCAGCGGCCTGTCCGGCAGGCATCTTTTCTAAGCCATAGTCTGCAGGTTTGGACATAATGATTTTGGTAAACAACATCAATCGCTCTGTAGGCGCCATAACCGGAGCTAAATCAGCCAATTTTTCACTTAAATCAAATCCGGTAATTAAAAGTTCATCTTCTTCGACTTCTGCCAACGGAAACATCTTAGGCAGCATTGTAGGTTTCAACCCTTGCAGACGAACAAAAGCATCGGTCAATGCTTTGCAAGCACGTCTATTGGGTAACAGAAACAATACATCCGGCAGTTCTTGCGGCTTATTCTGATACTCATTCAGAAAATGTTGCGCCAAAACATCCAAAAAAGAATTTGTTACCGGAATATTATAAATCATTAACGCTGCCCTGCAAAATAACTGTCAATAAACTGCGCTAAAGCTCGGCCTCGATGAGAAATATGACTTTTTTCTGATTTTTCCATTTCAGCAAAAGTGCGACCGTCTCCTTCATCCGGAACAAATAAAGGATCATAACCGAAACCTTTGTCTCCACGTTTTTCTTCAATAATTTTACCGTTTACCTGCCCTTTGAAAATTTGACAAGACACGGCTCCAGGTTCTGCTAACGCTAAAACACAACTGAAATGTGCCGAACGATCATCTCTACCGCTGGCTTCTATTTCAGCCAACAACTTATCCATACCTTGATCAAAATCACGGTTCGGAGCATAGCGCGCTGAATACACTCCTGGTCGACCATCCAAAGCATCAACACATAAACCGCTGTCATCTGCCAAACAAAACTCTCTTGATAATTTCGCTAATGTTTCAGCTTTTAGGCGCGCATTTTCTTCAAATGTTGTGCCGGTTTCTTCTACATCAGGTAAATTTAGAGCATCAGCAGAAACAACCTCAACATTATAAGGAGCCAAAAGCTCGGATATTTCTTTAATTTTTCCCTGATTATGAGATGCAATAACCAACTTTTTCATATTATTTCCCCAAAACTTCATGCTGCTTAGCAACCAATTTTGAAATACCGGATTTTGCCAAGTTCATTAATTCATTAAAATCTGATTCGCTAAAAGGTTCTCCCTCAGCCGTTCCCTGAATTTCCATAATTTTTCCGCTTTCCGTCAAAACAAAATTCATATCAGCCTGAGCGGCGGAATCTTCAACATAGTCGACATCCAAAATTTTCTCGCCATTATGAATACCGCAAGAAATTGCAGCAACAAATTCTCTGACAGGATTTTCAGTCAAAAGCCCTTGAGACATAAGTTTCTGCACAGCCAGATGTAACGCGACAAAAGCACCGGTAATAGAGGCTGTGCGCGTTCCGCCGTCTGCTTGTATAACATCGCAATCAACCGTAAATAAAAGATCCTTGATTTTTTCCAAATCGACACCGGCTCTCAGCGCGCGCCCGATAAGACGCTGAATTTCCTGCGTCCGGCCGGACGGTTTTTTAGATTCGCGCGGAACTCTGGTCATGGTTGCTCGCGGCAACATACTGTATTCGGCAGTAACCCATCCTTTGTCTTGTCCTTTAAGCCAAGAAGGCACCTTTGTATCAACACTGACAGTACAAATAACATGCGTATTACCACATTTTATCAAACAAGAACCTTCTGCATACGGGTTATAATGCGGCAGAATTTCTACTGTGCGAATTTCATCATTTTTGCGTCCGGAATGTCTCATATTGTTCCTCTTTCTACATAACTAAACTATATTATGAATACACCGTTCCATCATCATTGACAATAGTTTATAAAACTTTACGCAGAATAAAGAAAATATTTATGTTTTAAATTAGCTTGAGAAAACAACTTGTAGATTTGAAACTAAATACTGCCATGGCGAATAAACACAAAAACTACTGTTTTAAAGCCCTTCAAGAGCATTTTCCTGCTCGAAAAATCTGTATTAGTTTCCCATTATACGGATTTTATAAATGACCGAGATGAAACAAATTATAATACTTATAAACGGAACCGTTTTGAACAT
>CAYTQF010000026.1:0-12938 GCA_964440165.1 uncultured Azospirillaceae bacterium
AACACAGAACCAAAATTTTTCGGTCGCCGTAAAGGTCGTACTATTCGTTGTGCCAAAACAGCTTTATTAGAAAAATTTTTACCTAAAATCAAAATTACAGACAACACAGATATAAACCTGAAAATGTTTTCTCATCCCGTAAAAAAAATGTATCTGGAAATCGGATTCGGAAACGGCGAACATCTTGCCGGGCAAGCCCTCAAAAATCCTGATATCGGCTTTATCGGAGCGGAAGTATTTCAAAACGGCGTGGCAAACCTTTTAAGTCTGATTACAGGTATCAAAACCAAAGACGAACTGCCGCAAAACATAAAATTATCTGCGGACAGAACCGATAATATTCGAGTTTATGATGACGATATGCGTCTTTTATTTCCTCGAATTCCGAATGAAAGCTTAGATAAAGTTTTTGTATTATTTCCGGATCCTTGGCCAAAAAAAAGACATGCTGATCGTCGTTTTATAAATCCTCAAAATCTGACTGAAATCGCGCGATGTCTCAAAAAAGGCGGAATTCTGAGAATAGCCACAGATCATAAAATATATAAACACTGGACACTGCATCAATTACACGCCTGCCCCTTATTTAAATGGACGGCAACCTGCGGCAATGACTGGAAACATGAACCGCAAGATTGGGTGCAAACAAAATACCAACGAAAAGCATTACGAGAGGGTCGAAAACCGGTTTTTCTTGATTATATAAAAATATAACATCATTATTAATTTACACCAAAATATCTGATATACCATTATTTATCAGGAGTATATTATGCTGGAAGCGGCAACACTGGCCAAAAAATTAGTACAAATAAAAACATTTGACCCCCGCAGCCCCCTAGGCATCAGATTTATACGCCAATTACTTGCGCGTATGGGTTTTAAAACCAGCATAATAAAAACCTCCGACAATAACAACACACCTATCCAGAACCTCTATGCCGCAGTCGGCAGCGGACATCCGCATGTTTTGTTCATCGGACACATAAATGTATTTAACACCGCCAACATTCACGGCTGGAAACATCCTGCATTTTCCGGACATGAAGACAATGAAAAAATTTACGGATGCGGTATTAATTCAATGAAAGGCGCCATCGCCAGTTTTATCAGTGCTTGCGATAAATTTATCGCCAACAACAAAATTCACGGACAAATCAGTATTCTCATTTGCAATCAAGCTTATACCCCTCATAAATTTGAACTGGAAACATTATTTCAACAGCTTAATTTTCAAAAAAAAGATATCGACTTTTGCATTATCGGAGAAGCCTCGAACGCCAATCGTTTGGGAGAAACAATAAATATCGGCAGCCGCGGCAATATATTTTTTGAAATCACGTCATATGGAAAAACCGGTCATTCGGCATGCAGTTATCCGACAACGAACCCTATTCATAATCTCATAAATCTTTTAAGCAAAATCAGCACCCATGATTTAGATTTTGGTAACGAGCAATTCAGTTCCTCGCGTATTCACATTACAAGAATAGAATCATCCGAAACTAATCCGTTTTTTATTCCGGAACAAGCAACAGCACATATAACCGTACATTTTAATAACAATCACACTCCTGAAGATATTGTCCGCTGGATGCAAAAAAATGTCAATTTCACCAATGGTCAGTTTGAATTGAAGTATGAAGTAAAAAACGCAGCTTATTACAATGAAGCAAGCAAACCGGCAGAGTTTTTAAAAAAAGAAATTCAACAAATCACCCGTATTACACCGACGTACAAAACCTCAGGTCTTGACGGAACATCTTATTATATCAAAGATTATTGCCCTTTTGTGGAGTTCGGATTATCACAAAATCCGTCTTACCAAATCAATGAATATGCGCATAAGACAGATATTCAACGCCTCCAGCAAATATATTACAATTTTTTATGCCAATACCTAAACGGTAACAATATTACTTAACGATCATGCTGTTACGCAGGCTCAAAGCATCAAGAGAACTGCTCACATCTACCTTGTTGTTCTGAGATGGTTTTTTATAAGCTTGATAAGAAGCCGCAGAAGAAGAAACTACACCACCGTACGGATTGCGAAGCTGATTAAAATAAACCTCAACATCCGGACGCGTTGCAACAGAAATACGAGGTTGACTTCCTTGTTCCGTTAACGGCGTTTCCTGTAAAAACTGAAAAGGATTAACATGACCGGCAACTTTTTGAGCAGGTGTTTCTTCCAAAAACTGCAAACGTTTTGCATTCTGTTCTACAGACAAAGACGGTGTTGATATTGTCTTATTTTCTTCCTTATAAACATCAGCATATTCCTGACGAAATTCTTCAGGAATTCGAATAATTTCAACACTGTTTACAATTTTGGCAGAATTTCTGGCTGTTTTAATGCCCGGCAAAGCGGCCGCCGTTAATAAAATCCGTTTGTCGGAATCCATTTTCGCCAAATCAGCTTCCAACCCCTCATTTTTAGGCGCAACACCGGTCTCTGCAATTATCTGCAGATCATTCAAATAAGCTTCATATTCTCTCTGATATTCAGGACGGGTATCTTCCGCAAAGACGGCTGCAGAAACTTCCGGCGCAAGACACAGAACAAGAGCCGCAGTCAGAATACCATACTTCATAAATACATTACTCCAATTTTATAAGACAATGTTAACCAATATATCTTACTATATTATACATGAAAAAAATTTTTTTTATATTAATATTTTTATTTTTTATGATTTTTCCGTCTTTCGGGCAATGTGCGCCCTCATCAGACAGAGAATTAAAACAGGCATGCCTGGATTATCCGCTCGATGTTGGCATAAATTTTTATACATCATACGGTAAGCTGGAATACAACACCTCATACACCAAACAGCAGCTGACACAAATGGGGCGCAACATCGGCATGTTTGAAGAAGGAGATTTAGCATCCGGTTTAGCTTTGGTTGATGTTGCATCGGAGTATGCCCTAAGCACGGCTGCCCGTACGATGTCAAATAATGCTGTTTGCGTTATTCCGCAAGAAATAGATATATACATTGGCTACCAAAATCCGGTGATTTATCTGGCGCAGGATTTACAACCGGGAAGTTGTTCATATAATTTAGTTGTTCGCCACGAACAGGTTCACCAACAAATCAATGTTGCTGCATTGGAATATTTTATCCCCTTAATATATGAACAAATTAAAAATATAGTCCGCACCATCCGCCCTCTTTACCTGCCTCCGCATGGAGACACCAAAGCCGCAACCAACGAAATGACAGCCTTTTACGCGCAAAAAATAGATTTGCTGGTCAATGAATTTAAACAAAAAATTCTTGAAGAGCAGCGCAAATTAGATAACAGAGAACAATATCAATTAGAGAGTGAAGTCTGTCAGTATTATAACAATAGGCATTAGTTGAAAAATCCTTTTTTCCGCTTATATCAAAACTGATACGTAATCAGAAAAAGAAAGGATTTGTCATGAACAAAACATTATTACTTTTATGCGGCGGTATTTGTATGCTGACCGGAATGAACGACGTTCTGGCACAAAACAACACAGCTGCAGTTGTTGGCACACCGGATTCTGCCAACACAATGATCATTGAAGAAACATACGGCGTTATTTCTGCGCCGACAGAAACACAAGCTCCGGCAATGAACGATGATTTACAACCGTTACCCGGTGATCCCGGTGTCGAAGTCGGACCACTTCCTTCTTCTGATATGACACAACCGCAAACACCGGCTGTTGATACACCTGTATCCGTAGAAGTACAGGAAACGATTGAAAGCGTAAACTAAAAAGCATGATCATCTGATTTAATATAAACAAAAAGAGGAGCATTCGGCTCCTCTTTTTTATCATAAATACAAACTGATCTTATTTGCTTAAAATAGATATCAGTTTTTTTGTTGCATCATTTGTAGAAATATTATCACAAACAGCAACTTCATTAGCCAAGCGGTCTAAAGCTTGCTCATAAATCTGACGCTCACTGTAAGATTGTTCTGCCAAATTTTCACTGCGGTATAAATCGCGGACAACTTCAGCAATAGCAACAGGATTACCGGAATTGATTTTATTCTCATATTCCTGAGCACGACGAGACCACATAACCTTCTTTACTTTCGGCTTGCCTTTTAAAACAGCCAAAGCATCATTCATGGTTGCAGCCTCCGAAATTTTACGCAAACCGCTGTTCTCGGCTTTAGCCATAGGAATACGCAGAGTCATTTTATCTTTGTCAAAATTAACAACGATTAACTCCAATTCTGTTCCTGCTACTTTTTGCTTGGCAATATCTGCAACTTTACCCACACCGTGAGCAGGATAAACCACATAATCGCCTGATGCAAACGCATAAGCTGATGACGTTTTTTTATTCATTGAACTGTCCTATATTTTATATAAATGTTTAGCTTGTATTAACAATACGAGCATAACATACCACATTTTTGCCCTAAATGCTAGTCTATTTTTTTATTTTTTGTCAAAAAAAATATCTCTTTCTTTTTCAGAAAGAGATATTTCAAAAACTAAACCGAAACAACGCCTTTTATCGCCGGATAAGGATCATAGTCTTCCAACACAAAATCCTCAAACTTAAAATCATCAATCGATTCAACCTTGCGAGCGATTCTCATTTTGGGAAGAGCTCGCGGCGTACGAGACAGTTGTTCTTTCACCTGCTCCATATGGTTCAGATAAATATGCGTATCACCGAGCGTATGAACAAATTCGCCCAGTTCAAAGCCGCAAATATGAGCCAGCATCTGCGTTAACAGCGCATACGATGCAATATTAAACGGAACGCCGAGAAAAGTATCGGCACTTCGCTGATAAAGCATACAAGATAACTTGTTGTCAGCCACATAGAACTGAAACATCATATGGCACGGCGGCAAATGCATATCCGGAATTTGAGACGGGTTCCAGGCAGAAACAATCATGCGCCGATCATTGGGATTTTTTTTCAAAGTCTCAACCAAACGGGCAATTTGGTCAATTCCATCACCATTCCAGTTACGCCACTGAGCACCGTAAACCGGTCCAAGATTACCATCCGCATCAGCCCATTCGTTCCAGATTCGCACACCGTGTTCCTGCAGATACTTCACATTGGTATCGCCCTTTAAAAACCACAGCAATTCATAAATAATGCTCTTCAAATGAACTTTTTTGGTTGTCAGCAGAGGAAACCCCTCACTAAGATCAAAACGCATCTGGCGGCCGAAAACAGAGCGCGTACCGGTACCGGTACGATCCGCTTTGTCAACACCGTTATCCAAAATGTCTTGCAAAAGATTTAGATACTGTTTCATTGTTCAAACTTTGTTTAGTTAATAAATAAAAATAATTTTAGTTTCACCCAAAAAAGTAACAGATTGCCTCAGGATGTCAAATAGTTTTGCCATATAAGTCAATGATATGTGCGCATCAAACCGGCCAATGTTCCCTGAACCTTAACTGATGCGGCCGGCAAGCGGCGTGTTTGATAATCTTTATTGCACGGAATTAATAAGACATCATCTCCCTCACGCCGAAAAACTTTGAGCGTGGCTTCACAGTCTTCCACCAACGCAACAACAATATCACCGTTATTCGCCGTATCCGCTTTTTTGATAATAACCGTATCACCATCCAAAATACCGGCCTCAATCATCGATTCGCCTTCAATTTTCAGGGCATAAAACATACCATGAGATACCATTTCAAACGGTACGGAAACTTTCTCATTTTCATCCGCAATTGCTTCAATAGGCGTACCGGCAGCAATTTTTCCATATAAGGGAATTTGTGCCGCACTGTTTTGTAAAGCAATCTCGCGTTTTCTCTCTTCTTCAATAATTGCACTGGGTTTAAAACGCGGTAAACGAACAATTTCCAAAGCCCGTGCTTTATGGGGAAGTTTTTTGATAAAATTACGTTCTTCCAAAGCTTCAATCAAAGCATGAATACCTGATTTAGATTTCAGTCCGACAGCATTTTTCATCTCTTCAAACGATGGACAACAACCGGTTTCTTTCAGAACCTTATTAATAAACATGAGCAACTTATATTGTTTTTCAGTAAGCATGCGTCCCCCATAAAAAAGTAGAACAAAACCTATACATTTTGTTCTACTTTAGTTCTTTCATATTGTCAATAGCTTATCCGCGAAAGTTCATATTCTGAGAGATTATTGCTGCAACCATAGCTTCATTGTTTTTAGTTTTGTTTTTGCGTTGCGGAGCTTTGCTATTATTGTCAACAGCATTTCTTTTGCTGTTTTTGGCTAAAGATGAAGACGTAGCCACACGTTCTCTAGCATCTGATAATTGTTGACTGATGTCTATTGCAGGCTCTGCAATATTGCTCGATGCATAAAACTCATAAGTTGTTTTATCAGATGTTGCTTCTTGAGCCAACTGCAGATCTGATGATATTTGCGCATAAGCAGCCTGTTTTTCGAGCCGATCAGCCTTTTCTTGCAATAAATTTTTTTCTTGAACATAACGTCCGCCCATTTTACCAAAGACAACTTCTTTTGTCGGATATGTTTCTAAGGCAATATTGGTGTAACTGTCATCAATATTAAGATTATGTTTCCGCACCAACGCAATATTTGCATTCACATCTTTGATTACAGCGGCTCTGCGTGTTTTATAATCTTTAACACCAGGATTAAAAGAAGCAGCGTGTTGAATTTTATTTTCCTTGAGGGCTTGAATACATATATTGTTTAAACTTCTGAGGAAAATTTCATCTGTTCTTTTCGGATTTTGATTAACACATGACATAACAGCCGCACTGTAAACAAAATTTTCAGGCGCAGCATAGTTATCAAGAGTTATTTCAGGAAAGTATCCTGTTTTTGCTAATTTATCAAAAACAGGCTTGTAAGCCAAATCAAACATAAATTCAAATTGCGCTCTCTCAAATTCTGCGGCATGAGGACCATAGCTGAGGCGTTTCCACTCATTCATAAAGCCTGAAGAACGGATGTTGCCATTTTTTTTGAAAGTATATAAACTTTTGAAAGGCGTAGAACCGTTGCAGCGTTGTTCTATAAAATTCGGCAACGTTGTATTAATTGCCATTTGACATAAGCCTAAATAGGCAGCATTTTGAATAGAGCGGTTTCCATCCGTAATACAGGGATTAAGACCGGATTCGAATACATGCGCAATTTCTTGCGGTTGGATAGAATCCAAATTGATAGAGAGTCCTTTATATTTTGTAATGGTTGAAGCGGCGAGTTCTTTTTCCAATTTCGCCTTTTCCAACTTCATCTCGTCCAATTTTGCCTTAGCCGCAGATGTGGCATTAGCCAATTGCTCTGTTTTTGGCTTAGCACCTTCACCACTGTTCGACTCAAAAGGAGATTTTGGAGATGCGGCACCGGAAGTAGACATTGAACAACTGCTCACAACAAATAACGATACGGCGATTGCTGTTTTCTTAGTTTCATCCCAGCACCATTTGGCAACCTTTTTGCTTCCTTCAATAACTTTATGCAACATACTGGATTTTTCCGTACTTATCTCAGACATTATTTCATCTCCTACTATCTTTTTCTTAGAATTACTATAGCCTTTTTTCGAAAAATTGTCTATATCAAAAAATCATATTTTATGTTGAAAAAACTCTTTATTGCGTATATAGTGGCGACAATCTGAATTTTATAAAAAATGGAAGAAAATAATGACTGAAGAAACCAATATTCATCGCGATTCCCGCTTAGTAAAGCTCAAAAATCTGCAAGACAACGGTTACAACCCGTATCCTTATATTTTCACCCCCAATGCCAAAGCATCTGATTTACAGCAAAAGTATGCCGAATTGGAAAGCGGTACGGATACGGAAGATCGTTACACAATTGCCGGACGCGCCATGGCCGTTCGCAACAGCGGTATGTTTATTGATGTCAAAGATGAAAGCGGTAAAATTCAAGCTTTTTGCCATAAAAACCACTTGTCTGAAGAAGATTTGGATCGTCTGAAAAATTTGGATGTCGGTGATATCGTCGGTATTTCCGGCTATATCCGCCGTACACCGCGCGGAGAACTTTCTCTGGCTGCAGAAAAATTCGATATCATATCTAAATCACTTCAGCCGTTGCCGGAAAAATTCCACGGTTTAACAGATGTTGAAGCCCGTTATCGCCAACGCTATGTTGACTTCATTATGAACGATGAAAGCCGCGAAATCTTTAAAAAACGCTGCCAAATTACATCAGCAATTCGTCGTTACTTTGAAGAACACGGATTTCTTGAAGTTGAAACCCCGATGCTGCATCCGATCATGGGTGGCGCAAATGCCAAACCGTTCATTACACACCACAATGCATTGGATATGGACTTATTCTTACGTATTGCACCTGAGTTATATTTGAAGAAGCTGGTTGTCGGCGGATTTGATCGAGTTTTCGAAATTGGTCGCAACTTCCGCAATGAAGGCGTAGATAAAACCCATAATCCGGAATTCACGGCACTGGAAGCTTATCAAGCTTACGCCGATTACAATACAATGGCTGACTTAATTCCGGATTTATTGCGTTATGTTGCACAAAACGTTCTAGGGACAACAACAATCACAGTCGGTGAACATACCATTGATTTAGCTAAACCGTTCGCGCGAAAATCAATGATTGACCTCGTAAAAGAATATACCGGAGCAGATTTCATGACTGCCGAAACCTTAGAGCAAGCAAAAGAACTTGCTCAATCGATCGGTGTTGACGCTTCTGATTGCATTTCTTGGGGCAAGGTTATATCCGAGGTCTTTGATGCCAGAGTTGAAGCTCATTTAATTGACCCAATTCTGGTTATGGATATGCCGAGAGACATTTCACCATTGGCAAAAACCCACCGTTCAAACCCACGTCTTGTTGAACACTTTGACGCTTATGTTGCAGGTATGGAAATGGGTTGCGCATATTCAGAACTCTCTAATCCTCTGGAACAAAGAGAACGTTTTGAAGCACAATGTGCAGACCGTGAAGCCGGTGATGATGAAGCTCAAATGCTTGATGAAGACTTTATTAATGCCCTCGAAAACGGTTTTCCGCCATCCGGTGGTATGGGAATGGGAATTGATCGTCTGGCAATTTTGCTGACACAAGCAGAAACCATTCGCGATGTTATCGCTTTCCCAACTTTGCGTAAACGCGACTAAGAGAACCGCTGTGGTTAAACACAATCAAAAACGTATTATCTCAAACACAACAGAACACCGCTTTCTGCGGCATCTTGGGATAATACGTTTTTTGATTATCAGCATTATTTGTGCTGTTTTTATCTTTTGGAGTATTCATTACACAACTTCTCAACTGCCTAAAAATGCTGAAATAGAATATGCGGAATCTCAAACCACAACCGATACCTTAGCACAACCGCTTGAGGATGAAATTCAAGCTCAGCTCCCCATAGAAGAAAATCTGTTTAATCTCATCAGTTTTCCCGAAAACAACAACATTCCGGATATAAACAGTGTTACACATATTACGGCTATAGCAAAACTGAAAAACTTTATTCCTTATGAAGAAAAACTCCCGCATAATATTCTGGAAGACCATACACCGGCAATAAAAACACATCCGAAGGATAAACGTCCACGCATAGTTATTGTTATTGATGATATGGGCGC
Source organism: uncultured Azospirillaceae bacterium (assembly GCA_964440165.1). Lineage (GTDB taxonomy): Bacteria > Pseudomonadota > Alphaproteobacteria > RF32 > CAG-239 > Scatocola. The sequence goes on from CAYTQF010000026.1 coordinate 9,584, forward strand.
CAGTCCGATGCGAACAAAAGACATTAACGAACTACAAGCACCGTTAACAGCATCCTTTTTGACCTTTGCGCCAAACTTAAAAAAACAAATTAAAGACTCTCAATCTGCCGGACATGAAATTATGCTGCATGTTCCGATGCAGCCACAGTCAAAGATTTATGTATCCGACGATGTTTTAACTGTTGATATGGATGAAGAAAAAATCTCAGAACAATTCCAAACAATGCTCAAAAAAGCGCCGAACATAAAAGGTATCAACAATCACATGGGCAGCAAATTTACAGAATATGCGGATAAGCTGAATCCGGTTATGAAAATTTTAGCGCAGCACAATATGTTCTTTTTAGATTCCAAGACGACACCTCATTCTCAGGTCAAAAGTGTGGCCGAAAAATATAAAGTTCCTTATCTCAGTCGTCATGTATTCTTGGATAATAACAATGATTTTAATTACATTACCGGTCAATTGCAGCATACAGAAAAACTGGCGCGCAAAAACGGATATGCCATCGCCATCGGACATCCCAAGAGCCAAACATACTTCGCTCTGAAAGCATGGCTGCCGACATTAAAAGAAAAAGGTATCAGACTGGTTCATCTTACAGAATTATTGCCCAATAAAAAAGAGCCTGAATAAGGCTCTTTTTTTACTGTTCTTCTTCATATAACTGCTCATCAAGCGCTTTTTCAAGTTCCGCAATATCTTCATCATCCAATTCCTCGGCCGGAACACTGTATGCTCCTGTTAACCAATTGCCCAAATCGACATCGGCGCATCGTTTGGAACAAAAAGGACGATATTTATTTTCCGGAACAATTTTTTTACAAATCGGACACTTATGCGTTTTAATAACTTCGCTCATGATTTTGCAACCCGTCCCGTACCTTGACAGCTTTCACATTCCACACTTAAAATATCAGTCAAACTCGGACGACGGCGCACACGAATAATCTCAATATTTCCGGCACGACTCAAACCGAGTACTTTGCTTTTATTTTTATCTTTAGCCAGTTCTCTTTCCAAAATTTCGATTACCGGTTTCAAAAACTTGTATTCGGAAGAGCCGGCAAAATCAATAATAATCTTACCGGATAAATTTCGTAAACGAATTTGCTCAGCAATAGCAACGGCAGCCTCATCATTCAAACGAGAAATCGAACCATGTCCTCTATCCTCACCGCTGTCAACATCAATAGCAACAAAAGCCTTGGTTTCCTCAATAAACACACGACCGCCGCCGGGAAGTTTAACAGATTTGGACAGAGCCTCTGTAATCATATCTTCAATACCATATGCCTCAAAAGGATTGGCACAAAACTCCGTTGCAACATCACCTTCAAAAATATCTTTAATTTCATCTTCCAGATTGTGATTATTCAACACCACTTTCTGCAAAGTTTCTTCATGATCTATAATATAATCAAACAATGGATTATCTTTTGTATACAACACGGCCGGCGCACTGGCTGAACGAGCTTTGGCGCGAACATCATCATAAAGACGACGCAGATCATCCATCTCCGCACGAATATCATCCATAGATGTTTCAACGGAAGAAGTTCTTAAAATCCAGCCTTCCTGTCCTGTTGTATACTCAATAACATTTTGACGATATTCAGCGGCAAGAGCCTTATTCTCAATACGAGAAGAAACTTCAACGCCCATCCTAAAAGGACAATAACAAATATTTTGTCCGACGAATTGAACGGAACGTACTAAACGAGCACCTTTTTCGGCACGCGCTTCCTGTTGAACTTGAACAACAACACTCTGTCCGATAGTTAAGCCGGCATCATGACCATATTCATCAACATTCAAAAAAGCAGGACGAGCATCACCGATTTCAACAAAAAAGCCTTCTTTACCGTTTGCCAAATCAACTTTGCTGACAATCCGTCCCAAATAAATATTACCTTCTGCAACGCCGTTTTCTTTAACAAACTCAAGTTCTTTAAGACGCCCTTCCTTCAACAATGCAATTCGACCGTTATTACCTTTTTGATCATAAAGAATTACATCAATACTCATTTCACACCTGCTCCTATTAACATATTTCTGGCTTCAAACAACGGCAGTCCGACAACGCCGGAATAAGAGCCTATAATTTTCTTTACAAAACCGGCTAACCGCCCTTCAATTTTATATCCGGCACAACCGATCCATTCGCCGCTTTGAATATAGTCTTCGATCTCAGCATCTGTCAGTTTCTTCATCAAAATACGCGTAGATACGCACCTGACAGAAACTTGCCCATCCGTTCCGACAACACAAACACCGCTCAAAACATGATGCGCTCTTCCGGACAACAATTGCATAACTTTACGCTGAACATCAGCATCCGGTGCCTTTTGCAAAATCTGACGACCGGCCACAACAACGGTATCACCGCCCAAAACAACTTTTCCCGGATATTTTGCGGCAACCGCCAATGCTTTTTCTGCCGCCATACGCTTAACATACGCCGTCGGTTTTTCAAATTTATGCGGAGTTTCATCAATATCGGCAGCGACAGACAAAAACGGCTCAAATCCGATCTGAGCTAAAAGAGCTTTTCTTTGCGGAGAACAAGAAGCAAGTATAAAATCTTTGATAGACATTCTCAAAAAGCCTAAACCTCATCGTCGTATGTTTTTTCCATACGTTCATGACGTTCCTGAGCCTCAATGGAAAGTGTGGCAACCGGCCGTGCTTCCAATCTGTCTAGACCGATAGGATCACCGGTTTCTTCACAATAACCGTAACTTCCGTTTTCAATACGAGACAAAGCATCATCAATTTTACTGATAAGCTTACGAGCGCGATCTTTTGTACGCAAATCCAAGGCTTTATCTGTTTCCAGAGAAGCACGGTCAATATCATCCGGCTGATTCAAACCGCCTTGACGTAAATCTTCCAAAGTATCTTCAGATTGGTTCACCAAAGATTTTTTCCAGTTAAGCAGTTTCTGACGAAAATACTCAACCTGCATATCGTTCATATATTCTTCATCTGCACTGGGTTTATAGTCTGGCGGCAGTACAACGGTCGTTTCCATAACAATCTCCTTGAATGATTTGAACTAGTAATATAGTTGAAAAAATACATATTTTAAGTAGAAACTGCAAGTGAAAAATCGATTTATCACCGTTATTTCATCAATTTCGCCAGTTCAACCTCCACACGGAGTTCAATCTCTGCAATAATCTGATTTAAGACCTCGTCTTCTGCCTCAAATTTTCTTTCTTTGACAAAGCGGGAAATTTCTATCAAACGATCTTTAGAAATATAACCGCGCAATAATCCGTTTCGGATTTCATCAAGACGTTCAAGCAAGCTCTGACCGCGCTTAACCTGTTGTTGTCGACGCTGCTTTTC
>CAYTQF010000026.1:13038-16828 GCA_964440165.1 uncultured Azospirillaceae bacterium
AGGAAGACTTTTATTGTTATTGGAATAAGACGGCCAAGAATACCGCGTATTACCGACAGTTTCACTGACCAAGTCTACACTTGCATCTCTCGGCCAAGAGATTGTTGCCATTTCTAAACACTGCCGAGTTCCAAGCCCCTTAAACGTAATCGTAAAAGTACTATAGATACCGTCTTCATCTTCCACTTTATCAAGCGTAACATCCCCGCGAAAAGCATGAACCAATGTCGAACTGGAAGAAATCATATCAGACATAGGGACTTTATCTTTAATAAGATCTTGTATGGATAAATCTTCATAAGAGCCCGCCGCTGCATAATAACGAGAAATCCCCTTTTGCAAAGACTGCAATTGCGCCACAGCCTTACTTAAGGCATAACGCTGCATAGCCGTTGCCACCAAAGAAATTGCGCCGGCCAATATCACACCGATAACACCGACGACACCGATCATTTCAACCAAACTTGTTCCGTTTTCTTCTCTGTTCATAACAAGCCTCCATGGATTTAAGATAAAATATTTTTTAGCTTTTCTCAACAAAATTATATTTTTCACTTCACTTTTTAGTTTTTTCGTATATAGTAGAGACGACAATTCTATTGTTATTTGTAATGAAAGGAACTCAACATGAAAAATTACATGGCTTCATTGTTTGTAGCTGTATCTGCTGTTGCTTTTGCAGCCAACGCTAACGCTGAAAATTCTTTTAAACCTTATGTCGGTCTCGACTACAACTATTCTGCTGTTGACACAGATTCTAAAGATTTGAGATCTGATTTGAACTACAACTCTTTCACCGTAAACGCTGGTACACAGTTTAACGACTATTTTGGTACTGAAGTATATTATCAGCACTCTGACAATGATGATATTAATGTTATCGATGACGATAGAATTGATAACGTATCTGCCTCTTTCCAATCTTATGGTTTGGATTTGATGGGCTACCTGCCAATGGGTTGTGAACAAGAATTCTCATTGATCGGTACTGTCGGTGTTGGTGAATACACCTTTGACAAAGAATTCAGATTCGACAAAGGCGGAAAAGATCATGGTATCGGATACCGTGCCGGTGTTGGCGCAATGTACAACATTGACTCCAACGTTGCTGTCCGCGCTTTGGTTCGTTATGTAAACTTCAACCACATTGAAGGTATCGATGATATGGTTGAATACACTGCTGGTGTTAGATACAACTTCTAAGCAGTCATAAAAACGCTTAAAAGGAGGAAGCCTTTTCAAAAGTTTCCTCCTTTTTTATTAAAGGAAAAATATAATGAAAAAAATTTGGCTGATTTTAGGCTTATGTTTAGTTATAAGTGCCTGCGGTGATAATAAAGAACAGCAAAAAGATACATCCACACAACAAACTGCCCAACAACAGGAAAACACACCCTCAATCCCGGCAGTAAAACAAGACGGCAGCATTTACCAGTATTATAAAACAAATCTACCGGAAACTTGTAACCTGCAAGATGAAGTTTTATGCGCCATAGAAAATGTCATTAAATGTGCTTTGGATCCGAAAAAGGCCTACTGCGATCAAAAAAATATGCCTGACTTTATTTTCTATGATGACAGCATGTTTGCCGATGATAATGGTTTAGGACGACCGACAGAACAAAGCTTTGAAGTTATCAAAACCAAAACGGTAGATAACAATACCATTGAAGTTTTTACCAAAGGCACTTGCGATAAAAACTGGTTTGGTAACTGCGCCGGTAATATTATTTATATTCTGAACAATAAATCCGGGAAATGGGTTGTCAAAGAACTTTATGCTCTGGAAAACATTTAATTCTCAACAAAAAAATAACCGCAGCAATTGCGGTTATTTTTTTATATTCTTATATTTCACAGAACTAGCGAGGTTTTATTGCAGACCACATTTTTTCAATACTATAAAATTCACGCACCTCAGGCTTAAAGATATGAACAATAACATCAAAAGCATCAATCAAAACCCAATCAGCTTTATCTTCACCCTCAACCGTCGTTTTATAACCGGCAGCCTTCAAATTCATTTGAATTTTATCGGCCAAAGATGCAACATGACGCTGAGACGTACCGCTGGCTACCACCATTTGAGACGCCAAAGAAGTCTTTCCCTGTAAATCAATAATAACCACATCATCAGCTTTGTTATCATCCAATGTCTGCCGAATAATCTCTAAAATTTTTTCTTCGTCATTTACCTGTTTATTCACTTTACAACTCCTAATCTAACGGGGACCAAGTTTTTTTAACACCCTCTTCACTTTGTTTCCTATCATCAAACTTAACTGCTCTGGTTCTGGTTATATATTTATTCAGCTCCAACAAACAATCAAAAATTCCCTGACGAGCGACAGCCGACATTGCGTATATCTTCTTACCGGTTGCTGTATGCAAAGCCTCAACTTTTTCCTGAATTTCCTCTTCAGTCAAAGCATCACATTTATTCAAAGCAATAACTTCCGGCTTATGTTTCAATTTATCATTATACAAATCCAATTCCCGACGAATAACCTGATATTCATTCACAACATCATCAACCGTCGCATCAATAATATGCAAAAAGGCAGCACAACGCTCAACATGTTTAAGGAAACGATCCCCTAAACCGACACCTTCGTGAGCTCCTTCAATTAAACCGGGAATATCGGCAATAACCATCTCGTAATTATCTACCCATGCTACACCCAAATTCGGATGCAGTGTCGTAAACGGATAGTCTGCAATTTTTGGACGTGCTTTAGTAACAACCGATAGGAATGTTGATTTTCCGGCATTTGGCTGCCCGATCAATCCGACATCAGCAATAACTTTCAAGCGCAACCAGACCCACATTTCTTCCCCCGGCCATCCGGGTTCGGCATAACGAGGAGCTTGATTGACAGATCCCTTAAACTGAGCATTACCACGACCGCCATCACCACCTTTGGCAATCATAAAACGCTGACCGGGCTCAATCATATCGGCAATAACGGTTTCCCCGTCTTCAGCCACGATTTCCGTACCGACAGGCACTTTAATAATTAAATCCTCACCTTTGGCTCCGGTCATATCCGATCCCATACCGTTTTGACCCTTTTTAGCCTTAAAGTGCTGCTGGTAACGAAAATCAATTAAAGTATTCAAATTAGCCACAGCTTCAAAAAAGACACTACCGCCCTTTCCGCCGTCGCCGCCATTGGGACCGCCGAATTCAATATACTTCTCGCGACGAAAAGAGATACAACCTGCTCCGCCATGTCCGGATTGAATATAAATTTTAGCCTGATCCAAAAACTTCATAATCGAAAACTTTTCTGTTAAAACACATATAAAGACATAATCTGTCTTCAAGAAAAGTAAAGGGGATGTATAAACACCCCCTCCACCTGTAACTTATTCTGTTAACCTCTTATTCGGTAACAACAGAAACAACGGTCTTATCATCAGAATTTTTGCTGAACTGAACTTTACCTTCAGCTACTGCGAAAATAGTGTGATCTTTACCCAAACCGACATTTTCACCCGGATGATATTTTGTACCACGTTGGCGAACAATGATATTGCCTGGGATAACGGCTTGACCGCCGCTCTTTTTCAAACCTAAACGGCGTCCGATGGAATCACGTCCGTTAGCTGAACTACCGCCTGACTTCTTATGTGCCATCTTTCTATCTCCTCAAAACCAATTATTTACCGCAAATATCGGTAATTTTAACCAATGTAATGCTCTGTCTGTGGCCATTTTTGCGGCGATAATTCTGTCTTCTTTTCTTTTTGAAAACAATAACTTTAGCATCACGAGCCTGTTTCAAAA